>CAMKEM010000005.1 GCA_946411565.1 uncultured Prevotellaceae bacterium | reverse complement strand
GTGACGTACTCGTATTCACCGCAGGTGTATGTGAGAACCAGTCAGATATCCGTGAAGCTATCTGTGAGGATATGGAATGGATGGGCATTAAGCTCGACAAGGAAAAGAACGCGCAGATCCACGGTGAAGAGGCTATCATCTCTACTCCAGACTCAAAGGTAACAGTTGTTGTTATCCCTACCGATGAGGAGCTTATGATTGCATCTGATACTATGGAACTTGTTAAGTAAAGTAAATTATAAAATGAAAAATGAAAAGTGAAAAATACAGGTTTGTAAATTATAAAATGAAAAATTAGAAATTATAAAAATACAGATTGTTATTTGCGCGTATGGCTTTTACCCTAAAACATGTAATCTGTATTTTTCATTGTTCATTTTTCATTTAAATTCTAACTTGTATTTTATAATTTTTCATTTTTCATTTTTTTCATTTCCCTAATTCTATGCCTAAACTCCTTACCCTCATAATCCTTTCGTTTTTTGCCCTAAACACTTTAGCCCAGAACACCTTTACCTTTGGAACCAACGTCAACCCACAAGGAGTTACGTTTGAGGTTGATTCCAAGGGATTTGTCATTGGTGGCAAGCACGTACTGCCTGTAATGGGCGAGATACACTATGCCCGTGTTCCTGCAAAGGACTGGCGAAGGGAGATACGTAAGATGAAGGCTGGAGGCATTACCATTGTCGCTACATATGTATTCTGGATTCATCATGAGCCAGAAGAAGGACATTGGAATTGGGCAGGCAATATGAACCTTCGGGAGTTTCTTGAAGTGTGTAAGAGCGAGAATATGCCCGTGGTGCTTCGTATAGGACCTTTCTGTCATGGAGAGGTATATCAAGGCGGTTTCCCTGATTGGGTGGTGCAACGCCATGTTGACAATCCGAAGGAATATAAGGTTCGTTCCTTGGCAAAGGGATTTATAAAAGAAGTAGAGCGACTTTACTATAACATCTTCGGACAAGTGAACGGATTGCAGTGGAAAGATGGCGGTCCTGTGGTCGGCGTACAGATAGAGAATGAGTGTCGAGGTCCTTGGAACTATTATATGACCTTGAAGGATATTGCTGTCAAGGCAGGCTTTGATGTGCCTTTCATGACCCGTACTGGCTGGCCGAAGCTTAACGGACAGGAAGAGTTTGGCAAGCTGCTTCCTCTTTATGGCGACTATGCCGATGGCTTCTGGGATCGTAAATTGAGCGATATGCCGGGCGAATATGCCAAGGCATTTGTGTTCAAAGACAACAGAATGAGCGGAGCTATTGCTACCGAGACTTTTTCTGCCGATGAACTCAAGGAAACAGGAAATAGTAAATCGTCAAATAGCAAATTAACCTATCCTTACCTCACATGTGAACTTGGTGGCGGAATGATGCCGTCATATCATCGTCGTATTAATATGAGCGGTAATGAGGCTATGCCGCTTGCTATCTGTAAACTCGGTAGCGGAAGCAATCTCCCGGGCTATTATATGTATCATGGCGGCACGAATCCGTATAGTCCTGCTCATACTATGGCTGAGACGCAGAAAACGGCTGTTACCAACTATAACGATATGCCTTATATGACATACGATTTCCAATGTCCTCTTGGCGAGATGGGACAGCCTAATGATATCGCTTTTCATCAGACACGTCTTCTTCATCAGTTCCTTGCCGACTGGGGCGAAGAACTATCACAAATGGGCGTAGATGCCCTCTCTGACCACTATGCTCGCCGTGGCTGCTTTGAGTTCTATAATGACTATGTGAGGATGCACAACGAGTCGGGTGGGGCTTATGTCCGTCCTGTCGGGATGCAGTTCCTTGGCCATACAATAACGGCCGATGCCCAGCCTTTCTGCAAGATAGGCAATACTCTCTATTTCATACCTATCAAGGACATGAAGCCCACCGTTACGATTGACGGCAAGAAATCCACTATGTCTTCTAAGTCGCGAATCGGCTCCCTCTCTACGGGAGAGGGCGGGGGGAGAGGCCATATTAATTGCGTACTTCTGCCTATAGAAAAGGCAAATCGTGCCTATAAGATTGATGACGAACTCCACTTTGCCAAGCATGAAGGCGGCATTCTTTATAAGGATGGTGATAGGATAGTAGAAGAGTACTGGCACGAGACTAATGATAGGGTAGAGGTTCGCAAGGTTCGTGAGGCTGATTCTCCTCGTGACATCGTTATGGGAAAGCAGAAGGTTGCGGCTATGCCTGAAGATAGCGACTTTGACAAAGCTGCTGTCTATGTGATAGATGTAGATTCCGCCCTTGCCTCTTGTGCTGATAGTGCTTTCCTCAAGATTGACTATGCAGCCGACTGTGCCCGTGTCTATGCTGATGGCAAGCTCATACAGGATAATTTTTGGAACGGCAAGCCAATGCTTGTTCGTGTCTCTGACCTCGTGGGAAAGCACGTGGAACTTCGCATTCTTCCCCTTCGCAAGGATGCCCCTATCTATCTCCAGAAAGAGCAGAAAGCAATTCTTGAAGCCTCAGAAGGTCCATTGCTTTCACTCTCTCAGGTGAAGGTGTTGAGAAGAAAACAAGAAAGATTCCTTTAGTGTAATAGTTGGTGTAATACTTTTTGAAAAAAGTTTTTAATGACGAGTATTACATCTTTGACGATTTAAGCGTCTTAAATGATTGTGTGTCAATTTATTTGCCTTGATGTAATACCCTCGAAAGTATTACACCACTATTACACCAAACCGCCCGAAATGGTGTAATACTTTCAAGGGTATTACACCGCATCTAACGTGTTGATACTCAACGAAAATATTGGGCATAACAACAAAAGGTGTAATACCCCCTTAAAAAACTTTTTTATTTTTTCATTTCAAGAGTATTACACCTATTTCCAAAGGGCCTTATTACATCTTCCGTTGTGCCTCCGTTGTGCCTCCGTTGTGGTTCCGTTGTACCTCCGTTCCAGGTCCGTTCCCTATTAATTGGTTAAAAACGGACATGCAGCAAAGTGTTTGATTTCAGTATAAACTTACCAACACTCAGTTTCGTCTGCAATCTCAGGGCATGTTTCTGCCTTGTATTCTGGATTCTTGCCAGCTTGACGTTGTTGGCTGTAATCGTCAAGGAGCCTGATGACATACTTGCCGAGAATTGTGATGGCGATAAGGTTGCACGTTGTCATTATCACCATGAAGAAATCAACCAATGCCCAAACAATGTCGATGGTCATTAGAGAACCGAGGTAGATGATTACGGCTAACACCAGTCGGTAGCCTTGGATGGCGGCTTTAGTATAGCTCTTACCATTACAAAGGAAAGCGACATTACACTCGCCGTAATAGTAGTTGCCTATCACGCTTGAGAATGCGAAGAAGAGTATTGCAACGGCGATTATCGTTTTACCCACCTCACCTATATGTGCCGAGAGAGCCACCTGGGTAAGTTCTATGCCATTCTCTCCACAGTTGTATAGTCCTGAGCAGAGAATGATGAAGGCTGTGCATGAGCAGACGATGAGGGTATCGGTAAACACGCCTAATGTCTGTATCAATCCTTGCTTTACAGGGTGGCTTACGTTTGCCGTAGCCGCTGCATTAGGAGCACTTCCTTCGCCTGCCTCATTACTGAATATTCCGCGTTTGAAGCCCATTGTTATGGCTGCTCCTATGGTTCCGCCCACAGCCTGATCAAGTCCGAAGGCACTCTTGACGATAAGTGTTAATACCGATGGAATCATTGTTATATTGGTTATGACAATCCATACGGCAATGGCGAGATAGCCCAATGCCATGACAGGCACGATGACCGAGCATACCTTTGCTATGCGTTGTATGCCACCGAATACCACGGCTATCGTGAGTGCTGTAAGGGCAATGGCCATAGCTGTTGGCGAGAATCCAAAGGCCTGTGTGAATGCCGAGGATATGGTGTTTGCTTGCACCATATTATTAGTGAGTCCAAACTGACCGATGATAGCAACGGCAAAGATACACGCGAACCAACGATTGTGCAATCCCTTCATTATATAATAGGCGGGACCTCCGACGAATGAATCCTCACCACGACTCTTGAATAACTGGGCAAGGGTGCATTCCACGAAGGTATTCACGCTACCTATGAGAGCCATTACCCACATCCAGAAGATAGCACCAGGACCACCTATTACTATTGCCGTAGCCACGCCTGCAAGGTTTCCTGTGCCAACGCGAGAGGCAAGAGAAACGGTGAAAGCCTCAAAACTGCTCACGCGCTTGTGTGTGCCGTTGTCCTTGTTACTGTCGTTGTCCGTACTATTGAAGAGAAGACGCAGCATCTCGCCGAACATGCGAAACTGTACGCCTCGTGTTCGGAAAGTAAACCAAATACCAGTTATTGAAAGAATCGCGACCATCAGTCCGCCCAAGGGTTCGTTGATCGTGTTCAGGAATTCAGAAATTGTTTGTTCCATATCGGGTGCAAATTTAATGAAAAATACCGTAAAATGCAACATCGAAGTTGCAAAAGTGGTGTGTGATATATACACTTCAAAGATTTTTTATCAAAAAATGTTGTTTTTTCTCCTTAAAATATTTGTGTGTTGTGCTTTTTTTTGTACCTTTGCATCAGGAAAACCAATCGAGGTTTCCGTTTATATCACGTTTAGATTAAAAAGTAAGTAAGATTTAGTTAGTAATACAAAATTTGTTAGTAGTAGTATTGGTTAATGACCTTACTGATTTTCTATGAAATAACACAACTTGAATAATAATCAAGGAAAAAGAAAGCGGTATCTCATTGCGAAATGGAGTACCGCTTATATTTTTGCCCAAAAGTTGAAAACTTTTAAATGAAAAATGAAAAGTGAAAAGTGAAAAATACAAGTTACAATGTAATAAACGTGAGTTCGGCGAATTCAGGACTGCGAGGGCTGAAAGCCCGACACCTAATAGGGCAGTCCGTAAGGGCTGTTATTCGGTAGATGCGTGATTAAAGGAGCGCTGTAAGTGCGACACCTAAATACAATAGGTGTCGGTCCTTCAGACCTCATTCCATTAAATATCGTCTATATGACAGCCCTATCGGACTGCCCTGTTAGGTGTCGCTCTTTCAGAGCTTCTTCAACCACCTGTTTTTCTACAATATACGAGTTGATGAAATTCATCGAACTCACGTTAATTAGTAATTAGTACCTATTTTCCATTTTTCACTTTATAATTTTTCATTTACAAGAACGCGTACTTCAGCACGAAGAGGGCGGCAAGTATGCACATACCGATATTTAGCTCCTTCCAACGACCTGTCATGATTCTTATTGCCACATAGGTGATGAGGCTCAGCAGTATGCCGTCAGAGATACTATAGGTGAGAGGCATAACCGCGATGCACACGAAACTTGGAATTGCGTTGGCATAGTCGGTAAAGTTCACCTTGCGAATGTCGTGCATCATCATCACACCAACAAGGAACAAAGCTGGTGCTGTTGCCTCTGAAGGTATAGCAAGGAATATTGGTGCAAGGAACAGAGCCATAAGGAAACAAACGGCAGCAGAGATAGAGGTGAGTCCAGACCTTCCACCTGCATTTACGCCAGAAGCACTCTCAACGTATGTCGTAACGGTTGATGTTCCGAGTATAGCACCTACGGTAGTACCTACGGCATCAGCCATGAAAGCCTTGCCCAGATGTGGTATGTTACCGTTCTCGTCCACCATTCCTGCACGGTTGCTTACGCCGATCAGAGTGCCTATTGTGTCGAACATATCAATAAACAGGAATGTGATTACGCAGATTGCCATATCAACCGACAAAATGCTACTCCATTCAAACTTCATCAGGATAGGCTCTATTGAAGGTGGCACGTCAAGAATGCCTGTGAAATTGGTTACGCCAAGCGGAATACCGATGATGGTAGTTACAAGAATACCTATCAATAGCGCACCTACCACGTTCCTTACCAACAAGGCAGATGTCAATAGAATGCCGAAGCAAGCCAATAGTACGGCTGGAGAATGGAGGTCGCCGAGGGTTACGAGGGTAGAATCACTTGCACTTACGATTCCTGCATTCTTTAGACCAATGAACGCTATGAATAGTCCGATGCCTGGCGATATGGCACGACGTAGAATCAAAGGCATGGAATCCACGATCTTCTGTCTCAGTCCTGTAATGGTGAGTAAGATGAAGATGATACCCTCAAGGAATACGGCAGTAAGGGCAAACTGCCATGAGTATCCCATCGTCAGTACTATCGTGTAGGCAAAGAAGGCGTTTAGTCCCATGCCAGGAGCAAGCACGAAAGGCAGTTTGGCATAGATTGCCATTACTGCAGTACCCACGAATGCCGAGATGATGGTAGTGGTAAAGATAGCGCCCTTGTCCATACCAGTTGCCGAAAGGATGTTTGGGTTCACGGCAAGGATATACGCCATGGTAAGGAACGTTGTTATGCCGGCGATGATCTCCTTCTTCACCGTCATGGTCTTTGGATCAAATCCGAAAATCTTTTGAAGCATAGTTTTTGTGTTTTTTGAAGGAGTACAAGGAGTAAAAGGTGTGCAAGGAGTACAAGACGATAGTCTGTGCTATTTGAAAAATGGATAATTGATAATTGAAAATCATTGATAGCTCAAAGCGAACGGTACTATCGTCTTGAACTCCTTGTTACTCCTTGTACTCCTTATTACTCCTTATGTTTATATTCACAGATTAAACTTCACGGCGAGTGTTGGGTTCATGAAGAATGTCTTGTCGTTCTTGGTGTTGTAGATGAAGTTATTGCTTATCTCCACCTCTGAACCAATAGAAACCTTTGGATGAACATTCCACCAAATCTGTGGCTCGGTCAGGATAACGAGCTTGCCGTGGTGGTTGTCTTTCTCGCCTCGCCAGAAGTCTATAAAGCCAGAGAAAGTACATGCCTTGTTGGCAAAGGTGGTGCTCCATACGCCTGTGATCTGGAATGAGGCATATCCCTTCGGGCCTTTCGTCTGCTTGAAGAACTGCTTATACATAGCCTGAACCGAGTATGTGGTGGAGAAATCCGCATTGTGCCCGTTCCATGCACCACCAAGAAGCGCAGCTGACTGGTAAGAGCCGCCTCTGCCCATGCCACCATCATACTCCATGTGGGCAGCGAACGAACTTGACTCGCTTGCCGGTGCTATGGTGAATTCACGACTTACCTCGGTGTATGCGCCCATCACGCCGTCCTTATCCACGTCAAGGTCAACGAAGTAGTACCACGAACCGAGATCGTCGGCAGAGAACTGCTCGAAGGTAGCTGTGATGTTCTGTCTGGTTTTCTCTTCCGAATAGATGTGACGACCGAAATCATAGTGTAGCTGAATGTTTTGCGCGTTGGCACTGATAGCCGCAAGAGCCACCAATACGGAGGTTAGGATTCTTTTTGTCATGATTGCCTTAATTGAAAATTTTATGAAAATTACACATTTTAGTTTATGTCTGCAAATTTACGTATTTTCTTTCAAAAAATACCATATTTTCACGGAAAACGTACAAATAATATCATTCTTTCTTCTTTTCCTTGAAAAGAAAAGCCATTTTGTTGGCTATACTCCTTTATGGCTTGCATCCGTAAATCTTTTCGCCTGAAAATGAAGAGTTGTAAAAGCATAAAAACAAAATAAATCGATGACAAAATTTGGATATTTGAAGAAAAAATTGTAATTTTGCATCAATTTTATCGCAGGATAATAGTAGTGCGTATTTGCAAGATAACAAATTCTGATAGGAAATAAGAGTTAAAAAATAGAATATAAAAATGAAGAATGTCCTAATCTGTATTTTAGCTATTCTGTGTTCAATGTCGCTATCCGCTCAGAGATACAAGAAGGTTGAAACAAAGGCTAAAACCTATGCAGAGAAGTATGAAAGGGTGGGTAACGAGCTTACAATCTCATTTGTTGCAGAGAATATCCCTATGTCAAGGGCCGAAATCTATGCAGCCTTTCCTAACCTGCTTGACAAGCAATTCAAAATCAAGGATGGTGATATAGAGACGCGCGATGCGCTGGGCAAGACGCTTAAATGCTCTCTGCTTCGCAAGGTGCTCGACTCTGGTCCTGTGCACATCAAGAGTAACATCGACATGAAACTTGGTGCAAAGGATGGTAGGGCACGAATAAGCCTTACCACTAACGGCTATAGCTTCTACAACGGCAATAAGGTTGATACAAAGGAAACGGTATGCTCTCGTCCGCCATTCATCGAACTTGATAACAATAACGAGAAAGGCGCTCAGCTCACAGAGTTCTACTGCAACGCTTTCCTTCAGCTCGACGGTCAGCTTGAGGAGATAATCAAGCTCTTTGCTGAGTACTGGCAAAAGCCAAAGAAATAAGGCAATATCACAAAGTGAGTAACTTTTCGAGGGTATATATCGCAAATATTCATATTTTTTGTAATAAATATGCCAAAAAGTTTGCTAATTACGAAAAAAGTTGTACCTTTGCATCCGCATTTCGAAAATGAGGTCACACTCATGATTAAATAGAATGCAATATCATATCTTCGGGTAGGTAGGTAAGTGGTTAAAACGGGCAGACTGTAAATCTGTTGCTTCACGGCTTCGGCGGTTCGAATCCGTCCCTGCCCACGAAGAGTGGTAAAAACAAATCCTTATGGAGAGGTGGCGGAATTGGTAGACGCGCTACTTTGAGGGGGTAGTGTCAATTGTGACGTGGGAGTTCGAGTCTCCTCCTCTTCACATACAGGAAGACGATAGAACGGTTCTTAGATACATAGTATCGCGGAACCGTTCATTTTTTATGTCCAATACCATGTGTTTCCGTGAGAAGAAAGAAAATAATTGGTTAACGTGAGTTCTACGAATTCGTAATAAACGCATCTCCGATGCTAAACTGACAATAATTCTTCGCAAGGCTCAGGCGCTACACGGAGTCCCGATCTTACCAATCTTCAGCCAATAAGAAACTGGGGGTGCGCCCTAAATTTCAGAAAGGATTCCGCGTAGCGCCTGAGCTTTGCGAAGAAATTAGCAATAAATTTTATCAGTAAATTAACGTGAATTCGACGAATTGCTTAGATGGCAAACAGCAAGCTGTTTTTAACTGACAATAATTACCAATCTTACCAATCTTAGTCCAATAATTATCAATTTTATCTCTTTTTTATTGGTTGAAGATTGGTAAGATTGGTAATTATTGTCAGTTCAGCATCGGAGATGCGTTTGTTTCGAATTCATCGAACTGACGTTAAATTAATTTACTGGTTTCATTTATTTATAATTTCTTCGCAAAGCTCAGGCGCTACGCGGAATCCTTTCTGAAATTTAGGGCGCACCCCCAGTTTCTTATTGGCTGAAGATTGGTAAGATCGGGACTCCGTGTAGCGCCTGAGCCTTGCGAAGAATTGTTGTCAGTTAAAAACAGTTTACTGTTTACCGGAATTTGTCGAATTCATGTTAAATATAAAAAGTCTTGTTACCCCACACAGAAAGGAAAAATTACATGAAAGTGTGTTTCTAATTGCTTGAGAATAAATGCTTTTGCAAATATGCAACATCGTGTGCAATATATTTTGCTCCATTGGATAATAGAGTGTTGCACTATTGCGCAAATGTAAAAAGTGTTGCATGGTATAAATCACAAACTTTATGAAACAACATTTCTTGTACAGATGCGAAAAACTTCATACCTTTGCACTCGGAAATAAGTGTAAGATTTATGCAAAGTGACGATTTAAAGATGGTCACAAACATTGGGTAAAAACTGATTTTGATTATTAGGGGAAATATCTCGACGGAATTAGCTAAGAAGGTAATTACAGATTGTATTAATGGGATTAACAAAAGAACAAGGTCGATATCTGCATAGGCGGATATTGACCTTGTTCTTTTGTTCTGTATGTAATGCGAATTCAATGAACTTACGTTATCTAATTGCGTCCACGGTGCAGACGCAAATTGAATTGGAGTCAATGCGGCAAGACTTCATGACTTATGGCAAGTTAAAAATAAATAGAAAAACATTTAGCATGAAGATTGTTTGTTGAGGTCTTTTATTGTGGTATTTTAGTCGATATTTCATTTGTTTTAGTTTAAAAGAGCAAAAAAATGGCTTATAATGCTTTAATCTCGTGAATATTATGTATCTTTGTACGCAAACAAATGTCGAACTCATAACTCTGTATCTCTATGGCAAAGTTCATCAACCCTTTTACGGATATAGGTTTTAAGCGAATCTTCGGACAGGAGTTCTCTAAACCGCTATTGTTGCACTTCCTCAACAACCTTCTGGTTGGCGAGAAGGAGATTGTGGATCTCACGTTTCTTGATAAGGAACAACCTGCCATGTATGCGGATGACCGTTCGCTAATCTACGATATCTACTGCAAGACAACGGACGGTGAGCACATCATAGTGGAGATGCAGAACAATCAACAGCCATACTTTAAGAAGCGAAGCATCTACTATGTCTCGGAGGCAATCTCTCGTCAGGGAGAAAAGGGAATAGATTGGAAGTATGAGATCAAGTCGGTTTACCTTGTCGCCTTCCTGAATTTTAAGATAGATGACATTGGTACGAAGTTCCGCACAGATGCCGTACTGATGGATAAGGAGTCAAAAGAGATTTTCTCGAATGACATTAGAATGATATACTTGCAACTGCCTTATTTTGACAAACAGGCAGATGACTGCAATAATGATTTTGAACGTTGGATTTATGTATTGAAGAATATGGAAGCATTAAATAGAATGCCGTTTGCGGCAAAAGATTCTGTCTTTGCCAAGATAGCACAGATAGCAGATATAAGCGCCCTCTCCAAAGAAGAGCGCATGAAATATGATGAAGGCATACGCAAATATCGTGATACTATTTGCGTTATGGATTATGCTATTGAGAGTGGCTTGAAGAAAGGCTTTGACAAAGGCTTGAAAGAAGGCAGAGCCGTTGGAATTAAAGAAGGCAGGGCCGCTGGAATTAAAGAAGGCAGAGCAGAAGGCAGATCGGAAGGTATGGCTGAAGGTGAGAAGAAAGGCCGCTATGAAGTTGCGAAGAATCTTCTTGCAATGGGATTGTCCGTGGCATCTGTCATGCAAGCTACAGGACTAAGTAAGGATGAAGTCAGCCAACTCACAAAATAAGATAAGATAATAATCTTCTTGAATGCAGAACCATAGCTGATCCAATGGATTTCCAATTCACGATTGGAGTTGGATTGGTGTTGGATTGGAGCTGAATTGGACTTGCATTGGAGTTGCTTCGTTCTTACATCGAATAATAAACGAGGCTATAACGCTATTTGCCGATGAATTTTATCATTGGCAGAAATTTATAAGAAAAATTTTTTTTTCGCGATTTTCCTGTCACCTGCAACACTCGTTGAATATCAGTAAGTTAACGGGTGACAGGAACTTTCCCACCTGTCACCTTTCTGTCACCAAGTTTTTTTTCGCCCCCCCCAAAAAAAGGAGTTAGTTGCTTGTATGGGTGACAGGTGGGTGACAAGTGCGAAAACATCTGTCACCACCTAACACGTTGATAATCAGATAGTGTTGCAGGTGACAGGAAAATCGTGAAAAAAACTTTTTTTATTTTTTTCAGCGAGAAAATCGCATGTTGCCAAGACGTTTATTCCTTGTAATCTGGATCAACAATCAAACGCTCTTCTTTTGTCAAACCATAAAGGTCATAGACAAGAAGGTCGATCTCATGCTCAAGAGAGGTCGTGTCGGCTTGGGGATTCTCTTTTTTGGCAGAGAGTATCTGGTTTACAAGATGAATAATTTTGTTTTGGATGTCTTTTGAGCCTATTTCTATCGGTATTTTTTTTACAGTACCAGCATTTATAGATATGTTTGATGTGTTACTTTTCAACCAATAGTTTATATATTTGGAGTTTAGAATGCCCAGTATGTATCTTAAAGATACGGAATCATTCGGCTTGATAATAATTACTGAACTATGGGCATAATATTGTTGAGTGTCTAATGATGCAATGATATTCTTGGATATGCGTTGCAAAACAATCTTCTCGGGAAGTTCAAAGTCTTCGGGCTTTTTAGGGCTGCATTGACCTACTGCTGCTTTTAGTGAACTCTTGGGCTTGTTGTTGCCGTCAATAATCATTTGCTCTCTATTATACCATATGTATTCTCCAGTGTAGCTTATAAAATATCTGGAGATATTTGCGCCACGAATGGCCTTTTTATCCAGACGGTCTTTTTGTTCGAATCGGCAGTATTTTTTGTCGTCGCCAGAAACTATTCCGCATATGATTTTAGATATATTGCCTAATGGCGTTGCTGTTTTGGCAAGAGTATTGTCGCCAATGCTAATAGTCAAATCTGAATCTTTTAAAATAGATTCGTATGTTTGCTTCTTTTTTAATGTTTTTGTAGCAACATCAAAAAAGTTTATTTCATTGTGCAACTTATCGTTTTGAACGAACAATAGTGCAGTTTCGACAGTAGCATTGTCGAAAACTTTATCTGGAAGTAGTCCAATTTGAAACACGTCATAATGACCCAATAATAGTTTTCTTAATTTCTTAAAAGAATATATTGCAAACCATGTTTTAGGTATGATGTATGACAGTATTCCTTTTTTTGCCAACAGTTTACATCCAAGCTCAACAAAAAAAGCGTATACATCAGTTTTTTGTTGAGCAACTTTGTATTTATTCCAAAGTATTACTTTTAATTCATCTGCCAAACGATGTGGCCTTATATATGGAGGGTTGCCTATTACAATATCAAATCCTCCATTTTCAAATACATCGGTAAACCAAGTATGCCAAAGGAAGAACTCTGATGTCGCAGCAATATCAATATCATCCATTTTGATTCGCTCATTGTTCTTTTTGTCTGTTTGGCCTGTAAATTTATTTACCGTAGCATCAATTTGTAGCTGAACAATATTGCGCATAGATACGCGCAGACTTTGTTTTTGTTGTTTGTCGAATGTGTTGAAGTATTCTTTACGTAATACAATTAGTTGATGGCGTAACTTTTCTACGTCTTCTTCAAGAAAAGATAATTGTACGGGACCAGATTTGGAGATTTTACTCTCCATTATTTTACTCAAATCAACTCCTTTATACTGTTCGAGCAAAGAGTTTCCCTGCATAATCTTGAAGTCCATATTAGGCAAGGCATGAGGTGTTTTTTCGTCAACGATAAGGGCGAGCCAGAAACGAAGGCGCGCAATATCAACTGCACCCTTTTCTATATCAACACCATAAATATTCTGCTGAATGATGTGTCGTTTAATTTCTGCTGCATCGTCAAATGTCTCAATAGCCCCACGGCAGAAGAAAAGTTCTTTTAGCAAACCCATAGGGAATGCACCAGAACCAATGGCTGGGTCGCAAATCTTTACTTGCTTAAGGTGCTCATTGATTTCCTTTGCCGTATCAGAATCTTTGCCACCAATAGCATTAACATCGTATGTGGTTACAAATTTGCGTATAGCCTCTTTGCTTTCTTCGTCCTTGACATCTGTCTGGAGATATGCAATCAAAGACTCACGGCACATATACTGCACAATTTCCTTTGGCGTATAGAATGCGCCCTTGTCCTTGTTGTCTTCAAGGAGGTTTTCAAAAATGCGTCCAAGCATCTCAGGATCAACGCCTACCTGAGCATCGTTTGGATCATTCTCGTCAATGGTGAAGTTGTATTCAGAGAAGAATCTAAGTAAGTTGTCAAACAACTCTTTGGGGAAACGTGACTTAGGCTCATCGAGCACATCGCGATCAAAAAGACCGCCATTCAGATATGGAACCTTTACGTTTCTGAATCCTTCCACGCCTGTGTTAAAGAGGTCGTTTTTGTCTGTCCTGTCGGTATCAAGTCCGTATTCAAACAAAGGTTCGAGAACTTCATCAAGGTAATTGTCCTTCTGCTGCTGAGAAGCATTATCAAAAAGTTTGCGCATGAAGTCCGTTTCGCCATCTCCCCATTCCTTGTCTTCTGGAACGCCAAGCCAGCCCTTTTTCTGGAGGAAATGCAGGAAAACGATGCGTCCGAGGAGCTTCTTTACATAATCACGGATAGTTTTGTCTTCCCATTGTGAAAACTCCTCGCCAAAATATTCCCTGTTGTCCTTATTTTCATATACAAAATCACAGAACGTCTCGTAGTGCTTCTTGTATTTGTCGAAGAACTCCTTGCTAAGAGTTTCAACATCAAAAGCACTAACAATATCTTCAAGTTCGATGTTGCCAGCTTTCGCTGCAAGTTTATTGAAATTTTCGGCAGCAGTACGGCATGACTGGTTAGGACCAAGAAGGAAGGTATAACGCTTGGAGTCTGTCGTTTCCTTGTTGTTCCCGAGTTTGCTGCAAAAAGAGAATCGCCAATCCCATTTGTCCGTGTCATTATAGTGGAAAATCATGAATGCACTTGAATAGGTTGACATAATGCGCCGTATAAGTGCCTGGATTGTAACGCGGTTACGCTCCATCTGTACATGATTATCTACCGTGATGTCAAATACATCAGTTGGATTCATCGGTATTTGGATGGTGCCTAATCGCAGTATATTGGAGATACCCGTAGATTTCGCCATAGTTTCTAAATCGGGGTTGTTCTCTATGACGTCTTCTTCATAGGCATCTTCATATTTGTTTTCTCCAAATATAGGAAGAATAACATTCTCAATGAAACTCTCGCCACCTTGGTATTTTTGGTGGAAATATGATTTTAAGTCCATAAGCGTTATTTTTTATTTAGATAGTCCAATGAATACGTTGGCTTTGCCGTATTTATGCTGGAGTTGTGAGACTACATTACTGATTTCACGTTCTATCATGTCGTCAAAGTCTTGTTGGGTAAGTCCTCCAAACAAATCGTTTTGAGCAGTATTCATGTAGCTGTCAAAAGCAAGAATCTTCTTTATGATGTCATTATTGCCTTTATTGACAAGGGAAAACGCATCATTAAGTAATGACTTCGACTTTTCAGACATAGTGATGTCTTTTTTCATCTTGCGAAGAATTTCCTTTGCCTTTGTTGCATTATTGCTGTTGGCTCTGCGTACATATTTTCTGTTTAGGAACTGATTGACTGCTTTTTCTGCTTTTGCCTTCTGCTCGTCCCAATCCGCAGGAAGTTGTTTAGTGACAGCATCAGGAGATACGGCAAAATTCTG
Organism: uncultured Prevotellaceae bacterium; assembly: GCA_946411565.1. Classification (GTDB taxonomy): domain Bacteria; phylum Bacteroidota; class Bacteroidia; order Bacteroidales; family Bacteroidaceae; genus Prevotella. The sequence goes on along the minus strand of CAMKEM010000005.1, from coordinate 74,798 downwards.
ATACATTTCGGATGAAGATATGATTTTCCCCTTGTTATTGGCAGGGTTAACCTTAACGTATAGCCCTGTCATGCGAGAGGATTTAACGTGGAAATATGAGCACCCATCAACAAAGGAAGTTGCCATTTCAAGCCCATCTTCTTTGTTTAGGATATAATCATAGCGTTCAGGATTTTCATCTCTGTATTTCTTTAGCTCGTATATATATTTTTCCAAAGGAGATTCTTCTCCATTTACGATAGTGTTAAGGTCGTAATGGCTGACTTCCTCGTCTTCTGTATATACCTTGCTGTCCTCACCGAAGAGTGTGTGGAAAGATTGTAACTTGGTGTATGCTTTCTGTACGAGTTGTATTTCAGCGTCACCTTCCGCACTTGGCTTGAAGTTATACACGTAAACATAGTCTTGTGTTGAGCCTATACGATTGACACGACCGATGCGTTGCATGAGTCGGGTGGAGTTCCAAGGGGTATCGTAATTCAGAATTACGTTTGCCCTATGCAGGTTGATACCTTCGGCAAGTACTTCTGTAGTGACTATGACATCATAGTTATTCTTCTGAATCTCGCCTGGCTTCTTGCCATAGTTCGCATCAAAGTTTTCGCGGATGATAGGTTCCATAACATCTCTGTTGGCTGCTGTGACCATCAAGACTTTATAGCCTTTGTTCTCCGCAACTCGTCTTATGGTTTCTACCGTATCAATTGCCTCGGAGAAAATGACAAGTTTCTGCGGAATGTTGGTTTCCTTGTTGAACAATACGGATTTGAGATTTTCCTTGAAGACATCAAGCTTTGGATCCTCGGTGTTCTTTGCCCAGCGGTCGCAAAGTTCGCATAGGATATCATAGTCATGCTTCAGCAAATCAATGTATTCTTTTTTGAAATCATTGATGGTGTATTCGCTATTACGTTCATTTTCGTTGCGTCCGTCCTCATTCAGTTTCCTTATCTTTTCTCGGATGTCGTCAACACAGTTGCCGAAAGTTACTTTCTTGTTTCTCTTTTCTTCCTTTGCCTTTATGTCGAGTTCTTCATTAACATTGATTTGAGGGCAGATGAAGATATTGCCGTTGTTCCACATATCAATCATATTCAATGTGTATTGACGCAGATTGAGCAATGACTGATAGAATGCAGAGAAACTACTTTCAAGACGCTTGACAAGATTAATCATCATGATGTTTGCAAGCTGATCTGCAAGTTTGTCTGCATCGCGTGAACCGCGGGCATCATATTTTTTCTTTATATTCTCATCAACAAGATATTGGATAGCACGATAACGATAATAGCTCAAATACTTGTCACTATGAAGTTTATACTCCTCTGAAGGAGATATGTAGTCCATTGTGTCAGCGAATAATTGGGATAGTTCTTTATCCATGGAATAGTTGAGGCTGACAGGACCTTTTATCTGTGGGAATTTAAGGTTCTGTCGTTTCATGTCTTCGCTATAGTACTTCTGAACATCGGTACGAGTTCTGCGAACCATAATGTCAGTAAGGACGCAATCACGGATTCGCTTTGAGATTTCCTTCAAGTGCTCGTTGCGCTCTTCTTGTGTTGTTGTATCATCTTCGTCAGGATGGATAATGTCGGTGTATTCTGAGTTTATCTCAGCGAAGAAGTTCTCAAGATTACCACTGTTAGCCTTTGTTAGCGATGTCTCGTTATGACTACGTTCAAAGAGGTATATCTGGTTTTTGAGGTCGTCAGGACGATTGTTTTGTGGAGTAGCTGAAAGCAAGCCGATATAAGGGTAATTGCCAGTATCATTACCTATTTCTGCAATCAGATCGTCAAGAGCCTTGTACATGGAAGTTCCGCTATTACGGAATTTATGGCTTTCATCAATGATGATAAGACCATAGTTTTCATGCTTCAGTTCTTCTTCGAAGTCGCCGCTGTCGTAGTTGTCATCGTCTGTATCTTCGCTTTCTGTGCCATCTGTGAGTTTGGCGATACTACCTGTTGTTATAAAGTCAATGTAGTCTGCCATCTTATCTGTGGCATCCTTGTCGAATTCGTTAATTGTATCTTTCCATGCTGATTGTATGGCAGGTGGTGTTATAATCAGTACCTTCCTTTCTCTTTCATCGTCATCAGGGAACTGTAGGAAGTGCTTGATTATAAGAGAACCGACAATTGTCTTGCCAAGTCCTACTACATCTGCAAGCATAAAGCCGCCATGCTCCTTCATTGTAGATAAGCATTGTTTTACAGCATCAATCTGATAGTCATAGCGGTCGTATGTTCTTGGGAGATAACTTTCAATTACCTCGTCAAGATTTTTATCAATATAAATGCCGAACTTTACCTGAAGTAGCTTGATGTATAGTTCGTATGGGGTGAGATTGTCTTCTTGTTCATGAGGGTGTTCTGCTGCCTGTGTGCTTTGAATTGCATCCCACATCTTGGATTGATTTACCAATAGTAAGAACTGCTCTTCCCATGGTTTGGAATCTTCCCACTTCTCATTGAACCACATCAAGTGAGTTCTGTCCTTGGGATTGCCAGGATTCTCATTCGTGATATTATTAGGCTCAATTTCAAGAATATTGAGTTCGGAATTGCCTTCTAATCCTTTTTGGGTAAAATTAGAACTGCCTATGATTCCATAAGCAACGGCACGATTTTCTTCGTCTTCGCCCTTGAAGATATAGCACTTTGAATGTAGGAACTGTTCTTCTTCTCTGCATTCTGGCTTATAGACGTGTATCTGGAATTTGTCGTTTTCTTTGTCCTTGACGTTATCTACAAGCATTTTTACAACTTTGACATATTTCTCGCTTACGGATAAATCGTCAAGGTCAACACGTAGTGCTTGTTCTTGATGGTCGTATGAACCTCCCTTTGTTATTTGTGCATCTCCTTTATATATCAAAGGGTCTTTACCTATCAGTATTCTTAGTTTGCTCCCATCACGAGCAAGGAACTTTTGCAGTTCTTCATACAAAAGTTCTGTGCCACGAAGATCCCAATAACCTGTGGCAATATATGCTTCTTTGATAGAGGTGTCTTCCAGGCACTCTTTCAGGACCTCGGTCATGTGATAGCCTTTTGATGGGTCTGTATTATTGTCAATAAGTGTTCTGCGCAATTTCATTGTATTGTAAACACTTTGTTTGTATGCCGTAGAACTCCCGAATGTGGCAAGGTTGTTTAGGTCTGCTTTAATCTACATAATACGAATAGCGGGAGTCTATTTGCTGCAATCTTCACGAATATCTTAGAGAAAGCGACAAATGCAAATCGTAAAATGTAGGATAGCAGGGGGAACTTGGTGCTATCAAATGCAAAAGTATAAAAAATAATCAGATTGAGCAAGGAAAAAGGGTAATTATTTTGAATTTCGGAAATAATTGTATATCTAAATGTGTCGTTTGACGAATTAGCTCTAATGGAGCGACACATAGAGTCTTAGTTTTCAGGTGTCGCACTTACAGCGCTCTATTACCCACACATTTGCATAATAACAGCCCTAACGGACTGCCCTATTAGGTGTCGCTCCTTCAGAGCTTAGCCAATCGCGTAGTATTCAATGGTTATGGGTAAGGATATTCGCCGAACTCACGTTAAATATGGTATATGGGATAATACAAACAAAAAAAGAGATACCCGAAAGTATCTCTTTCTGCGCTCCAGGATGGGCTTGAGATTTGTCGAGTTCACGAGACTCTTCGACCATAGGGAGAAAACCTACGACCCCGGGGGCGGTGGGGACAGCCCAGAAATGGAGATAAACAAAAAAGAGATACCCGAAAGTATCTCTTTTTGCGCTCCAGGATGGGCTTGAGATTTGTCGAGTTCACGAGACCCTTCGACCGTAGGGAGAAAACCTACGACCCCGGGGGGCGGTGGGACAGCCCAGAAATGGAGATAAACAAAAAAGAGATACTCAAAAGTATCTCTTTTTTGCGCTCCAGGATGGGCTTGAACCAACGACCCCATGATTAACAGTCATGTGCTCTAACCAACTGAGCTACTGAAGCTTTTAGTGTTGCAATCAGCGTTATTTCTTAATTGCGATGCAAAGGTACAACGATTTTCTGAAACTACCAAACTTTTTCCAAGAAATTTTAGAAAATTCTTGAAAAAAGTTTGTTTTTTGTGGTTTTTATACGCTTTTCGGGCTGTTATTGCCAAGAAAATGTTATTGTGCGCATTTCTTGTCGTTCTTGATAATGATACCCTTGAAACTGCCATTTACACGCTGTCCGGAGAGGTTGTACGTGTTTGGAGTTGAGAGTTTAGGGTTTAGGGATGAGGGTTTAGAGTTTGGAGAGGTGATACCTGTTGCCGAACCTGTGAAACGGAAGTTGAAAGCACGGGTAAGGGAAACACCGTTTGCCTCTGCCTTTACCTGAACTGTGTTGATACATTCGTAAGTGGGTGCTGTGATGCTGAGCTTGCCGTCTGTTATCTGTGCGTTGGCATTCTCGCCAATGAGGCTGTATGTGGTGCCTGTGGTTGGGTAGCCAGAGAAATAGTCGTGGAGGTTAATGCTCTGTGAACTGGTGAGGGCGATAGTGAAGTGGGGGAGAGCCATCCAGTTAAGATAGTCTTCAAGGGCTGTGTAACCATCTCCATCAGCATCGTTGTTGTTGTCGGCTACTGAAGGGTTGAGCTCAGAATGAAGAGCCTCCCACCAGTCAGGCATACCGTCTTGATCTGTGTCGAAGTCGGCTGGGCGTTTCTCCTCTTTTATAATAGCGAAGCCCTCGGCATCCCATTCACGGTCTATAAGACCTTTCTTGCCAGTCTTTGAGCCGACGGTTGAAGTGGTGCCTGAGAAAGTCTCGCTAACTATACGAGCATCGTGTGCGTTAAGGAATGGCTGGTTGCAACCAACATCTGACAAAACATTGGCGTATGCAGCCTCCGCGCTCTCTATTGTGGCGAATGATTCAAAGAAAGGAGCGGTTGCCCAAGGTTCCCATGTCAGTTTCTGGCCGTTAGAGAGCTCGTACTTGTATGTCTGGTTCTCTGCATCGGTGGTCTTTGAGCCGTCAAGGTTCTCTCGGATATTGCCGCTAACGTATGCAGCCTGAGTGCCTTTGCCTTTGCCTTCAAACTGATGTAAGAGTATTATCCCGTTGGCGGTTGATGGCCCCATCTTGTAATAGTTGTTCACGAAGTTGAGTTCGTGTGTTCCGCCTTCTGTGCCACGATCTCCCCAGTTATATACCACATTATTAAATACATCATGTGCGCCTGAATAGTTGCCAGAGCCGTCAAGTCCGCCGGAGAGCGACCAGTTACGACCTTCGCAATGAGCAAGGAGATTGTGGTGATAAGAGCTATGTCCGTAGAAACAGCCACCGCCTATGGTAGCTGCAAAACCATGTGGCTTGCCCTTTTCGTAGTTAGGGTGATCGGCTTGGTTAAGAGCCTCTGAGAGGAGAGTTCGCTGAAGCGTGATGCTATGGGCGTTGCGTGAAGAGAATGCCTCGTCGGTAGTCCATGCCACAGAGCAATGATCCATTATGGCATTGTCGCAACCAGCCATTCCGAGACCGTCAAGTCCCTTGTTCTGCTCTTCTGTTGAAGGTCCTGCCTCTGTTCCTGCATAGCCACGATAAGAACGAATGAAACGGGTTATACCATCGGAAGCAAAGCCGAGAGGAGCACCACGGAAGGTTATGCCTTCGCCCGGAGCTGTCTGTCCTGCTACGGTAACGTAAGGATCAGAACAAGTGAGGCGACCTTTGAGCGTGATATATCCGCTAACATCAAAGACAATGGTACGAGGACCGCTAATCTTTGTTATTCCATAGCGGAATGTGCCTTCCTTCGGATTGTTCACATCATCGTCGAGAGAGGTTACATGATATACAATACCACCACGACCACCTATTGCAAAGCGTCCATAGCCCTCTGCACCTGGGAATGCAAGGTGACGAGGACGAAATGACCAAGTGTCGCCGTCGAAGGTGCGTCCATCTGCATCCTCCTCTACAACCTTCCAATAATAGGTAGAGAGGGCAGAGGGTGAAGAAAATGTGTAGGAAGTCTCGGTTGTAACAGCTACCTCATTAAGGGCATTCTCGCTTTCACCTATATAGATATGGTGCTTTACGGCTGTATTTCCCTTTGTCCATTTGAGGGTAATGCTACCCTTGTCGCAATCCGCGTGATAGTCGAGATTCTCAGGGTAAGGGGCTGAGGCTGAGTTTTCAGGAGTAGGGCGGTCGAAGATAAGGGCATTTATGGCAACTGATGTGTTGCTGTATGTCTCGCCCGACTTAGGTTCGGAGATATACTGAACGATGACATCCTTGCCCTCTTCGGCTGTGAACTCTATGTATGAAATGCCTGAAGCCTCTGCTGTCTGGGCACGTATGCTCTGGGCTATGCCTGATGCTACCTGTTCGCCATTCACGAGAATGCGAAGGGTAGGGTATGGGTTTGTCATACCATCGGTATTGTTATGATAGACGGTGAGGGTATGCTTTCCTGCCTTGAGGCCAGAGATTGTGAATTGTATTCCCATAGGCTCTGAGGCTGAATATGAATAGTCGTTCTTGGAGTCTATATAAGCTGAGAAAACTCCGTCGCTCACAAGTTTTGAGTATTTTGAAACGCCGTCTTTCCACCAGTTGTTGTTGATGCCGTTGGCGGCTGTTCCTGCGACTGCCTCTGCCTTGATGGTAATGCCGTCAAACTCCTTCGTGGCGGTCTTTGAACGCCCGACAGCCCATGAGCTGAAACCCTCCTCGGTACTTGTGTTTTCCTTGCCCGAAAGGTTGAAGTCAATCTTCTGTGCACTTGCCCCAAGAGAGGAAAGTATCATCAATGATGTGAATAAATGCTTCATATAATGAGATTTTAGTGATACTTTGTCTTAAATGTAAGTTAAATTGTTTGCAAAGTTAGTTTTTTTTCGTGAATTTTAGTATCTTTGTAGCAATTTTTTGAAAAATAGACAATGAAAAAGATAATAACTCTTATAATTCTGGCTATCAGCCTTTCTGCTCCTGCGCAGAAGAACCATAACTACGACGTAGCACGCAATCTGGAGATATTCTCCGCAATATATAAGAACCTCAATATGATGTATGTCGATACGCTCGACGCATCTGAGGTTGTTGGTACTGGCATTAAGGCGATGTTAAGGTCGCTTGATCCCTATACCGAATACTATGCATCTGACGAGGTGAAGAATCTAAAGCAGATGCTTACGGGTAAGTATGCGGGTATTGGTGCTATCGTGAGGAAGAACCTAAAGACGGGAAATGTCTGCATCGACGAGCCTTATTTCGGTATGCCTGCACAGGAGGTTGGCTTGAAGAAAGGTGATGAGATTATCTCTATCGACGACTCGACGATGGTGGGTAAGGACGTGAGCTATGTGTCAAGCCATTTGCGTGGTGATGCTGGCTCTACCTTCCTGTTGAAGTATAAGCGTCCGGGACAGAAGAAGCCTTTAGAGGTGAAGATAAAGCGTAGGGCTATCCAGTTGCCTTCCGTTCCTTACTATGGTATGCTTGACGAGAATGTGGGCTATATTGCTCTTGATCAGTTTACTGAGGGCTGCTCGCAAGATGTCCGTCGTGCCTTTATCGAGCTTCGTCAACAAGGAATGAAGGGCTTTGTCTTCGATCTTAGAAACAATGGTGGAGGTTCGCTTCAGGAGGCTATCAAGATTGTTAATCTCTTCGTGCCAAAGGGTATCACTTTGGTTACAACGAAGGGAAAGATGAAGAAGGTAAATCATTCATATAAGACTGACGCACAGCCTATTGATACGGTTATGCCTGTAATAGTAATGGTGAACGGGAAAACGGCTTCTGCGAGTGAGATTACCGCAGGTTCACTTCAGGATCTTGACCGTGCTGTTGTGTTCGGAACACGTACATACGGCAAGGGACTTGTGCAAGTGCCTATGGATCTTCCACACAACACGAGCATGAAGCTAACCACTTCAAAATATTACATTCCAAGTGGTCGTTGCATTCAGGCAATCAACTACAAGCATACAGGTGGTGGCTACAAGGAGCATATTCCAGACTCTTTGACGCATGTCTTCCATACGGCTAATGGTCGTGAGGTGAGGGATGGCGGTGGTATCAAGCCTGATGTGGAGTTCAATGGCGATACTATTCCTAATATTGCTGTATATCTTGCTGATTCAGGATATGACTCTACGGAGGTTATGTTCAACTGGGTGGTGGATTATATAATGAAGCACGACTCAATAGCAAAGCCAGAGGAGTTCCGACTCTCTGAGGGTGAGTGGAAGGATTTCTCAAAGGCAGTTGTTGATGCCGGCTTCAAATACGACCGTGAGACCGTAAAACTCTATGATGAGCTTATTAAGGTAGCCAAGTTGGAAGGCTATTATGAGGACAACAAGGAGGAGTTTGAGGCCTTGAAGGCAAAGCTCAAGCATGATCTTGCCCATGAGCTTGAGAAGAACGAGAAGCAGATTCGTCGAGTGCTTGAGGCTGACATCATAGCGGCTTACTACTATCAAAAAGGTAAAATAGCCTATCTGAATGGCTATGACAAACAGATTCAGGAAGCCAAACGACTTGTGATGTCGGATGACTATCTGAAGAGTATTACGAAGTAAGGTGATAGGGTAAAGTAGATAGGGTAAAGGGTAATGTAGATAGCAAGGAGGTCTCAAAATCGCCTCTTATACTATCTACATTACCCTTTACCCTATCTACTTTACTCTAATTTATAGCGGCTCGATGATAGGTTTGTCGTCTGTTAATTTTATCCTTATGGAATAGATTGATAGGTAATCCGTAGGCGTGATCTTCTTGCCGTTATACTCAATATCTTTGATGTAGATAGAACTACCACCAATAAGATCTGGCTTGTTCGCAGAGCTGTATTCAAAATTGACAGTTATTGTGAATTGTTTGTCGTTTATTTCCATAGCCAGATCAGTCTTGCCATATCCCGATGTTTTGTCGTTGTTGAAGGTCATGTGTTTCATGTCTGGGGTGTCAACTGTAAGGCTGACGACCTTAGTGTTTTGATACTCCGTAACTTTAAATTTTGTATTCTTTTTTGATACTTGGCTAATAGCGAATAACTTGTTTTCTTTCAATAGTTTGTCGTAATCTGCGATGTTGCCGTCTTTATCTGCAATCTCTATGAATAATGAATTCGAGATCGCAGATGCATACGTTGGTTCATATTCTTCTTCGTCATCTTTAGAACAAGACGTGAATGTGGTGAGAACTAATAGTAAACTAACGAATAAATTTGAGATTTTCATAATGAAATTTGAGTTTTGTGATACCTTGATTTTATTATGTAATGCGGAAATGATAAAAATCTTGCATGAAGAACCGAATAATTCGTTTTTTTTATTTTTTTCTGCTATGCTTTATCCTTCTTCTTTTCAAGGCTGTTCTTCCAATGATAATACCATTATAATACCATTATATTACCATATAAATACCATTATATTACCATTGTGAATGGTATTTTAATGGTAATTTAATGGTATTTACATCAGTTCGATTAAAACCCTGAAAGGGTGATATAGCTTAGGATAGGGTGCAACCCTATCATCGATAATGCCACTATATTTTAGAGCACCGTAGGTGCGATATAATTCCATATAATACGGGATTGCGATTGATATGAAAATATCTCGTCCTTGCAGGACTTTTGAGGGAATTTGCCCACCCCCGATAGGGTTGCACCCTATCCTAAGCTATATCACCCTTTCAGGGTTTTTCTGTAATTTTCCCAAACTCTCCCTTTCAGGTTTTTCGTCGAACTGACGTTATTTATATCGGAGGAAGAACGAAGATACTTCGTTGTTTGAGTGTATGTTCTTGGGTGACGGATTTGTGGTTTGCTTTCTTTTTGTATGAAGTTTTTTGATTGATTCTTTTGGCGGTAAGGCTATTTATATGTACTTTTGCAGGAAAAATCACAAAAACCTGAATTATGACTTTTAAGAAGCAAATGGAAAAAGCCATAAAGGAATATCTAACACCTTTAGGCTATAAGTACAATTCAAAGATTTATAAATATGTTAAGTTTGTAGATGATGATATAATTCACACAATAGGCTTTGCGGATTCGCAAGGCTTTAATCCTGGTGATTGGCATCTGCAAACTTTTGTCGCGGTAGCTTCTCGATCACTAAATGAAATTCTTTATGAAGTGACAGATGGGATTATTGACCTCAGGAGTATCTATGCTGGACCTGCATATCTCTGTGATACAGGATCTCATGATGAAATTCATACTGATTTCATTCGTGAGCGATCTATGGAAGAAAATATTGCGGATTTTGAAAGGATGTTAAATACAGATGTTCAGTTTGTATTTGACAGATATAATACTTTGAGGAAAGTATATACTGCTGCAGCGGATAAGGAATTCTATAATCTGATAAACACTCCTTGTGTTTGGTTCTATGCTCCTCTTTCTTACTTTTTCTTAGGTGAATATGATGAAGCATTCAAATTCATTGATGAGCGTATTGAAATAGAAGATGCAAACTTCAAGAGGATACTTGATAGGATAGGACATCTTAGTGAGGAAGATACCGAAGCGCAAAGAGCGTTTCTTGCTATGCGAGATAACCTGAAGAAGTGGATAGAAGAAGGCAGACAGTTCAAAGTAGATGATGAGTATCTGCCAAAATTATCGCATTTTGCGGATGAGAACACGGAAACAATAGATGAGAATGCTTGTTTTTGCACAAAATAGAGCAAAAATTTCAACTTTTTCATAGAAATATTTGGAAAATCCATAAATAATGTGTAACTTTGCACTTGTTCAGTGGAATGAGAGGCTCACAAGTTGAGCTTCTCATTCTTGTTTTATTACATAATTGAAGTCTCACAAGCTCGACTTCATGGGTTATAGGTTGTGAGGTTGTAGGGTTATGAGGTCGTGTCAATAATGACATTGTTCGCAAGTTCACCAAGCTAAAGCAAGTCCGACCAGAGAACCAGAAAACCTTTAAACCATAAAACCTCTACTTGAGCCATGCGAGAGTTGAATTACTTAAATTGAGAGAATGATAGACAAGAACGTCGTTAAGACAGTAGTAGAGGAATGGCTCCAGGACAAGGAGTATTTCCTGGTTGACATCGAGGTTAGCACAGATGACCGTATCGTAGTGGAGATTGACCATGCTGATGGAGTGTGGATTGAGGATTGCGTGTCCTTGAGCCGCTTCATTGAGGATCACCTTAACCGTGACGAAGAGGATTATGAACTTGAGGTGGGTAGCGCAGGTATTGGTCAGCCATTCAAGGTGGAGCAGCAATACATCAACTGCATCGGAAAGAATGTGGAGGTGCTTGCTGCCGACGGTAAGAAACTGGAAGGTGTGCTGAAGTCGGTTGACGGAAGGCAGTTCGTCGTGACTGTCAGCGAGAAGCAGAAGGTGGAAGGCAAGAAGCGTCCACAGCTCGTTGAGGTTGAGAAGCAGTTCTCAATGGACGAGGTGAAATACTGCAAATACTTGATAAATTTTAAATAAAACAATATAATGGCAAAGAAAGAAGTAATTTTACAGCCAAATATGATTGAGACGTTCAAGGAGTTCAAGGACACCAAGAACATCGATCGTACTACTTTGGTTAGCGTATTGGAAGAGAGTTTCCGTAATGTCATTGCTAAGATCTTCGGCAGTGATGAGAACTTTGACGTAATCGTGAACCCAGACAAGGGTGACTTCGAGATCTACCGTAACCGTGTTGTCGTAGCTGATGGCGAGGTTACTGATGAGAACAAGGAGATTGCTCTTACAGAGGCTCAGAAGATTGAGGCTGACTATGAGGTTGGTGAGGACGTGTCAGAGCGCGTTGACTTCGCTAAGTTCGGTCGTCGTGCCATTCTTAACCTTCGTCAGACTCTTGCAAGTAAGATTCTCGAGCTTGAGCACGATAGCCTCTACAGCAAGTACAAGGATCGTGTGGGCGAGATTATCTCTGGTGAGGTTTACCAGACTTGGAAGCGTGAGGTTCTTATCGTTGACGACGAGAACAACGAGCTTATCCTTCCAAAGGCAGAGCAGATTCCACAAGACCAGTATCGTAAGGGTGAGACCGTTAAGGCTGTTATCCAGCGTGTGGACAACGAGAATAACAATCCTAAGATCATCCTTTCTCGTACAAGTCCTCTCTTCCTCCAGCGTTTGCTTGAGGCTGAGGTTCCTGAGATTGCAGAAGGTCAGGTTACTATCCGTCGTATTGCTCGTCTTCCAGGAGAGCGTGCAAAGATTGCTGTTGAGAGCTTCGATGAGCGTATCGATCCAGTTGGAGCTTGCGTAGGTGTTAAGGGTAGTCGTGTTCACGGTATCGTTCGTGAGCTTTGCAACGAGAACCTTGACGTTATCAACTACACAGCAAACACAAAGCTCTTCATTCAGCGTGCCCTTGCTCCTGCCCGCATCAACAGCATCGTGCTTGATGACGAGAACCACAAGGCAGAGGTTTACCTCTCACCAGAGGAGGTAAGTCTGGCTATCGGTCGTGGTGGTCAGAACATCAAGCTCGCTTCTATGCTTACAGAATACACAATCGACGTATTCCGTGATCTTGGTGAGGATGGTAACGTGGATTCAGACGATATCTATCTCGACGAGTTCAACGATGAGATTGACCAGTGGGTTCTTGATGCAATCAAGGGTATTGGTCTTGATACAGCTAAGGCTGTGCTCAATGCTCCACGTGAGATGCTTATTTCAAAGGCTGACCTCGAGGAGGAAACTGTTGATCAGGTACTGGAAGTTCTGAGAGCAGAGTTTGAACAGTAAAAGTAACTGAAGTTTCGTAAGCTCAACTTCATGGGTTATCAGGTTATGAGGTTATTAAGGTTAAGAGGTCGTATTGGTAATGGCATTCCGACCAGAGAACCAGAAAACCGATAAACCTTAAAACCTTCAACTTGAGCAAAGTGAAAGTTGAATAACAAATAGAAAAAATCCAGGACTTGACCCGATTTTGTGACGGGATGGCTTGGTAAGTTTTTAATGAGTATAAGATTAAATAAAGCAATACGTGAACTTAACATCGGTTTAGGAACTGCTGTTGAGTTTCTGGAAAAGAGACCTGATTTGGGTGAGGTGAAGTCCGATCCTTCATGCAAGATCAGCGATGAGCAGTACAAGGCTCTTTCTGCTGCCTTTGCAAAGGATAAGGAAGTCCGCACTCAGGCAGAGAAACTCTTCCAGAAGAAGCCGAAGGAGCACAAGGAGGCTAAGGAATCCAAGGAGCAGAAACAAGCTAAGGAGACCAAGGCTGCTGAGGCTGCTCCAAAGGTAGAGAAGAAGGAGACACGTCAGGAGTTCAAGCCTCTTGGCAAGATAGACCTTGATGCCCTGAACGGTAAGAAGAAGCCAGATCAGAAGGCAGAAAAGAAAGCTGAACCAACTAAGGAAACTCCAAAGGCAGAGGCTCCAAAGCAGGAACAGAAGAAGGCTGAGGCTCCAAAGAATGATGCTCCAAAGCAAGAGCAGAAGAAGGCAGAACCTGTAAAGGAAGCTCCAAAGGCTGAAACTCCGAAGGCAGAGGCTCCAAAGCAGGAGCAGAAGAAGGCTGAGCCTGAAAAGGTGAAGGTAGAAGAGCCTTGGGAGAAGGAGGTTGAGGTATTCACCACAAAGAACGAGCGTAAGATGCTCGGTCAGAAGATGAACGTGGTGGGTAAGATTGACCTTGATGCCTTGAACCAAAGCACTCGTCCGAAGAAGAAGACTAAGGAGGAGCGCCGTAAGGAACGTGAGGAAAAGGCTCAGCAGGCTCGTGATGCTCAGAAGGCGGCTAACGGCGAGAAGAAGAAGCGCAACCGTATGAATAAGGAACGCGTGGATATCAATGCCGCTGCTAACCAGCCTCAGGGCAATAAGAACAAGAATAATCAGGGCAAGAAGAATAAGAACAAGAATAAGCAGAATAACAAGCCTCAGGAGGTAAACGAAGAGGATGTAGCACGTCAGGTAAAGGAAACCCTCGCACGTCTGACTTCTAAGTCAAGCCAGAACAAGAAGGGTGCTAAGTACCGTAAGGAAAAGCGTGATGCTGCTGCTGAAAAGCGTGACGAGGAACTTCTCGAGCAGGAGTTGGGCGAGAAGGTACTGAAGCTCACCGAGTTCGTTACTGTTTCAGAGCTTGCTACTATGATGGATATTCCTGTTACCAAGCTTATCGGTACTCTGATGTCAATCGGCGTTATGGTAAGTATCAACCAGCGTCTGGATGCTGAGACTATCAACATCGTTGCTGAGGAGTTCGGCTTTACAACAGAGTATGTAAGTGCCGAGGTACAGGAGGCTGTTCAGGAGGCTGAGGATGATGAGAATGATCTCGTAAGTCGTGCTCCTATCGTAACTGTGATGGGACATGTTGACCACGGTAAGACTTCTCTCCTTGACTATATCCGTCAGACAAACGTGATCGCTGGTGAGGCTGGTGGTATCACACAGCACATCGGTGCTTATAACGTGAAGCTTGAGGATGGTCGTAAGATCACATTCCTTGATACTCCAGGTCACGAGGCATTCACCGCTATGCGTGCCCGTGGTACTCAGGTAACTGATATCGCGATTATCATCATTGCCGCTGATGACTCTATCATGCCTACCACCAAGGAGGCTATTGCCCATGCTCAGGCAGCTAACGTTCCTATGGTGTTCGCAATCAACAAGATCGATAAGCCTGGTGCTAACCCAGACAAGATTCGTCAGGATCTTGCAGCCATGAATCTCCTTGTAGAGGAGTGGGGTGGTAAGTACCAGTGTCAGGAGATAAGTGCCAAGAAAGGTACAGGTGTTGCAGAGCTTCTTGAGAAAGTTCTTCTCGAGGCTGAGATGCTTGACCTCAAGGCAAATCCAAACCGTAAGGCTACTGGTTCTGTTATCGAGGCTTCTCTTGACAAGGGCCGTGGCTATGTGGCTACAATGCTCGTAAGCAATGGTACTCTGAAGATGGGTGATATTGTGATTGCTGGTACATACTATGGTCGTGTGAAGGCTATCTTCAACGAGCGTAACCAGAGAATAGACAATGTTCGTCCTGCAGAGCCTGCTATCATTCTCGGTCTTAACGGAGCTCCAAGTGCAGGTGACTCATTCCATATCATGGAGACTGAGCAGGAGGCAAGGGATATTGCCAACAAGCGTTTGCAGTTGCAGCGTGAGCAGAGTCTCAGAACGACTAAGGTTGTCGGTCTTGAGGAAATCGCTCACCGTATCGCTCTTGGTGAGTTCCACGTTCTCAACCTTATCGTCAAGGCTGATACACAGGGTTCTGTCGAGGCTCTCTCTGACTCATTCATCAAGCTCTCTACTGAGAAGATTCAGGTGAATGTGATACAGGGTGCCGTAGGTCAGATCTCAGAGAACGACGTAATGCTTGCTTCTGCTGCTGAGAACTCTATCATCATCGGCTTTAATGTCCGTCCTTCTGCTGCGGCTAAGAAGGTTGCAGAGCAGCACGGCGTTGAGATCAATACATACTCTGTCATCTATGATGCTATCGACGATATCACTTCTGTGATGGAGGGTATGCTTGATAAGGTTAAGAAGGAGGTTGTTACCGGTCAGGTTGAGGTACGTGAGGTTTACAAGATTTCCAAGGTCGGTACTGTTGCCGGTGCTATGGTTGTCGAGGGTAAGGTTCACCGTACTGACAAGGCTCGTGTCATCCGTGATGGTATTGTGGTTCACACAGCCGAGATCAACGCCCTCAAGCGTTTCAAGGATGATGTCAAGGAGGTTGCTACCAACTTCGAGTGCGGTATCTCACTCGTTAACTTCAATGATATTCAGCAGGGCGATATCCTCGAGACCTTCACTGAGATCGAGGTTAAGCAGACTCTGTAATCAAAGGAATATAAATGTCTGAAAAAAATGAATTCGTCAAGAAGGTTGCTGAACAGAAGTATGAGTTCGGCTTCACTACTGACGTACATACTGAGATAATACCTGTAGGACTGACAGAAGATGTGGTTCGACTGATTTCTGCAAAGAAAGGCGAGCCAGATTGGATGTTGGAGTTCCGACTCAAGGCCTTCCATTACTGGGAGGGCCTTGAGCAGCCTACATGGGGGCATCTTGACATACCGCCTATCGACTATCAGGCTATATCATACTATGCTGATCCTCTGGCAAAGAAACCGAAGAACAAGGAGATTGATCCAGAACTGGAGAAGACCTTTGACAAACTCGGTATTCCGCTTGAGGAGCGTCTTGCATTGAGTGGTACGGCTGTTGATGCTATCATGGACTCTGTGTCTGTGAAGACAACCTTCAAGGACAAGTTGAAGGAGAAGGGCATCATCTTCATGTCAATAGGCGAGGCTATCAAGGAGCATCCAGACCTTATCAAGAAGTATCTGGGTACAGTTGTCCCTTATCGTGACAACTACTTTGCTGCTCTCAACTCAGCCGTGTTCTCTGACGGTTCTTTCGTCTATATACCAAAAGGTGTGCGTTGTCCTATGGAACTTAGTTCTTATTTCCGTATCAACGCGGCTAATACAGGACAGTTTGAGCGTACTTTGATTGTGGCAGATGATGATTCGTATGTGTCTTATCTCGAAGGATGTACAGCTCCTATGCGTGATGAGAACCAGCTTCATGCCGCTATCGTGGAGATTATCGTAAATGATAGGGCAGAGGTGAAGTACTCAACCGTACAGAACTGGTATCCTGGTGATGAGAACGGTAAGGGAGGCGTGCTTAATCTCGTGACAAAGCGTGGTGAGTTGCGCGGTGAGCGTTCAAAACTATCTTGGACACAGGTAGAGACAGGTTCGGCTATCACTTGGAAGTATCCGTCATGCGTGCTGAGAGGTGATGATTCAGTTGCGGAGTTCTATTCCGTAGCTGTTACAAACAACTATCAGCAGGCGGACACAGGTACGAAGATGATACATCTTGGCAAGAATACAAAGTCAACGATCATCTCTAAGGGTATCTCTGCGGGACATTCGCAGAACTCGTACAGAGGTCTTGTGAGGGCTGGTTCAAAGGCGGATAATGCCCGTAACTATTCTTCATGTGACTCGCTGTTGCTCGGTTCTGAGTGTGGTGCGCATACATTCCCTTATATGGATGTGCATAATGACACGGCAATATTTGAGCATGAGGCTACTACCTCAAAGATTTCAGAAGATCAGCTTTTCTACTGTCAGCAGAGAGGCATTCCTATGGAACAGGCTGTAGGTCTTATTGTCAATGGCTATGCCAAGGAGGTGATTCAGAAACTACCTATGGAGTTTGCGGTTGAGGCACAGAAGTTGCTTAGCGTGAGTCTTGAAGGTACTGTAGGATAAGAAAATTGTTCAGAGCAAATCATAAGCTCTATCTATTATACGACCTTAAACATAAAACTGATATGCTGACCTTGGTTGGCTGTCGTTGATTAACTAATAATTAATAAACTAAAACTCTAAGACAATGAAAAAGTATCTTGCAGAAGCAGTTGGAACATTCGTTCTCACACTTCTTGGTTGCGGCACAGCCGTATCTCTCGCATGTGGTTCTGACACTGCATCAGTAGTTGGCACAGCAATGGCTTTCGGCCTTTCTGTTATCGCTATGGCCTATACCATAGGTGGTATCAGCGGTTGCCACATCAACCCTGCAATCACACTCGGTTGTCTCATGACAAAGCGCATAAGCTGCAAGGATGCTACCTGGTATATGATTGCTCAGACGGCTGGTGCTATCGTCGCAGCTGCTGTGCTCTATGTGTTCACACAGTTCTCAGGGGCAAGTTTCGAGGGAACTCTCACAGGTGCAAATACCTGTGATGGTTGTGGCGGTAGTCAGATTGGTGGTCTGATTGTTGAGATTGTCCTTACTTGTATCTTCGTGCTTGTAGTGCTTGGTACTACAGACGCAAAGAAGGGGGCTGGCAACTTTGCAGGTCTCGCTATAGGTCTCTCTTTGATACTCATTCACCTTGTAGGTATTCACTATACAGGTACATCCGTAAACCCAGCACGTTCTATCGGTCCTGCTCTCTTCGAGGGTGGTATTGCTCTCACAGATCTCTGGGTATTCATCGTTGGCCCATTCATCGGTGCTGCTCTTGCTGCATGTACATGGAAGGCTATCGGTGAGGAGTAGTTTTTAAGGAGTTAGAAGGAGTACAAGGAGTTCAAGGAGTACAAGACGAATGTCTTTACTGCTTAGAACTATGTATTTAACTATCGTCTTGTACTCCTTGTACTCCAAAAATATAATTAAACAAAATGTTAGAAGTTAAAAACCTTCACGCCCGTATAGGCGACAAGGAAATTCTTAAAGGCATAAACCTTACCATCGGTGATGGTGAGGTTCATGCTATTATGGGACCTAACGGTTCCGGAAAGTCAACTCTTAGTGCCGTTCTCGTTGGTAATCCCCTCTATGAGGTTACGGAAGGCGAGGTATGGTACAATGGCAAGAACCTGCTTGAAATGAAGCCTGAGGATCGTGCTCACGAGGGCCTTTTCCTCTCGTTCCAGTATCCTGTGGAGATACCTGGTGTCTCTATGACCAACTTCATGAAGGCTGCTATCAACGAAAAGCGTAAGTATCAAGGTCTTGCCCCTCTCTCTGCTTCTGAGTTCATCAAGTTGATGAAGGCAAAGCGTGAGATTGTTCAGCTTGATGCAAAACTTGCCAACCGCTCTGTAAACGAGGGCTTCTCTGGTGGTGAGAAGAAGCGTAATGAGATATTCCAGATGGCTATGCTTGAGCCTACTCTCTCTATTCTCGACGAGACAGACTCTGGTCTTGATGTAGATGCTATGCGCATCGTGGCAGAGGGTGTTAATATGCTCCACACCGAGAAAACAAGCACTATCGTAATCACTCACTACGAGCGTTTGCTTGACATGATCAAGCCAAGCGTTATCCATGTGCTCTGGAATGGTAAGATTGTAAAGACTGCCGGTCCTGAGCTTGCCAAGGAGATTGAGGTACGTGGCTATGACTGGATAAAGGCAGAAGCGAAGTAATGAGGCCTCTCCCCCCGCCCTCCCCCGTAGGGAGGGAGCCGGAATGCCAACATCGGAAAAATAATGAAATTGTAAAAAAAAGAATAATTGAATAGCCTTTCGCGCTCCGGCTCCCTCCCTACGGGGAAGGGCGGGGGGAGAGGCCGTTATTATGGAAAGCGAAAAGCAATATATAGACCTCTATGCGCAGTGCCGTGACATGATCAACGGGCATAGCAATGAGGTGATGAACTCTGTGCGTGAAAAGGCGTTTGAGGACTTCAAGCGTCTGGGCTTCCCGTCAAGGAAGGTGGAGAGGTATAAATATACCAATATGGCGGAACTCTTTGCGCCTGACTATGGACTTAACCTCTCTCGTCTTGAGATTCCGGTAAACCCTTATGATGCCTTCAAGTGTGATGTACCAAATATGAGTACATCATTGTATTTCGTGGTTAATGATGCCTTCTATAGCAAGGCTCTTCCAAAGGCAGAGTTGCCAGATGGCGTGTATGTCGGTAGGTTGGCTGATGCCCAGGATAAGGCTAAAGGACTCTATGGCACGCTTGCAGATAGCTCAGAGGATGGTATCACGGCTCTTAACACTATGCTTGCCCAGGATGCCCTTCTCATCTATGTGCCTAAGAACGTAAAGGTGGATCGTGCCATTCAGGTGATCAATATCCTGCGTTCTGATGTAGAACTGATGGTAAACCGTCGTGTGCTCGTTGTTCTTGAACATGGTGCTGATGCAAAGATACTGTTCTGTGACCATGCCGCTGATGACCGTAACTTCCTTGCAACTCAGGTTGTTGAGGTGTTTGTCGGGGAGAATGCACATCTTGACATGACCTGTCTTGAGGAGACACATTACAAGAATGTACGTGTTAGCAACGTGTATATTGACCAGAAGGCAAATTCACGTGTTGATCATAATGTCATCACCTTGCATAATGGCGTGACAAGAAACCGCACAGACCTTGTATTCTCTGGTGAGGGTGCTGAGTGCTATATGAACGGTTGCGTGATAGCAGATAAGGAGCAACGTGTGGATAACAACACCCTTATTGACCATAAGGTGCCTCATTGTGACTCTCACGAGCTTTATAAATACGTTCTTGATGATAAGGCTGTAGGTGCATTTGCTGGTAAGGTGCTTGTCAGAAAGGATGCTCAGAAGACCACTTCTCAGGAGACCAACCAGAACCTTTGTGCAACGAAGGAATGCCGTATGTACACCCAGCCTATGCTTGAGATATATGCAGATGACGTCAAGTGTGCCCACGGTTCTACTGTTGGTCAGTTGAATGACAAGGCATTGTTCTATATGCAGCAGAGAGGCATATCACTTGAGGAGGCTCGTACCCTGCTTCAGAATGCCTTTATTGGTGAGGTAATAGACAGAATACAGGTAGAACCACTCCGTGATCGTCTTCGTCATCTTGTAGAGAAGCGTTTCAGGGGTGAACTGAATAAGTGCGAAGGCTGCAAATTGTGCAGATAGTAGGTGGAAATTGAAATTAGATAAGTTTCTATGAATCGCCCATCCTAAAAATGGGATTTGGTAGGGATTTGCATAGGCCTTGGATAGGAATTGTAGCGGAGTTATTGTGGAATCACATACTCCGCTATATTGTTATACTGCAAGGGCAAAAATTGTGGTTTTATAGTTGATTTCACTCATCTCATTTCATCGAGAATTTCAATTATTTCAATATTTTCAATAAAAAATAGACGCGCATATCAAAGCTGAATCACAGTATTGTGTGCCCAAATTTAATTGAAATTATTGAAATAATTGAAATTTTGGGGTATATTAGGCAATGTATGTGGTGAGACTGACAATGTGGATTGTGACTCAAATATGCTTAAACAAAAACTCGGTGGTAATCCTTATATGATAGGAATACCACCGAGTTTAGTTGTTTGTTATGTGTGGATGTTATTTCAGAACAAATACAGCGAAGGTCTTTGCTGGTACTTCTGTGTCGAGTACAGAGCCTGAGACCTCAATGTCCTTCTCAATAGGCTGGATAGCGTCTGGTCTCTGGATAGAGTTCTCTGCTATTGGGTTGTCAGAGTGGAGGGTTATAACCTTACCGCTTGTGAGAGCCTTGATGCCCTTGAGGTTGAGCTTGATGCTCTGGGCTTTGTCGCTGATGTTTGCAACCTTGACATAGATCTCGCCTGTTGGCTTGTTGATAACAGCCGAAGCTGATAGTCCGTTCTGGTCGCTATCACCTGCCACCACCTTATTGTTCATAGTGAGTGGGAGTACGTTTGTGCCTTTATAGTGGGCATAGAGATATTGTACCCAGTAAGAACAGGTCTTGAATGAGTTGAGATTGTCGTACCAGATAGCATCAGGACGCCATTGCCAGCCCTCTACATGAGCAAAGAGTGGGGCATAAGTAGCCATCTGAACAACATCCGCATTACGCTCATAACCAGTCATAAAGGCAGCTTCAAGCAGGGCTGCGTTGAAGTGGTTCCACTTCTTGCCCTTACCATGACAGGCATACTCTCCTGCGAATACTTTTGGAGCACCCTTTGAACGGTCGTATTTGTCATAGCGATGGCGGTTGATAGAGTCTGTGAACCATTGCTCATTACGATAGAAATGCTCGTCGTAGAGGTCAACCTTTAGTTCCTTCATCTTTGGCTGGAGCATATCAAATTTCCATCCTTCAGAGTCGGGACCTGTCGTGCCTATATACTTGATCTCTGGATGCTTTGCCTTGAGGACATCAAGGAACTTCTTCAATCGAGATGTGAATGCTGGATTATCCTTATAGTCCCATTGCTCATTTCCGATACCCATATACTTGAGGTTGAAAGGCTCTGGGTGGCCCATATCCGCACGTACCTTACCCCATGTGGTGCTTGCATCGCCATTGGCAAACTCGATAAGGTCGAGAGCATCCTGAATGTATGGATCAAGATCGTCAAGGGCGACATACTGGTCGGTCTTCTCTGGATTCTGATATTGGCAAGCCATACCACAGTTAAGGACAGGGAGGGCGTCACATCCGAAGTCCTCGCAGAGCTGGAAGAACTCAAAGAAACCAAGTCCGTAGCTCTGGTAGTAGTTAGGATAATATCGGTTGGTGAATGTGTAGTGCCAGCGGTTCTCGTTCAGAGGACGGTTCTCTACTGGTCCTACGGTGTTCTTCCATTGATAGCGTGTAGCGAGGTCGGTACCCTCGACAATACATCCGCCAGGGAAACGGAAGATGCCCGGCTTCATGTCGTTGAGAGCCAGTGCGAGATCCTTACGCATACCGTTCTCACGACCTTTCCAAGTATCAACGGGGAAGAGGCTGACGTGCTCAAGGTCTGTTGTGACTTTGCTATCACTCCATACGCGGAGGTGAGCCTTGTCAATAGTCTTCTTTGCCTTGAGGATAAGGGTGTATTTCTTCCATTCCTTACCGCTGATGTCTATACCTCCATTACCTAACTTCTGGTCGTCGGTCATAGTGGCATTATCAACAAGGTCAACCCATATCTTTGCTTTGCCGTCCTCTGGACAGCGAGCCCAGACAGTAAAGCGATACTCTTGGTCTTTCTTTACACCCATGCCAAAGAATCCGTGATTCTCTATCATGGTGTGCTTATCGTTGATCCCTGTAGGGGTAAGGCGGACATAATGAGGGTTCTTGTTGAAAGGACCGTCATCCTTTATGCTTACTTTGCCAGATATGTCCCAGCAAGCAAAGCTGTTAGGATATTCAAAGGAGCGGTTTGCCACCATCTCGGCATATAGACCGCCGTCAGCAGCAAAGTTGATGTCCTCAAAGAAAATGCCATACATAGTACTCTGGATAGCAGCACCAGGCTTTTTGGTCTGGATGACCATCTCATTGCTTTGGGCAAATGAGCCGAGGAAGCTGACCATGGCAAGAGATGCCAGAAATAGTTTCTTATTAATCATGTTTCTTTTGAAATAATATAGTTAGTATGATGTTTTAGTCGAAAACTTTCTGCAAATATAGTA
The DNA here is from genome assembly GCA_946411565.1 of uncultured Prevotellaceae bacterium. Classification (GTDB taxonomy): domain Bacteria; phylum Bacteroidota; class Bacteroidia; order Bacteroidales; family Bacteroidaceae; genus Prevotella. The sequence goes on along the minus strand of CAMKEM010000005.1, from coordinate 51,884 downwards.
ATAAAAAACCAAAAATCGTGCATTTTGCCAAAAAAATCGCTGAAAATTTGCAGTTGTGAAAAATAAATTGTAATTTTGCCGAGCAAAAAGCCAATCAACATGAATAATGATGATTGGATAAGGGGGAAAGCTCGTTTGCTAAAATACGTTAAAACTACCATTCCTTAATCCTTATATTCGGAAAAAAGAAAGATATGAAACTGAAATCGCTCTTTTCCTTGTCGCTGTTTCTGTTGCCTGCAGTTATCTGTGCACAGACAAAGCTGACGTCTTCGCAACTGCAGAATATGCAAAAGTCAAAGACGTATAGTAATGTTGCGGTTCATGATCCGTCGGTTGTATATAATCCTTCGGACACCTATTATTATATAGTAGGTTCGCATATAGGCGTGGCAAAGTCAAAGGATATGGTCAACTGGTCAGGGATTAATACTGGCAATGAGCATTCCGCATTCCTTGGCAAGAGCTATAAGACGGCTTTCTCTTCTTGTCCTACTCATGAGGTGAAGGTGAAACGAGGTTCGGAGATAGTTACTGAAACCTTAGGCTCTTTTGATGCAGGTGCCTTTTGCTCTATATATGCCTCTAACGCTTCGCAATGGATTTCTGGGGATATGTGGGCACCCGACATTATATATAATGTGCAGATGAATAAGTGGTGCATGTATCTTTCGCTTAATGGAGATAACTGGGCTTCGGTCATCGTGCTTCTTACGGCAGATAGTCCGACAGGTCCTTTTAAATATGAAGCGCCGATTGTATTCGGAGGATTTAACAACGTTTCTTATTCTGGAAAGAAAGTGGACGTGACAAAGACGGATATGAATATTGTGACAGGTTCAAATAGTCTTCCTGCTCGTTTCTCAAGTGCTGGTAGCAAGTGGGGAACGTACTATCCGAACTGCATTGACCCTTGTGTCTTCTATGACGAGGAAGGTGAGTTGTGGCTTGCGTATGGTTCGTGGTCGGGAGGTATCTTCATGCTAAAGCTTGATAAGAATACAGGACTTCGTGACTATACCTATACATATTCGGGTACTACGCTTGATGCTAATGCTACTTCCGATCAGTATTTCGGAAAGAAGATCGCTGGAGGATATTATGTGTCAGGAGAAGGACCTTATATCCAGCATATAGGAGATTACTATTATCTCTTTATGAGTTATGGTGGATATGCACCAGATGGAGGTTATGAGATGCGCGTGTTCCGTTCTACTTCCCCAATAGGTCCGTATAAGGATGCAGCAGGTAATTCGGCGATATTCAATAGCTATCAGTTGAATTTTGGTCCAAAGGCTGTAACTAATAGAGGCATGAAACTCTTGGGCGCTTTCAACAACTGGGGAACGATGACGGTAGGCGAGTGTGCGGAAGGACATAATTCTGCCTGTGTGGATGCAGATGGTAATGCGTTTGTCGTGTACCATACAAAGTTCAATAATGGAACTATTCACCATCAGGTGCGAGTTCGTCAGTTGTTCCAGAATGAATATGGTTGGCTTGTTGCCTCTCCGTTCAGATATACAGGAATGAAAACTACTCAGGCACAGATTGAGTCTGCTCGTCTTTACGCAAATGAAGATGTTGCAGGAACTTATAAGTTGCTGCTTCATCCATATAAACTGAATCATGCAAGTTTTGCAGAAGCAACTCTTGTAACGGTGACACTTACTGAAGATGGAAAGATTTCTGGAGATAAGACAGGCACATGGGAGTTTACACAAGAAGGAAAGTCGTTCGTAAAGATGACAATTTCTGGTGTTTCTTATTATGGCGTGGCTGCAGAGCAGAATATTGATGGACTTGCGGATATGCCAGCGTTGTGTATTAGCTGTGTAAGTAATAGCGGAGTGCCAGTATGGGCATATAAGTATGCCCCGAAGGCTGCAATAGCAAATGCATATAATACGCTGAAATCTTATCTGTCGGGTACGCTTGCAGAGGATGCCCCATCGCTGGAAGGGGTGAATGTGAAGTTTGAGTGTTATGAAGATATCGAGAAGACAAAACCTTCAAGCACTTTATCGTCAGATGGTAAATATACCCCGACAGCGGATGGTTCTGTCAGGTATGTTTGGTATACGATCTCTGCAGGAGAATATTACTACTCAAGTGGTGTTTATCAGCCGAAGACAACCGTTGGAGCTTCTACTATGATAAAGAATGTAGAAACTGGTTGTTCTGAGGGTATCAGAAATGGCAGACTATACAATCTCAATGGCCAACTTGTAAGTAAAAGTTACAATGGCGTTGCGATGGTAAAAGGAAAGAAATTTCTACGGAGATAATTTTTTGTTAATAGAAGCAATAACGGATGGGAGTATGCCCGTCAACAAAAAAGTGTTGTTTTGCGAATGTTTGTAAAATTAGCGAATGTTAATAGATATGTTAAAAAAAATATAAAAGTTGAGAATTTGTTTGCATAATCAATTAAAAATATTTAACTTTGCAGGCAGTTTTAGGGTCTTCATACTGATTCTGTTGGTGGAGTTGGTTGTAACTGCTACTATTTCAGTTAGTTAGGAGATAATGAGAAAGTAAGAACACTCCTATGTGTGGTAGACATGTTCGGGGTTAAAAATGTTATATATTAAAGTTTTGATTAAAACAGTGAATTTAAAAGGGCTGAAATATTGCGTGCTGCTTATGATGCTTGCATCATCTTCATGTGTTTTTGCACAGAAGAAGATGGCAGATGATCATAAGCTCGATTCGCTTACATTTAGCGATCGTATTTCCCTTCGTACAAATGGTTTCGACTGGATGATGCTTTTGGCCAATGCCGGTATCGAAGTTGATCTTGGTAGATACAACTGGAGTCGTAATGCCATTGGACTTAATGTCAGGGGTAATTGGAATACAAAGCATACCTATAATCCAGGCGTTGTGTATAATTTGTTCGAGGTTCGCGCAGAATTCCGTAACTATTGGCGTACCCGAAAGACTACCAACGATCTTGGCCCACACCGTCATACCTATGAGAAAATCTTCTCAGGCCGTCGTCGTCGTCCAAAGCATCCTCGTACTACTTGGTATCGTGGTGCTTATTTGGCGTATGATGACTATTCTTTCCTTTTCGGTAAGGAGGGAATACAGGGACAGGCATATACCTTGGGTTTTCAGTATGGTGTGATTCGCCCTCTTTATATATTCCCAAGCGGAAAGAGCGTTGACCTTGATTTTGGCTTCAGCGCAGGTTTCTGTCTTACGGACTATGAAAAGTTTAGCCATGATAGTCAGACTTCGACTTATACTATTACTGAGCCTAAGTCTGGTTTGACAATTGTGCCATTCCCAATCTTGACTGAGGCACGTGTCGGACTTGTGTATCGTCTTGGCAAGGCTAATATATATAATAAGTATCGTTGGAGATATGACGTAGATTTGGCATATCAGGAAAAGGTACTTGCTGAACTCGACTATCGTGCAGAGTTGCGTAAGCGAGATCAGGACTACCTGAGAATTTATCGTTTCTACCAGAACAAATATGACTCTCTCCTTATTATTAATATGAGAAATCACGAGAGTGTTCTTGACCAGAAGTTGGCAGATACCCGTGATATGAAACGTAAGGCTGACAAGGCTCGTGAGGAGCAGGCTCGTAAGATTCAGGAGCAGGCTCGTGAGAAACAGCGTGAAGAGCGTATAAAGGCTCAGGAGCAGAAGGCTAAGGAGGATAGTATTGCTCTCGTAGATAAGGCTAATGCTCGTAAGGTGGAGGAACAGGTTCGTCAACAGATTGAGGCTGACAAGTTGAAGGCTGCTGAGGAACGTAAGCTTGAGAAGGCTCTTGATGCAGAAGAGAAGGCTCTCTTGAAGCAGAAGAGCGCAGAAGAAAAGGCTATGGAGAAGCAGATGGCTGAGGAAAACAGAAAGTACGAGGAAGAGAAGCGTAAGCGTATGAATGAGGCTTATGCAGAACAGAGAAAGTACGATGCTCAGCAGAAGGCTCTCCAGAAGGAACGTGATGCTCAGGAAGCTGCTAAGGAGAAGGAACGTATCGCCAAGCAGAAGGAGTGGGAGCGTACTCTCGAAAAGCAGGAAAAGGAAGCAAAGAAGAAACGCGCTGAGCAACTGAAGAAGCAAAGTCAGATGCTCAATAGCGACGATGATGATTATGATAATAATGATGACAATGATGATGTAGACGAGGACGATGCTGATGCTAAGGCCGAGGCTGCTAAGGCTGATCGTGATGCAAAGAAGAAGGCACAGGAAGAGGCTAAGGCAAGAGCAAAGGCTGAGAAGGAAGCTGCAAAGGAAGCTGCTAGGGCAGAAAAGGAAGCAAAGAAGAAGGCTGAGGCAGAGGCGAAAGCTGCTGCCAAGGCTGCAAAGGAAAATAAATAATGGAGAATGACAAAATGAATAAAATATTTAAACATATATTGTCAGTAGCTGTGGTTTCAGCCTCATTTGCTTCATGTTCGCAAGTTGATGCTATTTCTGAAGAAGAACTTGCTGAGCAGAAGAAAGCTACTATTGTGACATTAACTATGCATCCTGATTGGAAAGGCACCCCAGTTGCTTTTGCAACAAATACTACTGGAAATTATAATAAGGCTTTCATTTGTAGTTTGAATGGGCAAATACTACGAGAAGTTCCTGTAGGTAAATATAAGTTCTATGCCGTTAATAAGGATGAAGCTGATTTTGACTATGCTAATTTGAATTTTAATAAACTTCCTAATGATAGTCTTTATTATGGCGATGTGATAATTGCACATAAGACAGAGGAACTGACTAATATTTCTGATGAAGGAGTCAAGAAAGTTCTTTCTGGTAAGTATGCAAGACTTCGTGGAGGTGTTCTTCGTGGTGACTCAACCAAGTTGGTTGATGTTAAGTTGGGGCAAGATGTAAATGTTTCATATGAAAAGCCTTATACGTTAACGACGGATTATCTTGTTTCTGGAACAATTAAGGCAACTAACTATATCGATAAAATCTATGTGGAGATATGCGATATTGTAGCGCAAAAGCGTCCAAATGGTTCCGTCGCTGGAGGTAAAAAGCTAAAGGGCATACTTACCTATAATGGAATAAAGAAGGGTGGAGAAAGAGAAATTAAATCATCTTTGATAGTTCTTGGCGTTTCGAAGAATGGTACTGCAAATATCTATGTGCGCTATTTGAATGCGGATAAATCAACGGCTCCAGAGATGAAGACTGTTCGTTACACAGTAGTTGATGGTCAAGATGACAATGGCGTGAATCGTAGTGTCATTAAACTTGGAGATATTACATTTTAATTAAGTGAAAAGAATGAAGAAAATACTCTCTATAGTATGTGCTATTGTGGTATCACTGGGTGTTAAGGCTCAGATGGTAGCTGTAAATACAGACCTTGCAATGGATGCTCTTATGGCTCCATCACTTGGTATGGAAATTGTTACAGGCAATAAGACCTCTTTTGGCGTGAATTTTATCTATGCATGGAAGGGAATGGGAAAGAATATCGAGGCGACAGTCGTTCAGCCTGAATTCCGTTACTATCTTTCTCATCGACCAGTGCATGGAATATTCATGGGACTTGGCGCTATAGGTGGACGTTATAATATTGAATGGAAGAACAAAACCTATAGGGGCGATGCAGTTGGTGCTGGTTTAACGTTTGGTTATGTTTATAACATTACTCGTCGTCTTAGTCTTGATTTCCATGCTGGTTATGGTGCAATATACTACAACCAGAAGGAGCATTTCATAAATGCTCATTATGATCAGGATTCACCAGAACAGGGTATTACCAAGGCAAACGCTAATGGATACTATCTTCTTCCAACTCGAATCGGACTTTCCATTTCGTACGTTTTAAAGTAAACAGTTTTCATATACAATTTCGTATAATCAATAATAGTCGTCTGTCAGTTTAGGAGCAGATATAAGAATGATGAAGAAATTATTTATACTTTTGACAATGTTGCTTTTTGCTATAAGTAATACACTTATGGCACAAGGTGATGAGCCATTTACTGCTAGTGTCAAGGTTCAGTTCAAGACTGGTGATGAGATTACCACCAAGCCACTTCGTTATGCTCTCTTCAAGACATCGAAGAAAGCTAATGATATTAAGGCTATTCTTGAGGCTACTATGCCAGAGATAACAAATGGTACTAATCCTCTTGCCTTTGATGAAGCTGTCACTAAGTATAACCTGAACTTCAAGAAGTCAAAGGCTAATGGTACTTTCAATGTCCGTGTTCAGTATCCTGGTATGGCATTGCTTGTGACTTCTTTTGATCCAGACGATGACCTTACCTCTGATGGTGCTGACTTCATTGTAATTGAGACTGTTGCAGGTCAGACAGAGTATATCCATGTTCATGAGAAGAAGATTGACTTCAAGGGAAATCACACTCTTAGTAACGTTGAGGTACAGGGACAGAGCCGTGATACTTTGAGTCTTGTTGCAGCTCCAGCTCTTGATGATGGTGTACATTGTTATATTCCAATTGTTGTGCATCTTCCTGCAGGCATGGTTGCTGAAGACTCTCGTCTTATTATTCAGCCTTATGCTGTGGAGTGTGAGACTGGTGATACTGTTGATTTCGTAAAAGGTCTTTGCTATGAGGGTGCTGAATATCATGAGCTTCAGGATCGTCGAATGGGTTACAACTATCGTAAAAACGATAAGTTGAAGGATTACTATTCTAGTAACATCATTCTGAATATCCATAATCGTGTGGATATTGATACTACTGTAATATATAAGAAGCGTACCCCAAGTATGGACTATAAGTTCCCTTATCTCCTTGAGGTAGCGGACTATCATCATATCTATTTGGCAGACTGGGCAAGTACATCTTCTTGTACAAAGAAAAATTATTATAAGTTCCTTAATCTCGCAGTTTCTCAGGCAGATATGGATCTTGATGAGTTTGCGACTCAGGCTGATGAGAACTTTGAGACAAAGAATCAGGATATCAAACTTCGTTTCCAGGTTGGTAAGTCTGTTCTTATACAAGATGCCCAGAACGACTCTATTCGTGATACATTCCTTGAAGAGTTGAAGTCGTATGGTGATCTTTTGATGCAGGTTTCAATTGAAGCTACAGCTTCTCCTGATGGTGGTTATGAGGCTAACCGTAAACTTGCTTCTGGTCGTCTTGATGTAGCTTACAATATTCTTCGCAATGGTCTTGGTAAGGCTGATGTAAGTTTCAACAAACAGGCTCCAAGAGTATATAGCTGGGATGATGTTGCAAAGGAACTTGATAGTGAGGGAAACAAGGATAAGGCAGATTCGCTTCGTACTGCTATAACATCTGGTGAAAGTAGTATCCGTCTTCTTCCTTTCTATGATACATATATTGTACCAATCCTTGAGTCAATGCGTCGTATGCGTTGTACTTACCGCTATGAGCGTAAGCACATTATGAATGGCGCTGAGGTTGCTGCGTTCTATTATGAGCATAAGCAGAATCTTATTGATGGCAAGGAGGATCTTTCTGATGGTGACTATTATAACCTCTTTGACGTAATTGAGGACAAGGAGGATCAGGATATTATTACTCGTCTTGCTTATAGACACGTAACAAAGGATTTGGGTTATGAGAATGTCAAGTTTGCTATGTATTGTGCAAACAGAATGGCTATTCTAAAGATGAGAGAGGGTGCGCCTGATCTCAACATCCTTCGTCCTTTTATTAACACACGTAGTTCAAGAGTACAGGGCAGACCAGCTCGTAATACTGATGTCGCTCAGAAGAATCGTCGTGAGATTCTTATTAACCAGATTCTTACATATTATATGAAGGATGAGCGTGATAGTGCTCAGAGTTATATGAACTTCTGGTTTGGTAAGGCATCTGAGCAGAATGATCCAAAGGTTGCTAAGCTTCGTATGTTTATCAATTTCAAGGATCGTTTCATGAAGTGTGTGACAAAGCAGATGTCTCCATCAGAGACAAATTCATACCTCCAGGAAATGGAGGAGGTGCTTTCATCTCATGCAGATAATCATGCTGTATTCTATACAGAGGCAGCTCTTGAGTTGATGACAATTAAGCAGTTGGGACTCACTCAGCAGCATATTGATTCCCTTGTTAATGCAATGGATAACAATAATGCAAAGAAGTGGTATATGAAGGGTATTATGGCGGCTCGTGCAGAGAGTTTCAAGAACACGAAGGTTGCCCGTCCTAATTATATTCCTGATTATCTCGCTTACTTCCACCATTCTTTCAAGTTGGAACCAAGTTATAAGTATTATTACTTTAATGATGGTCAGATAAGTGATGATCTTCGAAAGCTTTATCTTTATAAGAAGAAAGATTTTGCAAAGTATGAGCAGCGTTTCGATGATCTTGTTGTACTATCAGATGATGGAAAGTCTGAGAATGAAGAGGACATTACTGTTAGTGGAGGTGATGATGACGATTTGAGCGTTGATCTCAATCTTGATCAGACTGCGAATGCTGCGGATCCTAACGCTGGACAACAGCCTGCGCAGGATAATACAGAAACTAAGACAGAGCAAGGTAATTAAATCGTCAAATAAATCAGGAAACTACATAATCGCTGATATATAACCAGCTTTATAAAGAAAATGAATAAGACAAAATATATCATAGCTTTGGCAGCCATGCTGTTTAGTAGCGCCGCAGTGAATGCGGTAGCAAAGGCTTCTCTATCCTCTAGAGATGCATATACTGCTGCCATTGATACCACTGACATTGATGAGGAGGAATTCATTGCAAGTAAAGATGTCACAAAGTTGAGTAAGATTAATCGTGCTCAGCAGGAAGGACAGTTGAATGCTCATGATTATATCATTGAGGATCGTTTCCTGCCTTCAGGTGATACGTTTACAAGCAAGAGTTTTTGGGATCATTTCTACTTTATGGGTGGTTTTGGCTTGCAGAAAATAGGTGGAGTTGAGGGATTCAAGCTCAACGTAATGGAGAATGCTCATCTTGGTATTGGTAAAAACTTTACTCCACTTAGTAGTGCTCGTTTTTACGTGAATCTGGAAAATGCATTACGTCCATACTCTGGAAATATTTCAAGATTCTATATGGTTAATGGTAACATTGACTATATGTATAATTTGTCAACATACTTTGCAGGTTATAATCCTCAGCGTCCTGTAAATATTAGTGCATTCGGAGGTATTGGATTTGGTTTTACTAAATCATCATACGCAGAGGGAGATTGGTTGGCAAATGAGATGAAAGGTGCTAAGTTCTCTGTAAATGCACACTTTGGCCTTTCTCTTGGTATTTATGGAGGTCCAAGAAGCTATTTCTCTATAGAGCCATATGTTGGTGTTGCTTCTGACCAGATCGATAATTCTGTTAAGCGTAACTGGCACAAGTATGACCTGTTTTATGGCGTTCGTGGTACTTATGCTTACTATCTTCGTGATCATAATAGTCCTGAGGCTTGGAATCGAATCCGTAGTTCATGGCATTATGCTGGTTTGACTGACGTAGAGAAACTTCGCGTTTGGCAAAATCCTTATTTCATTGATTTCCAGACTGGTGCTTCCTTTGGTCATCGTGGCCATAATACCGCTGTTGCTGTCGGTAAGTGGTTCTCACCTGCTTTTGGTATGCGATTAGGTTTTACTGGTCGTAATGCGGAATATATTAAGACGTATCAGGGAGATGGTTACCAGATGTCAAATCGTTACTCTTGGGGTGGTCTTCGTGTAGAAGGTATAATTAATCCTTTCGGATTTGGAAAGTACTATGATTGGAATTCCAAGTATGGAGCTTATCTTTTGGGTGGTTTGAGTATTGGTCGCTCTGAGAAATATAAGGGCGTAAATTCTTTTGAAAGACATAATATAATCAATCTTGAGGCTGGTGTTCATGGATGGTACGGCGTTGATAAGGGCGTTCAGGTCTTTGTTGAGCCACATGTGACAAGATACGAAGGAATCGCTAGACTCTCAAAGCGTTATAATATTGATGTAAACCTTGGTTTTACCGTTACAAGTGAGGCTCGTAAGTATCGTGATACTTATCTTCCTGAAGAACTTCCAGTTTATCCAAATGTCGCTTCTCGTTTGACACTTGGTGTGGGCGCTTCATACCTTCAGCGTCAACAGACATATTATCCATATCTTAGGGAGCAGAAAGACGCTTATGTAAGTGGTTTCTCTTTGTTCGGTGAATATCGTTTTAATCACTATTTCTCAACCAGAATTGGTATGGAATATGTTAATTTAAGCGATGTTGAAGGAAATCAGAAGTCAAAATGGGATGGTGGTTATGCTATCAAGCACTCATCACATATGTCATTATTTAATGTAGGACCAGTTTTCCATCTTGCAAGCCTTTTGCGTGGTGTAGATCCATACCGTAAGTGGGATGTAGATGGTGGTATTGCTTTGACTGCTTCTTGGCTGACAGGTGAAACTGCAAAGGTTGTTTTGGGAAATCCTGAACTTCCAGTAACAGATAGTGATCTTAAGCTTGGTGGTAATCTTAATCTTCGTTTGAGCTATAGATTTACAAATCAGGCATCTGTTTACTTTATGCCTTCTGCATATCTTCTTAGAAATGTTAAGTATGGCAGTCATGCACCTAAGTTGGGTGGTAATTGGCAGTCACTCCAGACATTCAATCTTGGTGTTCAGTATGCACTTGCTCCAGCTAAGCGTCTCTCAAGTTTCGAGGATTCTCTTGATATTGAGCGTTGGCGTGACCCTCTCTTCGTGGAGGCTTCATCTGGTATCTGTATGACTTCTGCTGAGAATCAGGATCCTACTGTTGGAGGTTCAAAACTCGGTATAGGTTATGAAAGTAGTATTTCTGTAGGTAAGTGGTTCGCTCCGGTTGCTGGTTTCAGAGGTACACTTACCCGTCGTTCTACTGAATGGGGCTACTATGAGTGGGGAAGCAATAAAGGCGATAACCCTCTTATGAGTGGAACTGAGTTCTTCAACGAGAACTACCTTGGTGGAAGAGTTGATTTGCTTGTAAACCCAATGGGTTTCTTCAGAGATTTTACATGGGATGATCCATGGGGCGTTTATGGCTTTGTTGGTATTGGTTTTGGCAAGAAGAATATGCATAGATTTATGACTTCTGCTAATATCAATAAGAAGCCTGTAGATGATGGATTTAACCTTTTGAGACAGAATATCACAAACTTAAACTTTGGTATTCATCCTTGGTATAAGCTTAGTGATGACGTGAATGTCTTTATTGAATATCTCTATTCTACAGCAAGTTCTACAAGACCACAAGATCCTGTATATGAATCATGGGTGTTTGATGACAATAATCAGGGACGTCACTCAATCAAGCTTGGTTTTGGTATGAACCTCCGTACAGAGAAATATCGTGAGATGCGTGATATCAGCGCTATGTACGATTTCAAGCCATGGCTTTCATCTCGTATGCGTTTTGGTATTGCTGGTGGTTTCAATATGTTCCATAGTTATCGTGGTCACAATTCTAGAGCTGTTGGTTCTAAGGGCTTCATTTCTGGTGGTCAGGGTATGCTCTTCGGTGAATATCGTTTCACAGAATATTTTGCAGGTCGTTTGACTTATGAGCTTGTTGGACGAAGCGATATGCAATCTGCAAGGGTTGTAAATTTGGGACTTCTTTCTGCTAGTTTCAATGCGAACCTTACAACTCTCATGGGTGGTTTCCGTCCACGTACTACAGAGTACGACATATTTATTGGTCCTACTGTATATTTCCAGGATGCTGACAAACTTAGAGGTCTTGATGCTGACTTTAGAGCAAAGGACATAAGTATTGGTGCTCATGCAGGTATCCGTATCTCTCGTAAGATTGCTGATCGTTTTGCTGCATTCTGTCAGCCAACAATCTATATCTTGAATCGTGGTGGACAGCATCACTTCATGGGACGCTCAACTCTGATGCAGACTATCAACTTAGGTGTTCATTATACTCTTAGATAAACCTTTAGATGCATAATAGAATGAAATTTTTCAAACATATCATCCTTTCAGTCTTTCTGCTTGGAGCATTTGCTGCTCCAGCTAATGCACAGACTGATGTAAAGGCACTTACTGGTGCGCTCGCTGAGACTATCAGAGAGTTTGCAAACTATGCAGATACACTTGCATATCGTATTGCAATTGTAAACCGTAAGAACCCTACAGTTCTTCTTGGTATTGCCGAGGCTTACAATATGAACCAGGACTTTGATAAGACAAAGAAGTATGCAATGCAGGCTCTTGAGGTTCAGCCAGACTTCGCTCCTTCATACGTGCTTCTCGGTAGGCATTGTCAGTATAAGTTTGATCACTATGGAGATTCTGCTTACAGAGATACTGCTCTCATCTATTTTAAGAAGGCGATGGAGGTCAATCCTCTTTATCCTGACTCTTATGAATATTATGCTGCAATGAAGTCATCAGAGGATCCTGAGGGCGTATTGAGACAGTTCCTTTTGCTTCGCGATCAGCGTCCTGACCTCAAGATCGGTGGTACAATAGCTGCTCTTCAGGTTGCTATTGCAAAGAAAGCTCCTGCTGATACACTCGGTACAAAGTTGGCTCTTCTTAAGAAAGGTATCTATACCTATGAAGAACAGGGCAACGAGAATCTCTCACTTGATGAACTCAACGCTTATTGTAATGCTTTGGACTATGCAGTTGACCTGTCTAAGCAACCTGATGAGAAGGATTTCTATCGTGAAAAGATTCTTAGTGTAGCTACTTTTGCACATGAACAGGAGGTTACTGATCCTCGATTCCTTAGTATAATGCTTGCTGCAAACTATGGCTTGCAGCGTTATCAGGATGCTATCAAGAATGCTAATGAGCTTTTCCAGAGTGCAGATACAGCTAAGCTTCATTATCATTATATGCCTTACGATTATCGTTATCTAGCACTTTCAATGTTCTCATTGGAGAGTATAGATAGTCTTAGTACTGGTAATGTAGGATTAGAGGCTGCTATTGATAAATTGCAAGAAGGTCTTGATGTTGGTCTTGATCTTTCACAGGATTTGGGTATCACTATGGGACAGCGTGATCTTGCTGCAGCTCAGTATAATACAATGAGAGGTGATATTGGTAAGATTGTTAGTGCTTTAATGGCGCAAGGAAAGTTTGATCAAGCACTTCATATCCGTGAATATCAGAAGAGTAAGAAGAATCCTAATGATGTAACAATCGATGATTGGCTGAACTTGACAGAGATTCTCTTAACGAAGTATCAAAAGGCTGAAGATTCTACAGAGAAGAGTATTGCACAGCGTGAACTGTTGGATTTGTTCACAAAGATTGAGCAGGAGTTCCCTACAGATCCTACAGTTTGTAAGATCTATTACAACCATGCGTATATGCTTTCTCAGACTGAGGAAAATCCTGGAACTGGTAAGGCTCTTAATCAGTTTACCAAGCTGTTCAATCTTGAGGCTGCTAACCCTAGTCGTGATGCTGCTGATGAACAATATTGGGCTGTTGCTGCTCAGTATCTTGGCATGTACCACTTCTACAATAAGGAATATCAAAGTGCTATGAAGTATGCCCTCTATATGATGGATTCTGATTTGACATATAGCATTGGAGATCAGATTTTCAATGCATGTGCAAAGGGTCAGCCAAAGACTGCTGCTCGTATGAGAGCTGAACATAGACCAATTTAATGCAAGATATAAAGCGTATCTCTCTTGAGGGATACGCTTTTTCTTTATATTAAAGTTGGCTATTCCCTCTCGTTATTTTATAATCAACGTTAGATTATTATTATGAAGGTGCATTATATTCCCTGGTCATTCACTTTGCCTCCGTTGTTTCTCCGAACCAAACTCGGTGAAGGTCCCTTCTAAGTCCGCTTCTGGAACGGACTTTCACCGAGTTTGGTCCCTTGGAAGAAGGGACTTACATAGGAGCTACTTGGGAGTTACATAGAGCGTACTTTTGCGCTTTATCTGTAGATTGTTGATTCGTTGAATTAAGGTTTTATAGGCAGATTGCAATAGTTGATTTTCAAAAGATCTTATGATAAGGTTCACTTTGCATTTGTTAAAAATAACAAAAACGAGAAAGTGAAATTGATAAACATTTTATAATATAAGATATTTATTGTACCTTTGCAGAAACCTAAACCCGTAAATATGCAAAATAAATATCGCAAACTTACTGAAGACGAAATACTGAAACTGCAATCCGCAGGTTCAACCGCTTCTAACTGGGACGATGTCCTTGTCGTAACAGATTTCTCTAACTATCATATAAGTAATGTCAACTTCATAGGTCGGGTATATCTCTCGTCCGGAATAACTCTCGTTGATATTTCTGACCTCGGAACAACAGGCAAGACATCTTTTGCCAATGGTACAGAGGTGGGTGTAATGAAGGAAGATGGCGGACTTGAAGTCATTCTTCATGATAACCTTACCAGTATGGAGGCTGCCTTTGAAGTACAGGAGGCTTATGCACATCCTGAGCTTGTAAATAAGCTTCAGCAGAAAGCATTTGACTATGCTAAGCAGATAGAGTCTGACGGTAGCATAATAGAAGAAGGTGCTGTTGTGAAGAATTGTCTTCAGTTGACGGACGTTCATATTGGTCCTAAGGCTCATGTCACAGGTGCAACTCGTCTTGTTGACGTTAGTATTAATTCCTTGACAGAAGCACCAAGTGGAGTAGGGGCTAATGTGATTATGGAGCACGTAATCGTAGGTTCAGATAGCCATATTATTGATGCTGCCCAGCTTGATAACTGCTTTGTTGGACAAGGTTGTCATATTGGTCGTATGTACTCGGCTACTCAGTCTTTGTTCTTCGCCAACTGTCATTTCGAGAATGGCGAGGCGTGTGCATATTTTGCAGGTCCTTATAGCGTGAGCCACCATAAGGCAACGCTTATGATTGCTTGTATGACAAGTTTCTTCAATGCAGGTTCTGGAAGTAACCAGAGCAACCATTCATACAAGATGGGACCTAACAAATACGGTCAGCTCCTTCGTGGTGCAAAGCTCGGTAGCAGCAGCTATGTATATTGGCCTATGCAGATAGGTGCGTTCAGCACAGTCATTATGCACCATGTTGGGCATCAGGATCTCCGTGAACTACCATTCTCGCTCATCACAGAGGGTAGAGATGGATATACACATATCATTCCTGCACAGGCATTCCGAAGCGTAGGTACACGTCGTGATGCTCTTAAATGGCCAAAGCGTGACAAACGAACAGAGGGTAAGGCAACACGTCGTGACCTCCTCAATTTTTCAATGCTTAGCCCTTATACTATCGCCTCTATTCTGAAGGCAATAGAAGTGCTTCAGAAGATGCAGAATGAAGGAGCTACGGAATATAAGAAGTGTATTATTTCGCCAAAGCATATCGAGCGTGGTATTGCTCTCTATAATCAGGCTGTGAAGATGTATCTTGCACAGGTGCTTAAGGCAAGTGAAGGCATGACAGCATCATCTGAAGGAACTGGAGAGTGGACAGACTTCGGAGGTATGCTCGTACCAAAGGCAGAAATGATAGCTGCACTTGAGGCAGGCAAGTCGTTTGAGGATGTAGAGCCACTTATTGCTCAGTACGAATACAACTGGGCAGCCGCTCATTTCGACCTTTCAGATAAGGCTTCTCTAATAGCAGAAGGCGAGAAGGCAGAGGCTGAATGGAATGCCGCTCTTGACGAAGATGGAGAGCGTGATGTTCAGGCTTGTAATATCGAACTTTAAATCTCGTTTAAAGAATAGAAACATAAAGAAATATAGTCTGAGGAAACCCCTCCTTTTGCACTTTTTGGTAGCAGGTCTTCAGGCGCTAAAACTTAAACAACCAATAACAAGAAAAGTATGCGAGTAATTATTGAACCAAACTACGACAAAATGTCGAAGTGGGCAGCAAACTATGTTGCCAAGCGTATCATCGAGGCTAATCCTACTCCAGAAAAGCCATTCAAGTTGGGATGCCCAACAGGCTCTTCACCTCTCGGCCTCTACAGGGAACTCATCAATCTCTACAAAGCTGGTGAAATCTCTTTCCAGAATGTCATCACATTCAATATGGATGAGTATGTAAATCTTCCTGAGGATCATCCAGAGAGCTACCATTCTTTCATGTGGACAAACTTCTTCTCTCATATCGATATCAAGAAAGAGAACGTACACATACTCAACGGAAATGCAAAGGACCTTATAGCAGAATGTGAGGCTTATGAGGCAGCAATCGAGGCTGCAGGCGGTATCGATCTCTTCATGGGAGGTGTAGGTCCTGATGGTCACCTTGCTTTCAACGAGCCTGGTTCTTCACTCTCTTCAAAGACACGTATCAAGACATTGACCACAGATACAATCATCGCCAACTCCCGTTTCTTCGATGGTGACTTGAGCCTTGTACCTACACAGGCACTTACCGTAGGTATCGGCACAGTAATGGCAGCAAAAGAGGTTCTGCTTGTTTGCAACGGGCATCACAAGGCACGTGCCCTCAAACACATCATTGACGGCTCTGTAAGCCATAAGTGGACAGCTTCTATGCTCCAGATGCACCCACACTCTATCGTGGTATGCGATGAGCCTGCATGTGATGAGCTTACGGTAGGTACATACAAGTACTACCTTGACAAGGAAAGAGGTAATCTGTAATAACACAATATGAGACACTTGGTGAGGGGATTGACTTGTCCCCTCACTCTCTCACTTTTTTGACTGAGAAAACTAACTTTATACTGAGATTACGACAGACGAACATTGTAGTAAAAATAACCAAAACAATTTATAACGTTGAAAAAATTTGTTAACCTACTGGTAGTCATGGTAATGTTGGCTACTTCAGTATCATCTTATGCAGAAAACGCAAAGAAAAAGAAAGAGAAGAAAATTGAGCTATGCGGATACGTCATCGATGCAAAGACGAAGGCGGGTCCTGATAGCGTGTTTGTAACTCTCATGCGTGCCGATAGTACTGTTATCGACACTATGACCTGTCATAGGTATGAAAAGAGCCGCTGGAATATGCGCGACCGTACATACTATGAGCTCAAGGTTCCTGCTGATTCTGCCGTAGGAAAGTTCATTCTGAAGGCAAAGGCACCAGGCTATTATCCCAACACCATTGACTATGAAATCAAGAAGGTGGCTCGTAACCGCTGGTTCGAGTTGCCTGTCATATATATGCGCCCAGTTAAGGTTGGTGTTCCCGATAGCGTAATGCTTGATGAGGTGGTTGTCAAGGCTACCAAGATTAAGATGGTTCAGCATGGCGATACAATCATCTATAATGCCGATGCCTTTCCACTTGAAGAAGGCAGTATGCTCGATGCCCTTGTCCGTCAGTTGCCTGGTGCCAAGCTCAGCAGCGAAGGCGAAATAACCGTAAATGGCGAGAAGGTAGAGGAACTTACCCTCAACGGCAAAGACTTCTTCAAGGGCAATAAGAAGGTCATGCTCGAAAACCTTCCAAGCTTCACGGTGAAGAATATACAAGTGTATCATAAAAGTTCGGAGAAGAGTAAATGGGCTGGTCGTGAGCAAGAAGAGAAGAAGTTCACAATGGACGTTCAGCTCAAACGTCAGTACAACAAAGGCTTCCTCGGAAACGTAGAAGTTGCTGGTGGTACGGAAGACCGTTATATGGCGCGTCTCTTCGCATTACGCTATACCGACTGCTCCCGTCTCTCTGTCTATGCCAATACCAACAACGTCAACGAGAACCGCAAGCCGGGACGTGATGGCGACTGGGATCCTGCCAATCAGCCGGAAGGCTCTCGTACCACTCGTAAGGCTGGTCTTGACCTCCAGATCTCAGAGAAAGAACAACGCTGGGAAGAGCAAGGAAACGTAGAGTTCTCATGGGATAAGTCTGTTGATGAGAACACGAACAATAATGAGCAGTTCCTAAGTACGGGAAACAACTATTCACGCTCTATGAGCGAACGTATTTCTCATAGCAAGAGTATTGGACTCACCAATATGTTTTACGTTAGAAAGCCATATTGGTTGTATAACTACACATACATCAATTACAAGGAGAACAACAACGACTACGTTTCTCACAGTATGCTTGCCGATGAGGAATTCAATCGTTGGGGAAATGTTCAGCAGAGCCTTGATTCTACCTTCTCTACCCAACTCAATCCTCAGCTTCAGGCACAGCTCATCAATCGTCGCAAGGACACCTCTCTCGGCAACTATAAGTCTTTTAATGCCAATAACAATATGAATGTAGAGTTTAAGCTCAGTTCTGGTGACTATATCGAGGGTACTATTTGGGGCAACTATGGCAATACAAAGGACAAGAGTTATAGTATTCAGGATGTCAACTATTTCCGTGTTGAGAACAGCGACCTGTATCAGAATAAATATACCACATCTCCTAACCATAACTATGGCTATGGCTTTGATGCTGGATATGTCTATAATGCGAATGAGCATCTTTCATTACGTTTCTATCTTAATTATAATCAGGACTATCGTAACAACACCCAGCAATACCATAACCTCCACGACATTGAAGGGTGGGGTATAGGTTACGAGCATCCTTTGGGCGAACTTCCAAGCTGCAACGACTCTATTCTCGCACACATTGATAAGAACAACAGCTATCGCAGTACAGACATGACCAAGAATTATGGTGCCAACCTCATGACCATGTATCAGAACTATAATGATAGCGTGAACTTCTATGCATATATGACATTGGGACTTGCTAATGTCAAGCAGAGATATAGCTATCACGGCTATATAGAGGCATTCCGTACTCGTGAATATACTAAATTCTCACCACAGGGTTATGTTTATTACCGTCACGTAAAGAAGAAGATAGGCTTCAACGCTCGCTATAGTGTCAAGAATAGTCAGCCTAACATCTTGAATACGATTGATGTCACCAACAGTTCAGATCCTCTTAACATCCGTCTCGGAAACCCAGACCTCAAGGCTTCATGGAATGAGAACATGTATTTTAATGCTTACAAGCGTTGGGAGCGAGGAGGCGATACCGTAACCGTATGGGCAAATCTTAATGCCAATATTGATGCTACCCAGAATGCCGTTTCGCAAGGCTATACCGTG
Source organism: uncultured Prevotellaceae bacterium (assembly GCA_946411565.1). Taxonomy (GTDB): domain Bacteria; phylum Bacteroidota; class Bacteroidia; order Bacteroidales; family Bacteroidaceae; genus Prevotella. The sequence continues at coordinate 32,918 of CAMKEM010000005.1, read as the reverse complement.
GATTCCTCAACTGGTGGACGCACATATAAGCCTGTCAATGTTAATGGCAACTGGTCATGGAGTGTAAACTCGGGTTCTGGCATGGACTTCGGTAAGGAGAAACGCTTCAACTTCTACAATAACCTCGGCTATAACTTCTCGCAGAGTGTGGATATGGTGGCTGTGACTGGACAGACAAATTCTTCTCTTAGTAAGGTGCACAACAATATCTGGAACGATAATCTTTCTCTCACTTATCGTACTGGTGATAGTCTCTCGCTCGGCATAAGTGGTAAGATTGAGTATCGACACAGCACATCAGATCAGGCGAACTTCAACGAGGTTAACGCCACTAACTTCTCATACGGTTTCAACGGTATGTGGCGCGTGTTCCGTACAGGCTTCACCCTTGCAACCGACATAAAGATGTACTCTCGTCGTGGCTATGCTTCAAGCGACCTCAACACCAATAACCTTGTGTGGAATGCCTCTATTGCCCGCTCGTTCCTGAAGAAGAAGCTCACCGCGCGTCTGGAGATGTTCGACATCCTTCATCAGCTTACCAACACCAATATCTATGTAAATGCTCAGGGACGATACGAAACCGTTACCAACACCCTTCCTCGCTATGCCATGCTGCATCTGCAATGGAACTTCAACACGATGAGTACACCGAAGAAGTAATTTTATATGGAGTACAAGGAGTACATGGAGTGCAAGACGGATGTATAAACGATAAAAAGCTATCGTCTTGTACTCCTTAAGCGACTTTAGGAGCGGAACTTGCGTAGCTTGTTGAGCCTTAGAGAAAAACTACTTGTACTCCTTTCACTCCTTCAATTGCACTAATTTCCTTATTGTTACCTGTTACCTGTTACTGACAGATAATTCAGTAGATTCATATTTTGTTTGACATCTCTATATAGTGAAAACCACCGTCAAAAATCGACGATGGTTTTCTGTTTATTATTACCTTTTGTTTACTCATAACTACTTGTCGCCTTCAGGTTTATAATAGGCCGAATGAAATACTCAACCTCTACCGTTGGGGCTATGAGTTGCAAAATCTCTTCAGGATCTTTGTATGCCATCGGACTCTCGTCAATAGTACCTGTACATACTGATGTGGAATAGATGCCTTGCATAACCACCTGAAAGTCTTCAAGGGCAATAAGTTCCTTTGCCATGGCACGTGACATAAGTCTGCCAGCACCATGAGGAGCACTCTGGTTCCAGTCATCATTGCCTTTGCCACGACAAATAATGAGACCGTCACGCATATTGAATGGAATGACTAACCTACGACCTTCAGGAGCCGCCACAGCACCCTTGCGAAGCATCTTCATCTGGAAGTCAACATAGTTGTGAGTGGTGTGAACAACCTCCTTGACATGCACAGGCTTCCCACTTGCATAACATATGGACTCAAGAATCAGTTTGCCGATAATCTTATGATTGAATTCAGCATACGCCTGAGCAATAACCATATCTGTGAGATACCCCTTCATTGCTTCACCTACAAGATACCCGTTAGTGATACCTGTCAGTTTGCCTGCCTCCATCTTCCAGTATTTCCACACTTTCTGACCGAGATTACGACTACCACAATGGATGGTGAAAGCATAGCATCCATCAGGTGTTGTTCCTATCTCAACGAAATGGTTTCCTCCACCTACAGTACCGATGCTATGATAGAACATGTGTTCGCTTTGATCCACTCGTTTAAGAAATTCGGTAATCCCTTTCTCGCTGATATCGATGTCGTTCACCATCTCAGGCCATTGCTTACGGGCTTTCTGATGCGCGTTCTTAAGATAACTGTATAGTTCACGATATTCGTATTTCGCATTCTCGTGAATTGTCATGCCAAACTTCACATTTTCACGAATTTTACGCTCGATAGTAGGATATTCATCCTTACTGACCTTCTGGTCTGTGATAGTAGTGCTTACTGAACAACCGATATCGCCACCAACATGGTCGGGATTGACATGATCAGAGAATGGCACGGTGAAGCCAACAACTATATCCTTGCCTGCATGGACATCAGGCATGATGCGAATCTTGGCATTATCAAACATTGCCTGGTCAAGGAAATGATAGATCATGCTGAGTGCATCCTGTTCTATATTATCTGTGAAAATCTTGCAATCTTTGCAATACTTTCCTTTTAGTTCTAACATGATGTAATATTTTTTGTGAATATAAAACCCTTGCTCGCTCACGCGAGGACACAATAAGGGCTGTCTGTAAAATGCGTTGCCATAGTCACAATGTTCCTGTTCTGGTTTTGCGACAAGAACATCAACTTGGCATCTGCGCCTTGCTTAAATATGCAGGTATTTTTTATTACATCTTTGTCAAGTGAGTCTGCTTACTCTATTCTGTATTTGTTAAACTAAAAATAATTATGTATTACAAATGAGGTTGCAAAGGTACAACAAAAAAATGAATCAACAAAATTTTACGGGATTTTTCAGCAATAAGTACATGTTTATACAACGAGCAAGACTATTTTCCTTATTGTTACCTGTTACTTGTTACCCCAGGCACTCTTCCCAGTACCTCACCACATCCACATACTGCTTCCTGTATTTTCTGCGAGCCTTCATGTCAGCTTCTGAAATGCTTATGTCATTATCCATATCCGTCAGTCGGGCATCGTCAATGGTGATGTAGAGATTCTGCAATCTCCCGATGGTGCGGCTCAAAGTAGGGCGGTCGCATATCACCGAGTTGCCGAGCGTGCTGACCACGCGCTCTATGAAGCCTGAATAATTTTCATCCATGCCTTTCTCTTCCATATAGTAGATGAAGATCATCGCCCAGAAGCACGACTTGCTTGTCTTCTTCCTTGCTGCAAACACGAAATCCGAATACGTGTTAGGCGTGGGGTGATAATATCTCTCTACCATATTCCTACAGCGACGTATGAAATCCTCTTCACACTCTACGGTATGAAAAGGATTCCTCGCAGGTCGCCCAACCGCCTTCTTCGGCCGAGGCTCAAATATTTCTTCTTCCCACTCCACGCCTTACTCTGTTTTATCTTCGTCAGACTCGTCGATCCATTCATCCTCATCATCGAAGTTCTCCTCTTCCTCCGAGAACATCGACATCTGGAGTATGTCAATGGCGATGATGAGACAGGTGTGGTTCATGTTTGGCGACTTAACGTCATACTTTGCTTTCAGCTCATCAAGCTTTGCCCACAACGCCTTCTCTTTTGCCTTCTCAGGATGTCTCTCGCCTATGGTCCAGTTCTCCCTTATCCATGCAGCCATCTCACTCGCCATGAGCACCTGCTGATAGCGGAACGTAGAGTCGATAAAGGTGTCCATAGCGTCATAGAGCGACAATTCGAGCATATCCTTGCACACGAGCCTTCCCACCTTCATGTGGTTCTCTACAGCCCACAGGTCGTCGGCGCACTTGCCTATGGCTGCAACGAGTTTCTTCTTTTTCTCCTCTGACTGGTCATGTCCTCCCCAGTGCGATTTTATGCCATAGAACACGTGCATCGAAACCTCGTTGCGAGCCACGCTGGTGTAGTTCTCCTCATCGTTCATCATCAGCATGTGAATGTCATACAGGATGGCTGCCGACAGGTTCGGCCACTTGCAGTCGGTTATGAAGGCATACAGCTCCTTGTTGTCCAAGCTGCTCTCGCCGTCTGCCATGTTCCAAGGCCATGCCGACCAGTCTGTCTTCTTGCCACGGAAAAGAGGATAGCACATATCCTTCAGATCCAGATAGAACCTGAAGCGCACGCGGTCTTTCTCGCTCAGGGCATTGATAGCAACCAGACTACGGCTCTCGCTTGCATAGTCAGGGTTTTCGAATACCTCAAGCGTATATTCCGTGTTCGCGCTGTATCTTCCATCGCAGAATATCCCGTCGTTAGCCGTCTGCATCAGCAGCTCGCGATAGTCCTCACTATCCCGTTCAGGCAGATTGTCGAAATCCACATTCTTTATAAAGTGGTCAAAACGATTCAGTATGTCTTTTAATATATTTTCTTTCATATTTATTGTTTGTTTAATGTGAGTTGATGACATTTTTATAGATTTTCTATAGATTAAAATCGACAAAGAGCGCCGTAGGTGCGACACCTAAAAGGGCAGTCCGTAAGGGCTGTTGTATTTGTCGATATTTATGGAATGAGGTCTGTAGGACCGACACCTAGAGTCATAGTTTACAGGTGTCGCACTTACAGCGCTCCTTTCACCATATACCTATCGTATTGACAGCCCTCACGGACTGCCCTGTTAGGTGTCGGGCTTTCAGCCCTCGCAGTCTTGAAAATTAATCCGTCTAACTCACCATGTTTAGATTTTCTTTCCGTGGGGTGCAAGAACACCTCATGCGTTTGCAAAGATAGCAATATTCCTGCACCCCACAAAATTTCTTCTACACTATTTTTCTTATTGTTACCTGTTACTTGTTACCGCCCCTCTTACGCCACCAGTTGCAGCACCTTCTCGTAGCATCCTTCCGACACCTTACGTATAAGTCCGTCAGCAACCCATCGGCTTATCACCATCTTCACGTTGGCGCTGTCACCATTCTGCACACGAAGGGCAATGAGCTCCTGCACGCTGAAATGGTCGGGAAGCACAGAGAACAGCTTCTTGTTCTTCGACATTCGTCCCTGCTTCTGCATGAGAGAGTTGTCGATGTCGTTGATGTCCTCGTAGTCCTTGCCACAGAAGGTATATACCCCAAGTCGGTGAGCCTCGGCAGTCCACTTCACCACCTTCGCTATGTCGCGAATCTGCTTCTCGTCAGTAGGACAGCTGCGAAGATACCATTGCAGCACACCTGCTCGCATAGCCACCACAAGGGCACGCTTGCCCAGGTCATACCACACCTCGTCAGGGTTCTCGTCATCCTCCTTGTCCCACTTGTTCTTCAGCATCGTGATGGTCTTCTCAAGCCAAGGCAGCTCCACCTTCCTTCCGTCCTTGCCTGCCTCGCTGAGCAGGTCGCAAGCCTCGTCAAACTGTGCCTGTTCCGCTTCGGTAAGGTTCTCATAGTGCGGAAATCCCTTTATCCTCACCGATGGCATGAAGGCGAAGAGCACACGGTTGTTAAGACCACCCTCAGGGTTGTTGTAGAACTTATGCATACCGCCCGGAGTACCGCAGTAGAGGCAGTTCAGATAGATAGGTATGCGTATGTTGCGCGTCAGATGGCTCTTGCTCTCCTTACCGCCCATGGCGTTGTCGAAAGCCTTGCACAGCAGGTCGTCATTATCGCCATACACCGTCTTCTTCGCCTTCGAGAGTCGAGCCACCTCCTCCGTGAACTGAATGGCATGTTCTCCGTCGAGATTGTCGAGATACTCCAGCATCTGACTTGTGGTGATGTCGTCGCCGAAGAGCTTCACTCGCGGACGAGGGTCGTCAGGCTTCTCAGAGGCATCGCTTGCCTTGTTGCAGATGGCGAGATACTCGGCAGCCTTCTGGCGCTCAATGTTGTCCTCAATGCGGATGCGCTTCGTCATAAGGTCGAAGAGATGCGCAGCGAATGCCTTACCGCTACTGCTCTTGCCCACCACGGCTGTCTGAAACGAGAGCGAGTTCTCACGGCCGTCCATGTAGTTGAAGCGGATGTGTGTGCCATACACGCCCCAGATTGGCAGCATAGCCATATACACCTGCGAACGGAGATGCTTGGGGTAGTGTGCGAGAATCATCTCCTCCACGGCTGAGAGCTTAGGCAGACGAGGCAGCTGGATGTCGGTCTCGTCAGAAGCGTTGCTCACGTTTCTCAGCTCGCTAATCACACCTCTCATCACGGGCGTTATCGTGCGACCGTTGGTGGCAAGGGCGTTGCTGATGGTGCGACGAATCTCGGCATCGGGAAGGGTGGGGAAGTAAGGAGCCACGAGCATGTAGAGCGTGTTGAAGTTGTAGTCGCAGATGTGGCGAAGCTCACGCACAAGTATGAAGAGGTCGTCGTTGCGCTCACCCTCGCGAGGCTCACCCTGTGTGGCTATTCGTCGGAGCAGAGCCTCGATGATGCTGCTGAACTTGATGCCCTGATAGTTGAAGTTGTCGCTCACCTTCACCTCAACTGCATTCTGGCTCTCATCCTTCATCCCCTCATCCTTCATCCCCTCATCCTTCATCCCCTCATCCTTCATCCCTTCATCCTTATTCCCCTCCTCGAGAACATGATTGAAGAGCCTGTCATTGTCAACGAAGAGCATGTAGTCCTTGCTGGGAAGGAATGACACGCGCGACAGATCCTTGATCTTCCGGTCGGCAAACTGGCTCATCCCGAATGTTGCTGCAAGCCTCTCCTGACATTGTGTTATTCGCTCGTCTTCACGGAGGATAGTCACCAGTCGGAGCCCTTCGCCACGAGGAGTGACATGAGCAAGAACGATGCCCAGTTCCGTTTCCTTGCCCGCAATCTGCTCATCGTAGAGCTTGCGAGGATCCACCTCGATGTGATCCCAGTCATGCAGGCAGAACCCGCTTGGAATGGCAGTCTCAGCCGTTGGACGCACGCCATCCTCAGGCATCTGGCAAGCAAAGAGCACCACAGGCAGATTGCCCTTCAGCCTGCTTTTCGCCTCCTGATCAGCCTCCGCCTCAATCTGACGCATGATGCTGTTCACCTCGTTGGAGGTAGTAAGTGTCTCAAGCGCCTCAGGAGTAAGACGCTTCATGGTCTTGCTTCGACAAGAATCCATGTAACCGATGTTGGTAAATCTCTGTGTCATTGCTGAATTGTTAAAGTTAATAATTTTGAGTTCGACTATGAGCCCCTCGGCCCCGTTCACGATTACAAAATTACAACAATTTCCCCGTACCTCCAAGCCTTTTCCCCATGTGCTGAATTAGTGTGCTATTCTTTATAATTAGTGTGGTAATTTGCCGAAATAGTGTGGTAATTCCGCAAGCATAATTTGCTATTATGATCGCGTAGGCCATAACCTGCACGGCAAACAGCAAGCTGTTTTTTAACTGACAATAATTACCAATCTTCACAATCTTAATCCATCAGTTAAAATCTTATCAAAATATTTTTATTGGTAGAAGATTGGTAAGATTGGTAATTATTGTCAGTTCAGCACCGCAAGGTGCGTCCTCATTCACGTTTCGCCGTTGCCATTAGTTTGCAGTAACAAGTAACGGGTAACAATAAGAAATTCAGTTCTACCTGCTCTTCTATTTTATTATTTCTATATATAATAAGGTATATAAACTCCTTAGAATATTTCCGTAAAATTCTGTCTCACAAAAATCCTTATTGTTACTTGTTACCTGTTACCGAGGCCGCTTGCTCTCCCCGCCATAGTGGCTCCGTTCTCCCTCCGTTGTGCCTCCGCTCTGCCTCCGTTGTGCCTCCGCTCCAGATCCGTTTCTCCTTCGCTTCAAATCCGCTTCATGCCCGTTCCTTAGAATGGGAGGAAATGGGAGTTACAAGGGACTTACATAGGACTTGCATGGGAGGCAGAAGGTGGTAACAAGTAACAGGTAACAATAAGGAAAATAGTGGCTGTATGGCTTATGAACAAGCAACTACCACCAACTGAGTATGCTCAATTGAGGGTAGGTATGTGATAAGCCCTTGTTCGACAGAAAATCAGAGTAGGGAAATGCAAAACTACTTGTTTCTTTAAAAGATTAAGTTGACATTTATCCCCAATTAGAAAATTGGGCGAAATAAAATTCTAAAAAAACACAGATATATTAATAAATATATTTGGAAGAGTGAGAAATTATCACTACTTTTGCAGAACGCAACAAGAGATATGAATAAAATGACGGATTGCGCCCTGAAAGGGCAAGGTTTGCACATAGCCCAGGGCATCGCCCTGTGGTATTATATGACCAATGATATTTTGTTCGCCCTGAAAGGGCAAAAGCATTAATAATATGGCACAATCTCTATACAAAATATATCTGCACATCATCTTTCACGTTAAGACTACCAGCCCACAAATAGCCGATGAACATTTGGAGCGTGTACACAGTTATATAGGGCAATTGGTCAATACTACCGGCTGTAAAGTCATTCGTGTTGGTGGTATAGGCGACCATGTTCATATAGTGTGTTTGCTATCGAAGAATGAAAATGTGGCACATCTCGTGGAAGAGGTAAAACGAAATAGTAGCCGATGGATAAAGGCATTAGCCTCAAGCTACGAACATTTTGCATGGCAAGGTGGCTATGCTGTATTTTCGGTCAGCCAATCACAAGTCGATAAGGTGGTTGAATATGTTGCCAATCAGGCAGAGCACCACAAGAAACTGAGTTTCCATGATGAATATCTGACCTTTTTACGACTATATAATGTAGAATATGATGATAGGTATGTTTTATCCGATTGAATGCTTTTGCCCTTTCAGGGCGAATGAATTGCGTTGGACATAATACCACAGGGCGATGCCCTGGGCTAAGTGCAGACCTTGCCCTTTCAGGGCGCAACCACCTAATTGCGGACAATCATACAGAGCGGTAACAAGTAACGGGTAACAATAAGGAAAATAGTGGCTGTCGGTTGTTGTATGAAATGTTTGGTGGTGTCAAGATTTTTAATTACTTTTGCACTTGATAAAACCAAAACCTAAGACAAATGAAGAATCTTTTCGGAATATTATCATCATTACTCTTGATAACGGCTTGTAGTAATGAGCCAAGTAATTTAGACAAAATGTTATTTATTCTGGATTATTACAATTGCGTTGATCTTAGTAGGGATGGGCATAATTATAATGTTGATAGCATACTTGAACAGGTAGATTTGAGTGAGTATCAGCATGAAGGTAATAAAGTGCGAGTTCATCGTAGGATACCTTTTTCTTTTTTGGATAGCCTCTGTACGGATGAACAGTTGAAAGAACTTGTTTATGACAGGAGTCATAGTGCTGCTGTAAGAGTTACTGCATTTAAGGCATTAGCCTCAAGGGGATATAATGGCTTGGAGAAGATGGTTCTTGACAATTATAAGGATACTGCGAAATTGACTGTTGGAGGTGATGACTATTTCTGGAAAGAACACGCTGGAAGTATGTTCCTTTCGTTTGCTAGTGGTGCTCGTAGTAGAGGTTATATCTCAGTTCAAGACTCTTTGATGAATGACTCTCTCGCTTTGTTCACTCCTGATATTCCAATATATGACTTCTTAAAGGAAAAACTTAGGGAAATGCCTCCAAGTGATGATGCTCATTATAATCGTATTCGTGAATTGTATATAAAGCATCCATGCGAGGAACTTCTGATGGCATTGGCAAGATACCATAATACGAATGATTTGGAATTTATTGCAGCCGAATTGGAGAATTTTAATCTTGAAGAACCTCATATAGAAAGTGCGTTGTCAGCTATTGCAGTTTGGCCACATCCGTTCTTCAAGAAGAAACTTGAGAAACTTAGAGATGCCATAATTGCAGGAAAGTTAGGTAGCGGAATGCGTGAAGTCGATAGATTTGTTCAGGCAGTTATGGCCTATGATTATTCATGGGCGCACCAATTCCTTGACACTTCATTGGCGTTGGAGAGTAAAGCACCGAAAAAGAGATATCAGGTTCTTATTGTTGATGAATTACATCGTAATGATAGAAAGATGTATATGGATTTGATAAAGAAATACCCGTCAAAGCAATGTAATTGCCTCTATCACGATGAGGAAGTAACAAGTAACAGGTAACAATAAGGAAAAGCCTCCCTTTCTGGGAACAGATTTACAACGATATGACGACAGCTGAAATTTCAGCCCTTGTACTTTTGTCATCACTTATCAATAAAACATGTAGATGTTTGGAGTTGTGTGGAAAATTGTGTACTTTTGCAGATGTAAACAATTCAATCCTAAATGGATAAAAAGCAGCAAGACATAGCGTATTTCATCTCATTCTGCATAGAGCAGTATAAGAAGGCAAAGGGACTGACTGGCGAACAGGCTATGCAGGTTCTTGGTAAACATGGTGTGCTCGAATATCTGGAAGAACACTTTGAAGTGCTCCATACGCAAAGCTACCAGTGGCTATTGGAAGACATTGATGAGTTTATCAATATCAGAAGGAAGGAGGAGGTAGGATGAAACTCTATAACGGAAGTATTGAAAAGGTTGTCAATCCGGAAATAAGACAGCCACAGCGCACCCTCGACTATGGGAGCGGTTTCTATGCCACTACTTCGCGCGAACAAGCAGAGAGGTGGGTGCGTCGTAGAATGCGTGAGAGCAAGGTGGATGTGGGTTATATCAACGTGTATGAATTTGATCCACAGACAATGAACAACTGCAAGAGTATAGCTTTCCCTACGGCTACGGAAGAATGGGTGGATTTCGTGATGGCGAACCGAATACAGAAAGGTTTCACGCATGATTATGATATTGTGTATGGTCCTGTTGCCAACGATCATGTTTATACGGCATTTGCCCTTTATGAAGGAAAGGTGATAAGCAAGCAGGCACTCATAGCTGAATTGCGCACGTACACATTGGTTGATCAGTATCTATTTCATACGGAGCTGTCACTTGAAAGCTTGAAATTCATTGATGCAGAGGAGGTAAGGCTATGATGATAGGAGAAATAACTCAGGAGAATCTTTATTTGCTATTGCCGTCAAAAGTAAGTTGTCTGGCAAGTATGCTGCAAGAGTATGACAATATGAGTATCATAGATGCTATAAAGAAAGTGTATAAGTCAGAGACCTACAAGCAAATGGAGCAGGAAAACACGAAGATGTGGCATCTCGGTCCTGTGGATTTGTATAGAGAAATCACGCATACTATGTAACGTGAATTATACGAAATAAGGGAAGCGGACAAAATCCGTTTCCCTTATTTTTTATCATCACTAAACTTCGGTAACGAGTAACAGGTAACAATAAGGAAATTAGTGATTTTATTAAACGCAAAGGCACGAAGGCGCAAAGATTTTAATTCTGAACACGGAAAGCACGGAATTGACGAAAAACTTCGTTTCTTTAGTGCCTTCTGTGTTCGTAAAAAAGAAAACTCTGCGACTCTGCGTCTCTGCGTTTGAGATAATTATCTGTGAGATTTGTGGTTGATAATTACTGGGAACGGCTAAATGATAGGTACGCCATGTGTGTTCTTCACTTCCTTCATCACGAAGATGCTATGAAAATAACCGACACTCTCGATGTTACCGAGTTTCTTGCGCATGAACTCCTGATATGAATCCATGTCGCGTGTCTGTATCTTTAGCGTGAAATCATACTCACCACTGGTGTTGTAGCATTCCGTTATCTCCTCTATGTCCTGAATTGTCTCCATGAAATCATCCATGAGCAACTGCGAATGATGTCTGAGGCGCATGTTGCAAAGCACAGTTATCCCATTACCCGTCTTCTTTGGGTCAAGTACGGCGTGATAGCCTTTGATGAAGCCTTCACGCTCCAGTCGTTTCTGTCTGTCGAAAGTGGGCGAGGCAGAGAGATTCACCTTTGCTGCAAGTTCCTTTACTGTGAGAGTGGAGTCTTCTTGAAGGATACGCAATATCTTGCGGTCCGTCTCGTCAAGTTCTTCGTATTTCATATTTTGCCGAATAATATTCTGTGAATGTTGATTATTTCGGTGCAAAGGTAGTATATTTTTCTGAATATGCCAAATATTCTTGGTTGTAAGAGGCGGAGTGATTAATTTTGCACTCGAAAATTATAGATAATGTAAGGAGTTCAAGGAGTACATGGAGTACAAGGAGTTCAAGACGATTGTCTAAAGCACTCAAGTAAACTACAAATGCTATCGTCTTGTACTACTTAAGCGACTTTAGGAGCGAAACTACTTGTACTCCTTGAACTTCTTAAACTGTAAAACAGATAATAATTACAACAACTATGGCAAAAGAAATCAATGGTATTCAGGTTCCACAGAGAGCCGACTTCGTAGGTAGTTTCCTCCGTCCAGAAAATCTTTCAGACAACACACTCGATCAGCTTGTAAAGGAATTGACAGACAAGCAGAAGCAATTAGGCTTCCACGTGATTACCGATGGCGAATTTAACAGGACGTTCTGGCATCTCGACTTCTTCTGGGGCTTTGGTGGCGTGGCTCATGAGCCAGGTGGTGATGTGACGTTTAATGGTGAGACGGCACGTCTTGACAAGGTGTATCTCACAGGTAAGCTCACACCTAAGCCACACCCTTTCATCGAGGCATTCAAACGAGTGAAGAAGTACGAGGATGCACAGAGTGTAGCCAAGCTTACTGTCCCTTCTCCTGCACAGTTCTTCCAGCAACTTACTGTTCCACAGAACTATCTTGGCACACGTGCAATATACAATGACCTTAATGATCTAATACATGATATTGCTGTCGTATATCAGGACTTCATACGTCAGTTCTATGAGGCTGGAGGTCGTTTCCTGCAGCTCGATGACTGTACATGGGGTGCGGTAGTTGGTGAGGCTGCAGCACAGCGTTATGCGCGTCTTAGCCCTAATCTCGATGAGGTCAAGGATCTGTTGCTCAAGGTGAATAATCTTGCGCTTGAAGGTCGTCCAGATGACTTGCTCGTGGCTTCGCATATCTGTCGTGGCAACTATCATTCTACATGGTTCAATAGCGGAGCTTATGACTCTGTAGCCGACTGGGTATTTGCCCGTGAGAATGTGGACGTGCTCTATCTTGAGTATGACGATGAGCGTTCAGGCAGTTTCGAGCCTTTGAGCAAGGTGAGTGCCGACAAGCATGTGGTGCTCGGTCTTATCACTACTAAGCGCCCAGAACTTGAGGACAAGCAGCAGATTATCAACCGAATCCGTGAGGCTGCAAAGTATATTCCGCTTGATCGCCTTTCGCTCTCACCTCAATGTGGCTTCGCTTCATGTGCTATCGGCAACAAACTGACTCAGGAAGAGCAATGGGCAAAGCTGCGATTGGTTCGTGAGATTGCAGATGAAGTTTGGAAATAATGTAGCGTGAGTTCGACGAAAAAGGAAGCGGATTTATCTGGTTTATCTGAAATGAATAGCGAAATATTACTGCGCCAGCTATTAGATACATTAGATAAATCCGTTTTTCAGAAAAGCCTGGAAGGCTATACCATGAGTAACCGGGGGCATACTTGACGAAGGAGAGGATGCCCTCGGATAAAGAATCTCCTCATCTCTTCATCAGCCTGGAGGGCTATACCTGATTTTACTTTTCGCTATGTACTGCCTTCCAGGCTATTCTTGCCCTCGCAGACCACGGTAATTCTGATATTTTATTTTATGCCGTATTGGCAATTTTAGGGGCATTGAGCCAAATTTTCAATTTTGAATATGTCCCCATATTCAAATATTTTCTTTTCATAAACGAATAAAATAGAAAATATTTATCGGAATGGTCATTCCAATAAATGTAAAATGGTCTTCAATAGACCTAAAATTGCCAATAAGGCATAAAATGAATGAGAGAAGCATAAACTAATATAAATTCAAAAGAAAAGGGAAACGGATGTATCTGATTTATCTGAAATGAAATCGCGGAAAATATTACTGCGTTAGCTATCAGCATAAATCTGTTTCCCTTATTATTTTTTTACTGTTAAAATAAATCTGTGTAGATGAAATTCGTCGAGCCACATCTCGAGGTAACAAGTAACAGGTAACAATAAGGAAAAATAGTGTGCTCTTTGTTTTTGAGTTCCGTATTCAAAATTACCTCCGCGTCTTTGCGTTTAAAATAATTAATGCGGTATTAATGTGGCATTGATGGTCATTATATGTTCTTACTCCGTGAGTAAACATTAATTTCCACGAATAACACGTTAATATCGCATTAATTTTTAATTTTCGTCGAACTCGCGGGAATTTATACCTTGCTCTCTCCTTCGATATAATTCTCCATGCACATCATTTCTCCGTCGAATACGGCGTAGGTGAACTGCCATATCCAGTCGCCGAGAATCATTAGGCGACAAGAGCGGGTGAGCATGAGGTCAAGCTCTATGTGGCGGTGGCCGAAGAGGAAATAATCCACGTCAGGATGCGACTTGAGGTAGTCCTTGGCATAGATGACGAGATGCTCCTTGTCCTCGCCCATGTAAGGCGGTTCCTTGCCGTCCTTGCGCTTAAGGCGTGAAGCCTTTGCCCAGTTAAGACCGAACTTCATTCCCCATGTCGTTGGCAGAACGTTGCGGAAAAGCCATTGGCAGCTCTTGCTCGTGAAAATCTTCTTTATGAACTTGAATTTCTTGTCAGGGTCGCCAAGGCCGTCGCCGTGTGCAAGATAGAATGTCTTGCCGTTTATTTCGAGCGTCTCAGGCTTGTGGTGCACTATTACTCCACACTCCTTTTCCAGATAGCCATATTCCCAGATGTCGTGGTTGCCTGTGAAGAAATGCACCTCTATGCCGGAGTCTGTGAGTTCCGACAGCTTGCCGAGAAAGCGCGTGTAGCCCTTTGGCACGACATACTTGTATTCATGCCAGAAATCGAACATATCGCCCAGCAGATACACCGCAGAAGCCTTTGTCTTTATCTCATCGAGAAAGCGCACGAGACGGCGTTCCTGAGTGCGTGGATGCTCTGCTGCGAGAGATCCGAGGTGGGCGTCGGAGAGAAAGTATATATACCCTCCCCCTTGCCCCTCCCATAAAGGGCGGGGAGTAGATAGTTTTTCTGACTGAGAAAATTCCTTCATGAATTAGTGATGATAAAACAACGTTAGTTTGATGAAAGAGGGGAAGCGGATTTATCTGATTTATCTGAAGATGATTACCTGTTAGCACTTAATGCGCCAGCTATCAGACACATCAGATAAATCCGTTTCCCTTATTATTTTTTTCAATATAATCACAAAAAATATGTTTATATGAAAAATGGTCGAATTTACGTTAGGAAGTTGTTTTGTGTATGATACATCCTACTCCCCTCCCTTTATGGGAAGTCCGATGTTGATAACATCGGAGTATGTGTCAGGGGTAAGGGGGTGGGTCTTTAATCCAATCCTAACTCAACCCTTGCTTCTTCTGTCATCATTGACTTATCCCATTCAGGCTCAAAGACCATGTTTACGTTGGCACTTGTTACGCCTTCAACGGCAAGAACCTTTGTGCGCACGTCTTCGAGGATGAAGTCAGCCGCAGGGCATGAAGGAGCGGTGAATGTCATGTCAAGGTCGAGTGCGCCTTCATCGTTGAGGTCAATCTTATAGATGAGACCAAGGTCATAGATGTTTACTGGAATCTCTGGGTCATAGACCGTCTTGAGCACCTCAACGATGCGCTCTTCTATTTGTGTACGTTCTTCTTGTGTCATATATATATTATTATTAATTTCAAATTACCAGACCCTCTAAATCTCCCTGCATAGGGAGACTTTTTAATCTTCCGGCTCTTCCCCTATGCAGGGGGAAGTGGGGAAAGTGGCTACAGCTTCCCACTTTCGTGATATGAGAAGTAAGCTCCGTCAGTCACGATGACATGATCGAGGAAATGCAGTCGCATAGCGTCACAGGCACGTTGCACCTGTCGGGTGATCTGGTCGTCATTACCACTTGGCTGAATGTTGCCGCTTGGGTGGTTGTGGGCGAGAGCTACGACTGTGGCGTTGCAAAGTACGGCTTCCTTGATGATAAGGCGCACGTCAACGGCAGTTTCGGTTATGCCGCCATGAGATAGTCGCACGGTCTTGATGTGCTTGAAGTTATTGTTCATCAGCACTATGTAAGCCTCTTCCACGTCAAGGTCGCGTATCTTCGGCAATAGGTGCTTGTAGATGCCGTCAGGCGAACCGAGGTCGATACGCTGTCGTGTCTCCTCATGCTCGCGTCGCTTGCCCAGTTCGCAGGCAGCAAGTATTGAGATGGCCTTTGCTTCTCCTATGCCGTTGTATTCCGTTAGTTCGGCGATGCTCTTTCTACCAAGTATGCCGAGGTTGTTGTCGCAATCCTTGAGGATTCGCTTCATCAGGTCAACAGCCGATTCCTTCGTATTGCCAGAGCCTATGAGGATGGCAAGTAGCTCGGCGTTGGATAGGTTCTCTGCTCCTATGCGTGAGAGTTTTTCGCGAGGACGGTCATCCTCTGACCATGAGGTGATGGGGAAGGATGATGCGGGGCTGGAGCCTTTCTGGCCTCTCCCCCCGCCCTCCCCCGTAGGGAGGGAGCCGGAGCGCGATGGGCATTCCGTATCATGAGCTTCGTTTTGCTCAGAACTATTTGTGTTTTCAGCCTTCTTTTCCTCTTTGGGAAAATCCTCAGGCTCATAGAATTCTTTTACTCTCCACATAGGCGATTAGATTATGATGTTAATTACTAACTTACCCCTCGCCCCTTGGGGAGAGGGTGTCACATAGTGACGGGTGAGGGGCTATTTATAGAAAGTCTTCTCAAAAGCCTGAAACTCGTCCTGCTTTCTTACGCATCTTTTCCACCATGCTTCAAGGAATCCGAAGCCGTAGCCCATGAGCTGAACGAAGGCGGCTGCTATGCTTATAAAGCCGATGCGAGGCGACTTGTTCTTTATTGTTGAGTCGATGAAGATAAGCAACGAGTAGAGCAAAATCGGCAACCAGGGGGCGGCGCATAACCAGTACCACTTGTGCGGATCGTCATAGTGCATTAGGAGTCGCCCTACCATTGATATTAGGATGAGCGAGATGACGCCAACGGTAAATACCATAGGAAGCATGTGTACCAGTTTCATGGTGCCAGGGTGACGCTTCTCAAGATTGATACGCGCTATACCGCTGTTATACACCTGTCGGAAGAACTTTCTGAGGTCGGTACGGCGTTTGTGCCATACCCATGCCGTAGGGAATAGTCGGCATTTGTGACCAGCCTCCACGATGCGGTATGAGAAATCGATGTCCTCGCCGAAGCGCATCTTAGAGAATCCACCGAGCTGCTGATAGACTTCACGCTTTATGCCCATGTTGTATGAGCGTGGGTAGAACTTATCGAGCTTTGCCTTGCCTCCACGTATTCCGCCTGTTGTGAAGAACGAGGTCATGGAGTAGGAGATAGCCTTCTGCACAGGTGTGAATGATGGGTGTGAGGCATCAGCTCCGCCGAAAGCCTCGCAAGGGTTTGCGGTTAGTTCTTGGTCGAGGGCTTTTAGATAGCCGTCGGGAAGGACTACGTCGCTGTCAAGGATTATGAGGTAGTCGCCATTGGCACGTTCTGCGCCGTAGTTGCGGCTCTGGCCTGGGCCGGAGTTCTCCTTCAGAAAATAGTTGAGAGGAAGGCTGTTTGCGTATTTCTCGCATACATCCTTGCAGGGAATGGCAGAACCATCCTCTACGATGATGACCTCAAAGTCAGAATAAGCCTGACGGGTGAGACTGTCAAGCAGTTCGTCAACCTCGTCAGGCCTATTATATACTGGTACTATAATGCTATATTTCATATATTTATTAGGAAAACCTAATATATGGAGTGGGGGAGATTACTCCTTCATGCGCTGGATGTAGCTACCGTCGCGGGTATCTACCTGTACGAGGTCGCCCTCGTTGATGAAGAGAGGTACGCGAATCTCAGCACCAGTCTCAAGAGTAGCAGGCTTGAGAGTGTTTGTAGCTGTATCGCCCTTTACGCCTGGCTCAGAGTGAGCGATGCGAAGAACGGTCTTAACTGGCATCTCTGCATAGAGAACTGTATCTGTATCAGCATCGCTAACAACCTCAACGATGTCGCTCTCCTTCATGTACTCAACGCCTGTTACGAGTTCTGAAGCGATAGGAGTCTGATCGTATGTCTCCTGATTCATGAAGATGTAGTCCTCACCTTCCTTATAGAGATACTGGTATGGGCGACGTGTGATCTGAACCTCCTCGAGCTTCTCACCGATGTTGAAGCGACGCTCAAGTACGCGACCGTCAGTTACGTTCTTCAGCTTGATGATCATGATTGTGTTACCCTTACCTGGCTTGCGGTGCTGGAAATCAATGCACACCCAGATGCCGCCGTCCATACGAACTGCTACACCCTTCTTAATGTCCTGTGAATTAATCATTGTAATTTTATTGTTATGAAATTTGTTTTTACTTATTTTGGTGCAAAGTTACTATATTTTCGGCAAAAAACGCCTATTTTTAACAAAAAAACTACTCGAAATAAAGAAAATTACGCTTTTTTGATGCTAAAAAGGTGAATTTTCTTTGTTAATTCAAAAAATATGAGTACTTTTGCACCCTGAATTGCGCAAAAGTGCTTTTTAGTAAGGTAAGAATCAAAATAACAAATAAAATAGAACAACAATGAAAAGAACATTTCAGCCACACAACCGCCGTCGCGTGAACAAGCACGGTTTCCGCGCTCGCATGGCAACTAAGAACGGTCGTCGCGTACTCGCTTCTCGTCGTGCACATGGTCGTAAGAAGCTTACTGTTAGCTCTGAGAACCACGGTAAGTAATTATGGCTCTTGAGTCATAAAAAGGCAGTCTTTCAGTTATGGAAGACTGCCTTTTTTGTTATATTTATAAAAAAGTGCGCGATAAATTTTGTAGTTTGGTCGGTTTGTCTTAACTTTGTACCAAAATATGCACATAGACAATGAATGGTAAAGAATTCTTGAATAAGTTCAAAAGCAGCTTTCTGTGGGCGAATCTTCTGGCGATGGCGTTGGTTGTCGTCATTTGCGTGATGGGCGTTAAGTTCGGGCTTGACACATATACACATCATGGAGAGGCTATCGCTGTACCAGACGTGCGTCGTCGCTCGTTTGATGAGGCTGAGCGCATTCTGAATAGTCTCGGCTTCAATGTGATGGTGGTGGATACTGGTTATGTTAAGACATTGCCTGCCGATGCCGTATTGGAACTTTCACCAGAGGTTGGTCAGAAGGTGAAGACCGGTCGTACTATCTATCTTACGATAAATGCTTCTGACTCCCCTGTGCTTACCATGCCTGACGTGATAGACAACTGCTCTTTCCGTGAGGCTCAGGCAAAGCTCACGGCTATGGGTTTCCTTATTGGCGAACCGCAGTATATCACGGGTGAGAAGGATTGGGTGTATGGCGTGAAGTGCAATGGCAAGAGTCTGGCGGCTGGAGACAGAGTTTCCATTGAAGACAAGATCGTGCTTCAGGTGGGTAGCGGTCAGCGTGATGCCAATGACTCGCTCATTGTTACTGATGCTGTGTATGAGAATATGCCTGAGCGTGGTGATGTAAATGGAGGTGAGGTTGATAACTTCCAGGTTGTTGAGTAGCACAAGTGGTAACAAGTAACAGGTAACAATAAGGAATTTTGAAAGAACAGGAAGAAATATTCGACGATATAGATATCGAGGAAGTTGATGATGCTCAGATAGAAGACGGACAGCTCTATGAGCATTTCCGTATCGTTGCTGATGCAGGTCAGGAGAAGTTGAGAATCGACAAGTTCCTCTTCGAGCACATGCAGCATTCTTCTCGTAATCGCATACAGGCTGCTGCTGAGGCAGGCTACATTCATGTGAATGACAAGCCTGTGAAGAGTAACTATAAGGTTCGTCCTGGTGACGTGGTGACGCTGATGCTCTCTCGTCCGAAGCATGACACGACTATCTATCCAGAGGATATTCCGCTCAATGTGGTGTATGAGGATGATTACCTCATGGTCATCAATAAGGAGGCTGGTATGGTAGTTCATCCAGGTGCTGGCAATTTCAACGGTACGCTGATCAATGCTGTTGCCTGGCACATGAAGGATGTGCCTGAGTTTGATCCGAATTCTCCAGAGGTGGGACTTGTACATCGTATAGATAAAGACACGAGTGGATTGCTCGTAGTGGCTAAGACACCAGAGGCTAAATCTGCTCTTGGTAAACAGTTCTTCAACAAGACTACACATCGCTCTTATCACGCTCTCGTGTGGGGGCATTTCACGGAGGATGAGGGTAGGATAGAAGGTAATATCACCCGTGATCCAAAGGATAGGATGAGGATGACGGTGACTGCACCTGACTCTGGTATTGGCAAACCAGCCGTTACACATTGGAAGGTCATAGAGAAGTTCGGATATGTAACCTTGATAGAGTGCATCCTTGAAACGGGACGCACACACCAGATCAGGGCGCACATGAAGCATATCGGTCATCCGCTGTTCTGTGATGAGAGATATGGTGGTTCGGAGATTCTTCGTGGCACACGTTCTTCTACCTATAAGGCATTCATACAGAACTGCTTCAAGCTCTGTCCGCGTCAGGCTCTTCATGCAAAGACGCTTGGTTTCGTGCATCCTGTAAGCGGCGAGCAGATGGACTTCACGAGTGAGTGGCCAGAGGATTTCAAGGCACTCATAGAGAAATGGAGAAACTATGTGAATGGCGCAAATGCCTTTCTTAACGAGAAATAAAGACAAAAACATTATAAAAAATGGCAAATATCAAACGCACAATAGCCATCGTTTGTGGTGGCGACTCTTCTGAGCATGACGTGTCAATGCGCTCTGCTCAGGGTTTGTATTCTTTCTTTGACAAGGAAAAGTATGATCTTTATATCGTAGATATCAAAGGGCAGGACTGGCATGTGGATTTCCCTGACGGAACAATTGCTCCTATTGACCGCAATGACTTCTCTTTCCGTCATAATGGCAAGACTGTTGTTGTGGATTATGCTTACATTACTATCCACGGCACTCCTGGTGAGAATGGTTTGCTTCAGGGCTACTTTGACCTGATTCATCTTCCATACTCTACAAGTGGTGTGCTTGTTGAGGCTCTTACCTTTGACAAGTTCGTACTGAACAACTATCTGCGTGGCTTTGGCGTTTCTGTGGCAGAGAGCGTTCTCGTTCGTCGTGGTGATGAGGAATCACTTACAGAGGAGCAGCTTCAGAAGGCTGT
Organism: uncultured Prevotellaceae bacterium; assembly: GCA_946411565.1. GTDB lineage: Bacteria > Bacteroidota > Bacteroidia > Bacteroidales > Bacteroidaceae > Prevotella. The sequence continues at coordinate 12,192 of CAMKEM010000005.1, read as the reverse complement.
CGGCTTCCCATGCTTCGTAAAGCCTGCTGCTGATGGTAGTAGCTTCGGAGTTAGTAAGGTGAAGGAATTTGATCAGTTGGCTCCTGCTCTTCGTAAGGCATTCATGGAGAGTGATACCGTTATGATAGAGAGCTATCTTGAAGGAACAGAGATTTCTCAGGGATGCTATAAGACAAAGACAAAGTCTGTCGTACTTCCTGCTACTGAGGTTGTTACGGAGAATGAGTTCTTTGATTATGACGCAAAATATAATGGTCAAGTACAGGAGATTACTCCTGCTCGTCTGGCTCCAGAGACATCTGAGCGCGTAGCTAAGATCACATCTGCAATCTATGACATCCTTCATGCTAATGGTATCATCCGTATCGACTATATCATCTCAAAGCAGGCTGACGGTACAGACAAAATCAATATGCTTGAGATCAACACCACACCTGGCATGACTGCTACATCATTCATTCCACAGCAGGTACGTGCTGCAGGTCTTGACATCAAGGATGTGCTGAGTGACATCGTAGAGAATCAGTTCTAATAAGCAAAAAGAGATAATGACAATTCACGATTTCGATGATATCCGTCCTTATGAACCTGAGGAGATTCCTGGCGTCATTGATGAACTGCTTGAGGACAGGCAGTTCTCTTTGGTGCTGAAGGGACTTGTGCCTTGGTTGCCTAAGTCGCTGCGTAACGGATTGATACGAATGCTTCTCTGGAGGGTGAAGAACTCGCAGGACTTCCAGATGAGGCTTATGAGGCCTGTTGTCAATTATGTCAAATTCAAGACAACCAAGTCAAGCGGTTTCGGTTTTGACAAGAGTCTCGATAAGAATGGTAATTATATCTTCCTTTCAAACCATCGTGATATCGTTCTAGACTCTGCATTCCTTGACGTGTTGCTCATCAAGAATGACTTTGCCCATACCTGTGAGATTGGCATTGGCGACAACTTGCTTATCTATCCTTGGATAAAGAAATTCGTGAGGCTGAACAAATCGTTCACCGTCCGCAGAGGTTTGTCGCCAAAGGAAATGCTTCGTTCAAGCATCCTTATGAGCCAATATATCCACTTTGCCGTGAATGAGAAGGGCGAGAATGTATGGATTGCCCAACGTGAAGGTCGTGCTAAGGATTCTGATGATAGGACTCAGGAGGCTGTGCTGAAGATGTTCGCTATGGGAGGCGAGGGTAGTGTTATTGACCGTCTGAAGCATCTGCATATTGTTCCTCTCTCAATATCCTATGAGTATGATCCTTGCGATTATCTCAAGGCTGAGGAATTTCAGTTCAAGAGGGATGTTGTGGGCTGGAAGAAGAGCAAACAAGATGACCTCGACAATATGAAGACTGGTATCTTTGGCCAGAAAGGTCATCTGCATTATGAGGCAGCTCCTTGTATTGACGCATGGCTTGACACCTTGCCTGCTGATATGCCAAAGCAAGAGGTCTTTGCTGCTGTTGCAAAACATATTGATGAAGAGATTCACCGTCGCTATAAACTCTATCCTGGAAACTGGATTGCTCTTGATGAGATAGAAGGAACTCCAAAGGCTCATAGCGATAAATATACCGAGGCTGACGTGAAGGTATTCGAGGCTTATATTGCCGAGAGGCTTTCAAAGGTTCGTGTTCCAAACCCAGATATGGCATTTCTTCGTGAGAGGTTGCTTGCCATGTATTCGAACCCAGCTCGTAATTATCTTAATGCAATATCTTGTAAAGGGTGAGATACTCGTGGTCATATAGTTTCTGGTTGCTCGTAGTTACTTTTGGACTTATGGTTTCATGTACTATTGAACCATACGAGTCGGGCGACACCTCCCTTTCTTACCTAAAGGCGGAAATGGTTGATATGCACGTTGTAGGTAGGGAAGTGAGGAGTATTGTGACCGATGCTGACGAACGGCTTTCTATGTCGTCTTCGTATGTGCTTCCTGAGAATATGGAGCATAGGGACACTACGTATCGCATGATGCTATATTATAATAAGGAGGGAAACAAACCTATTGAATTGAAATCTCTGAGACGTGCTTATGTTATGAAACCTTCCGATAAGCAGTCCTCATTGACTCTTAATGATGATCCTGTAAAGTTGGTTAGTGCTTGGAAAGCACAGAATGACACTTACTTGAATCTTTCACTCGGACTTATGGTTGGTAATGCAGAGGATGATGAGGCTGTTCATAAATTAGGACTTTCCGTTGATACTGTGGAGACAACGGTAGATGGCAGTAAGACTTATTGTCTCACTTTTCACCACGATCAAGGCTCGATTCCTGAATACTATACTCAGACGGTATATCTTAGCATTCCGTTGAAGGATTATGCTATGGGGGATAGGATTTGCATAAAAATGAATACGTATTCAGGTTGGATAGAAAAGTCATTCGCTAAATAAAAACGCAATATGCAACTATATGCAGTAATATGCATTGATAATATGGCGGATATGCAATTTTATTACAAGAATATTCATATTTTCTGAATAAAATTTGGATATATGCAGAAATGTTTGTAATTTTGCACCCCGAAACAGAATAATTCCTGCATATTGATGAAAAAGAATGACAGAATGGCGGCATTGAGGGCTGTTATAGCTCGCAAGGAATTGAGTTCGCAAGAGGAGGTTATACAAGCTATGGCTCTTGAAGGGTTCACGGTTACTCAGTCAACTCTTTCACGAGACATGAACAAGCTAAAGATTGTGAAGAAGATGGTCTCTGATGGCAGATCAATATATCTTTTGCCAGAAGAAACTCTTTATAAGCGTGTGTATCAGGCATATACTCTTGTTGATAATCCTCCTGTCCCTGGTTTCGTTTCTATGCAGTTCTCTGGTAATATGGGGGTAATAAAGACCAAGCCCGGACATGCTGGCAGTATAGCATATCATTTGGATTCTGCTATGCCTGAGGGGGTGCTTGGAACAATAGCCGGAGACGACACGATTTTTGTGGTGATAAATCAGGAGATACCTATCAAGCAGGTGTCAGAGAATATTACCGCAGCATTAAAAAGTAATCAGTAAAAAGTACAATACAGAAAATTCCTTAAAGTAGAAAATGGCAAATATTAAGGTTTTGGTTGCAGACGCAAGTCATGAGAAGTATGTAGATACCATACTTGACACTATTCGTACAGCTGCAAAAAAACGTGGTACGGGTATTGCGGAGCGTACACATGAGTACGTAGCTACCAAGATGAAGGAAGGTAAGGCGATCCTTGCTGTTGACACAGATACCCAGACTGAATTGGGGGATAAGTTCGTTGGCTTTAGCTATATCGAGACTTGGGGTAATAAGTCATACGTCACAACCTCTGGTCTTATTGTTCACCCTGACTATCTTGGCATGGGTGTTGCAAAGCGTATCAAGAACTATACATTCACTTTGGCTCGTGTTCGTTGGCCTCATGCAAAGATATTCTCTCTTACAAGTGGAGATGCTGTTATGAAGATGAACACTCAGTTGGGCTATGTTCCAGTATCTTTCAATCAGCTTACAGATGATGATGCTTTCTGGCGTGGATGCGAGGGATGTGTCAATCATGATATTCTGATGGCAAAGAACAGAAAGTTCTGTATCTGTACAGGTATGCTCTATGACCCAGAGAAGCATACTGGTGAGCCTACTCCGAGTGAGGTTTTCCAGGATGTTATAAGGACTCTTACATTAAGAGGTATTCAGTTTTAAGATAATATATAAACAAAATAAATATGGCTAAGAAGAAAGTAGTGGTTGCCTTCAGTGGTGGCCTTGACACAAGTTACAACGTGATGTACCTCACTAAGGAAATGGGGTATGAGGTTTATGCTGCATGTGCAAACACAGGTGGTTTTAGTGCTGAACAGCTTAAGGCAAACGAGGAGAATGCATATAAACTTGGTGCTGTTAAGTATGTAACTCTCGATGTGACTAAGGAGTATTATGAGAAGTCTCTGAAGTATATGATCTATGGCAATGTTCTCCGTAACAATTGCTATCCTATCTCTGTATCTTCTGAGCGTATCTTCCAGGCTATCGCTATTGCTCGCTATGCAAAGGAGATTGGTGCTGACGCTATCGCACACGGTTCAACAGGTGCTGGTAACGACCAGATACGTTTTGACATGACTTTCCTCGTTATGGCTCCTGGTGTTGAGATCATCACACTTACCCGTGACCGTAACCTTAGCCGTCAGGAAGAGGTTGACTACCTCAACGCAAATGGCTATTTCGCTGACTTCACAAAGCTGAAGTATTCATATAATGTAGGTATCTGGGGAACTTCTATCTGCGGTGGTGAGATTCTTGACTCTAAGCAGGGCTTGCCAGAGTCTGCATATCTTAAGCACGTTACAAAGGAAGGTCCTGAGACTCTTAAGCTCGGCTTCAATAAGGGTGAGCTTTGCTCTGTAAACGGCGTTGAGTATGACGATAAGATCAAGGCTATTCAGGCTGTTGAGGAGATCGGTGCTGCTTACGGCATAGGTCGTGACTGTCACGTTGGTGATACTATCATCGGTATCAAGGGACGTGTAGGCTTTGAGGCTGCAGCTCCTATGCTTATCATCGGCGCTCACAGATTCCTTGAGAAGTTCACACTCTCTAAGTGGCAGCAGTATTGGAAGGATCAGGTAAGCAACTGGTACGGTATGTTCCTCCACGAGTCTCAGTATCTTGAGCCAGTAATGCCAGATATCGAGGCTATGCTTACTTCTTCTCAGCGTAACGTTACAGGTGTCGTAGAGCTTGAGCTTCGTCCACTCGGTTTCCAGACCGTTGGTGTTGACTCTCCTAACGACCTTGTTAAGAATAAGCTCGGTGAGTATGGTGAGACTGCTAAGGCTTGGACATCTGAGGATGCAAAGGGCTTTATCAAGGTTACATCAACTCCTCTTCGTGCTTACTATCTTGCTCACCCAGGTGAAAGAGATTAATTAATAATATATATCCCTCCTTCAATGGAGGGATTCTAATTGATTTACATATCCATGTGTCTTTTACTCCCAAAAGAAATAAGGCAGGTGGATACTTTAAATAAATATGGTAAGAGTAGGAATTCTTGGAGCTGCCGGTTATACTGGCGGTGAACTTATAAGATTATTGATTAATCACCCTGAGGCTGAGATTGTATTCGCTAATAGCGAGTCAAACGCTGGCAATAAGGTGTCTGATGTTCACGAGGGACTTATTGGTGATACCGAACTTGAATTCACAAGTGAGATGCCTTTTGATAAGGTTGATGTTGTGTTCTTCTGTTTCGGTCATGGCAAGAGTGAGGCTTTCCTCAAAGAACATACCATTCCTTCTAATGTGAAGATCATAGACTTGGCTCAGGACTTCCGCATCAAGGGCGACCACGACTATGTATATGGTTTGCCTGAGACTCATCGCGAGGAGATTGCCAAGTGTCAGCATCTGGCTAACCCTGGTTGCTTTGCTACTTGCATTCAGGAAGGTCTTCTTCCACTTGCAAAGGCAGGTCTTTTGACTCACGATATTGCCGTTAATGCTATTACGGGTTCTACAGGTGCTGGTCAGAAGCCGGGCGCAACAACCCATTTCTCTTGGCGTAACAATAACTTCTCAGTCTATAAGCTCTTTACTCATCAGCATCTGCATGAGATATGCCAGACGTTGAACGAGCTTCGCCCAAAATCTGCTCCTCGTGCTATTGATACACTTGACGAGGGCTTTGAAGCTGACGGCATAACCGTAGATTTCATCCCTTACCGTGGTGACTTTGCCCGTGGTATCTTCTGTACAGAGGTTATTACCTGTGACAAGGCTCAGGATAAGGATGCTGTCGTTGCACTTTACAAGGACTTCTTCAAGGATGCGGCTTTCACTCATTATTCAGACAAGGCTCTCGACCTCAAGCAGGTTGTGAACACAAACAAGTGCCTGCTTCATGTAGAGGTGTTCGGTCGTAAAATTGTCGTAACATCTATGATAGACAATCTCCTGAAGGGTGCAGTTGGTCAGGCTGTCCAGAATATGAACATCATGTTCGGTCTTGACGAGAAAGCTGGTCTTAACCTGAAGGCTGCAGCATTCTAAGTAAATAAAACAAATGAAAATAATGTGAGTTTTTCAAGGTAGATGTAGGTCCGTTTCAGGTCCGTTTCTAATCCGTTTCAAGTCCGTTCCCAGAAATCGGTGTTTCATAGGTCTTTGAAACTATTCAAATAAGCTCGCGAAAAAAACAATAAAAGTAAATGGAACTCTTTGACGTTTATCCACTTTTCGATATAGCAATTGACCATGGCAAGGGTTGTCATGTATGGGATGAGGAAGGTCAGGAATATCTTGACCTCTATGGTGGTCATGCCGTAATCTCTGTAGGTCATGCGCATCCTCATTACGTTGAGGCTATCGCAAATCAGGTTGCAAAGCTTGGTTTCTATTCAAACTCTGTTCAGAACCCTCTTCAGAAGGAGTTTGCAAAGCGTCTTGGCAAGGCTTGCGGTTATGAGGACTATCAGCTTTTCCTCATCAACTCAGGTGCTGAGGCTAACGAGAATGCTTTGAAGCTTTCTTCTTTCTATAATGGCCGTACTCGCATTCTCTCTCTTGAGAAGGCTTTCCATGGTCGTACATCTCTTGCTGTTGAGGCAACAAACAACCCGAAGATCATAGCTCCTATCAATGCTAATGGTCATGTAACATATCTTCCTATCAACGACCTTCCTGCTTGGGAGGCTGAGCTTAGCAAGGGTGATGTTTGTGCCGTAATCCTTGAATGTATTCAGGGTGTTGGTGGCATTCGCATGGTCAGCAAGGAGTTCATTCAAGGTATTCGTGCTTTATGTGATAAGTACAATACAGTTCTTATCTGTGATGAGATTCAATGTGGCTATGGCCGTTCTGGTAAGTTCTTCGCTCATCAATGGCTTGATGTAAAGCCGGATATGATAACTGTAGCAAAGGGTATCTGTAACGGTTTCCCAATGGCTGGTGTACTTATCTCTCCTAAGTTCAAGCCTGTATATGGTCAGCTTGGAACAACATTCGGCGGAAATCACCTTGGTTGTGCTGGTGCTATTGCTGTGCTCGACATTATGGAGAAGGAGAATCTTGTAGAGAATGCCAATAAGGTTGGTTCTTGTCTCATAGAAACTCTTACTGCAGAGATGAAAGCTGGTAATCTGCCTCATGTTATTGATGTTCGTGGTGAAGGTCTTATGATTGGCATAGAACTTGATATTCCATACAAGGAGCCTCGTACACGTCTCATCAAGGAGCAGCATTGCTTTACTGGTTGTGCTGGTACAAACGTGATTCGTCTCCTTCCACCTCTCTGCATCTCAAAGGCAGATGCTGACGACTTCATTGCACGCTTCAAGGCTGTGCTCTAAGTCTGGGAAAACAACATAAACTAAAGAATAAAAGATGAATATTACAGTTATCGGAGCTGGAAACATGGGTGGTGCCTTGATTCATGGATGGGCAAAGAGTGGAAAACTTTCCACTATCACCATTTCAGACAAGAACGAGGCTCTTCTCGCAAGTTTCAAGGAGAAATATCCTTCTATCAATATAACAACTGACAATGTGGCAGCTGTAAAGGGTGCTGATATCGTTGTGGTTGTGGTTAAGCCTTGGCTTATGCCTGTTGTGCTTGATGAGATCAAGCCTGCATTGGATCTTGACAAGCAGATTGTCGTATCTGATGCAGCTAACTTTACGACAGACAAACTCGCTGAGCAGTTGGGCACTTCTGGTCAGTTCTGCTATGTTATTCCAAACATTGCTGCTGAGTTCGGCGCAAGTATGAGTTTCATAGCAAAGGGCAAGGATACATCTGATGATAGTCTTGCAAAGGTAAAGGCTCTTTATGACCTTTGTGGTGATACTCTCGTTGTTACAGAGAATCTTGTAGGTCCTGGTATGATGATGGCAAGTTGCGGTATCGCTTATGTCATGCGTTATATCCGTGCTCAGATGGAGGGCGGTTGTGAGATGGGCTTCTATCCACAACAGGCAAAGCAGATTGCCTTGCAGACAATGCAGGGTGCAGTTTCTCTTCTCAAGGAGACTGGCTGGCATCCAGAGGAGGCTATCGATAAGGTTACGACTCCTGGTGGCGTAACGATCAAGGGACTTAACGAACTTGATCATTGTGGCTTCAACTCTGCTGTAATCAAGAGCCTTAAGGCTGGCTTAAAATAAACATTCGCCTTATTTGAGCGATTTAGTCGCTTATATGATATGAAAAGAATTGTAGTAAAAGTAGGCTCTAATGTCCTCACCACTGACTCTGGTAAGCTTGACATCACTCGTATGTCGTCGCTCGTTGACCAGATTGCCTGGTTACGCTGGCATGGGTATGAGGTGATATTGGTTAGCTCTGGTGCGGTGGCTTGTGGTCGTCGTGAACTTCAGGTTGACCATCATCTTGACTCTGTGGAGCAGCGTCAGCTTTTCTCTGCAATGGGACAGGTCAAGTTGGTGAACCTATATTATGACCTTTTCCGTGAATATAATATCCATATTGGTCAGGTGCTGACTATGAAGTCCAATTTCCAGACTCCAGAGCAGTATCGTAATCAGCAGGCTTGTATGGAGGTTATGCTTCAGAATGGAGTTATTCCTGTAGTGAATGAGAATGATACCGTGTGCGTCACAGAGTTGATGTTCACGGATAATGATGAGCTTTCTGGCCTTATTGCTCAGATGATGAAGGCTGAGGCTCTCATTCTTCTCTCTAACATCGACGGTATCTACACGGGCAATCCTTCTGATCCGGAGTCTGAGGTTATCCGTTCTGTTGCTCCGGGTGAAAGTCTTGATAAGTACATTCTTCCTTCAAAGAGTTCGGCTGGTCGTGGCGGTATGGAATCTAAGTACAATACTGCTTGTCAGACAGCAGAAGCCGGTATCAAGGTTATCATTGCAAATGGTAATCGTCCTGATATCCTTCGTCTCTTGTTGGAGAACCCAGAAGAGACTGTTCATACAGAGTTCCTACCAAAATAAAACAAAAATAATATGCTTGAAATTTTCTCGAAAGTTAAGGTAGCGAGTCGTTCTCTCGCTTTAATCCCAGATGCTCGTCGTGATGAGATCCTTCTTGCGGTGGCTGATGCCATTCTTGCAAATGAGGCTTCTCTTCTTGAGGCTAATGCAAAGGACTTGTCACGAATGGATAAGTCTAACCCTCTTTATGACCGTCTGCAGCTTACTCCGGCTCGTCTTGCCGATATTGCTTCTGATATGCGTCATGTTGCAGCCCTCCCGTCTCCTCTTGGCCGAGTTCTGAAGGATAAGACTCTCGAGAATGGTCTGCGTCTTCGTCGTGTTTCTGTACCTTTTGGAGTAATTGGTATGGTGTATGAGGCTCGTCCAAATGTGTCATTCGATGTATTCTCTCTCTGTTTCAAGAGCGGTAATGCGTGTATTCTGAAGGGAGGTAAGGATGCTGATGATTCAAATCGAGCTATCATTGCCCTTATCCATAGCGTGCTTGATAAGTTTGGCGTGGATAATGATGTGGTGGCTCTATTGCCTTCTACTCATGAAGCTACAGCCGAGATGCTTAATGCCGTAGGATATATTGATGTCTGCATCCCTCGTGGTAGTAGTCGTCTTATCAATTTTGTGCGCGACACAGCAAAGATTCCTGTGATTGAGACCGGTGCAGGTGTTGTTCATGCTTATTTTGATAAGGACGGTAATATCGAGATGGGTAAGCGTATTGTGAATAATGCCAAGACCCGTCGTGTTAGTGTCTGCAACGCTCTCGACTGTCTTATTATTAATAAGGAGAGAATCGCTGATCTTCCTGCTCTCTGTGAGCTCCTTGTCAAGAGTAATGTGAAGATATATGCTGATGAGGCTGCTTATGCTGCTCTTTCTGGAAAATATAACGATGAACTTCTATTCCATGCAACGGAGGAATCCTTCGGAACTGAGTTCATGGCATATTCAATGGCAATCAAGACTGTAGATTCTCTGGAGGCTGCTATCTCTCATATTACAGAGAATGGTTCTGGCCATAGTGAGTGTATCATAACTGACAATAAGGAAGCAGCATCTGTTTTCCAGGCACAGGTAGACGCGGCTTGTGTCTATGTTAATGCTCCGACAAGTTTCACAGATGGTGCTCAGTTTGGGCTTGGTGCTGAGATTGGTATCTCTACACAGAAACTTGGTCCTCGTGGTCCAATGGCTCTTGAGGAGATTACTACCTATAAGTGGCTTATTGAGGGTAACGGTCAGATTCGTCCTTAATTTTTCAGACTTCTATATAGTTCAAGGCGGTATTACCGCCTTGTTCTCTTTTCTAAATATATATTATTATGTCAATATCTTCTTTATACGATATTTTTCTTAAGCATCCTGTCATTACTACTGATAGTCGTGACTGTCCTGCTGATAGTATATTCTTTGCTCTAAAGGGTGAGACCTTTGATGGTAATGCTTATGCGCAGAAGGCTCTTGAGCTTGGTTGTGCTTATGCCGTTATTGATGAGGCTGAGTATGCAACAGATTCTCGTTGTATTCTTGTTGATGATGTTCTTACTACTCTTCAGCTTCTTGCAAACTATCATCGCAAGGCTCTTGGCACTCCTGTAATTGGTGTTACTGGAACTAATGGAAAGACTACGACCAAAGAACTTATAGCTGCTGTTCTTTCTGAAAAGTATAATGTTCTTTTCACTCAGGGTAACTTCAATAATCATATTGGTGTTCCAAAGACTTTGCTTCGTCTTACTAAGGAGCATGAGATTGCTGTTATTGAGATGGGAGCAAATCACCCTGGTGAGATAAAGACTCTTGTTGATATCGTAGAACCAGATTTCGGTATAATCACTAATGTTGGTAAGGCGCACCTTGAAGGCTTCGGCTCTTTTGAAGGCGTTATCCGTACAAAGGGTGAACTCTATGATTTCCTTCGTTCTGCAAAGAAACATACAGTATCTTTGCCAAATGGTCAGTCGTATGAGTCCCCTAAAGTTTACATCCATGCCGACAACGAGCATCTTCTTGGCATCTCCCATGATCTTTCCCTTATTAAATATGGCACAACTCCTTCTTCTGATCTCGCCGTCTTTGGCGAGGTGACAGAGTGCGCCCCATTCCTTTCCTTCTCTTGGAAAAAATTGAGTGCAGGCTCTAATGCTCCTGTTCATAATGTGAATACTCACCTTATTGGCTCATATAATATATATAATATGTTAGCGGCTGCCACTATTGGATTGCATTTTGGAGTTTCCGATGAGCAGGTTGATCATGCGCTTGCCAACTATATTCCAAGTAACAACCGTTCTCAACTCACAATAACTTCATCCAATAAGCTCATCGTTGATACCTATAACGCAAATCCAACGAGTATGAATGCAGCTTTGCTGAACTTCCGTGATATGAAGGTTTCTCCTAAGATGGCTATTCTTGGAGATATGCGTGAGTTGGGGGAGGTAAGTGCAGAGGAACATCAGAAGGTTGTCGATTTCCTCAAGCAAACAGACATCACGAATGTATGGCTTGTTGGTCCTGAATTTGCAAAGACTGATTGCGACTATCGAAAGTTTGATGATGTGGATCAGGTAAAAGAGAAAATTGCGGCCAACCCACCAAAGGGTGAGTATATCCTGATCAAAGGGTCAAATGGTATAAAACTTTTCCAACTCCCGGAATTGCTTTAATCAAATATATTTTCAGTAAAGACTTTATCATAGCTTATGGTAAAGTCTTTTTCTTTGTACTCTTCTGTATTCCCTCTTCCTTTGTCATTTCTTCCAAATGTCTTATTAACACCCAGAATCCTCCATTTTCGCAACAATCCGCTCATATTGTCCGTGTATTGCCGATTTGCCTTGATTTTAGTCATCCAAACCCATAAAAAGCAACTTTTTCTAAAAATAATTCACGAAAAATTTGGCCAGTTCGGAAAAAAGCAGTACCTTTGCACTCGCTTTCGGGAAAACGGTACCAAACACCGCTTGAAAGAGAGCAGGAAACAAGAGTTCTTTGACAAGATTTACATAAACAGAAAGTAGTAGTACAAGAAGCAAGTGAGAGATCACTTGGGTAATAAACGAACCGATCAATTCGCCCTCTTAATGGAGGGTAAAGAGATAAGACTTCTTAATAGATTAAGGATAGTCGTCCCGAGCAAGACAAAGGTTCTCTGCGTTTTTTTTCGTGGAGTCCATATATAAAGAAATTTTACAATGGAGAGTTTGATCCTGGCTCAGGATGAACGCTAGCT
>CAMKEM010000004.1 GCA_946411565.1 uncultured Prevotellaceae bacterium | reverse complement strand
ACTCAGGAATTAGAAACGTGCACCAGCCTTTTGGGCTGACATGCACTATTCCTTTTGTGCGAGGATGCTTCACACGTTGCACTCAGGAATTAGAAACGTGCGCCAGCCTTTTTGGCTGACACGCACTATTCCTTTCGTACGAGGATGCTTCGCACGTTGCACTCAGGAATTAGAAACGTGCACCAGCCTTTTGGGCTGACATGCACTATTCCTTTCGTGCGAGGATGCTTCGCACGTTGCACTCAGGAATTAGAAATATAGCATCATAGAACTAAAAAAAATGTTGAACTATGGCAATAAAAAGAAAAATGGATTTGCTCACGGCTGTTGAGCAAATCGTGGATAAAGCAAAGGGGACAGGACTTAGTAGTGAGTTCTATCGTAAGGCTGACAGATATATCAAGTATCTGTCGGAGAGATTGGAACTTACTAAGGAACAAAGCGTTATGATGGCACTATTTATAGATAATAGTGACGATTCAAGTATTTCCATTAGCGACTTCTGTAAGTATCTTGATTGTAGGACGACAAAAATCATAAGATACATGGCGGAAATTGATGTCCTTGAAAAAAGGGAGTTGGTAAGATGTTGTCGTGAGAATAAACGTATTAAATACAGGGTACCCATTGAAGTGATAGATGCTTTTAAGAACGATAAAAAGTATATGCCTAAAGATTGTTCAGGTCTTTCGTGTATGGACTTGTTTGGAGAAATCGAGAATGTTTTTCAGCTACGGAGTGATGATGAACTGACTTATGAAGCAACTGTTGAGAAGATAAAGTACCTTTTCGACTGCAATAGCCAGCTTCTTTATGTTCAGAAAGTGAGAAGCTGCAATATGTCGGAGGAGGACGAAATGCTGATGATAGTCTTCTCTCATTTGTTTGTGAATAATAATGACGATAATATCAGGTTTCATGACCTCAATTTCCTTTATGATGACAAACATATCTGGAATTATACAAAGTCATGTCTGAATAATGGTGATCATGTCCTTCAGAGTGAAAGATTTATAGAATACAACAACGATGGTGGTTTTGTCGATCGGGAATCGTTTCGTATGACAGCAGAGGCCAAGCGTGTTTTCTTCGCAGAACTCAATCTTTCTTCCATGAATCAAGACAAAAAGCATGGTGATCTTGTAAAAGCAAAGGAGATTACGCCTAAGAAGCTATTCTATGGAGAGAAAATCAGCTCTCAGATTGCAGAATTAGGAAATCTTCTGGATGATGCTCAATACAAACAGATTCATGCACGTATGAAGGAGAAAGGCTTCCGTTGTGGGTTTGCATGTCTTTTCTATGGAGAACCGGGAACTGGAAAGACAGAGACCGTGCTCCAATTGGCAAGGCAAACAGGAAGGGATATTCTTCAGGTCAATATCTCACAGATAAAAAGCATGTGGGTTGGCGAGAGTGAGAAGAATATCAAGCAAGTTTTTGACAATTACAGGGCAAAGGTGAAAGAGTGCAAGATCACGCCAATCTTGCTATTCAATGAGGCTGATGCTATCATAGGAAAACGTCAGGAAGGTGCAGAAAGAGCGGTTGACAAGATGGAGAACTCTATACAGAACATAATTCTTCAGGAAATGGAGACTCTTGACGGAATACTTATTGCTACAACCAATCTGGCTCAGAATATGGATAAGGCTTTTGAACGTAGATTTCTCTATAAGATTAAATTCGAGAAGCCGACCATTGAAGCTCGTATGTGTATGTGGCAAGAAATGATACCTGTTCTTAAGGAAGAGGAAACACGATTTCTTGCAAATAAGTATGATTTCAGCGGTGGTCAGATAGAGAATATTGCCCGTCATTACACCATTGGGAATATTCTTCATGGGGATTCGGAGAATGTCATAGAGGAACTATCTTCATATTGTGACAGCGAGAGGCTTAATGCAAAAGAAACTCGTAAGATAGGATTTTAATGTATGAAAAAAAATAAAAAGAGCAAATGGAAGGAAATGGATCATCCTTTCAATCCAGATTACTTCAGCTATAGGAATGAATATCCGATTGAGGAAATCTGGAATACGGACAATGTGTTGGCACAGTTGATAGTGCCACGCTTACAGGCTTTCAAGGAACTTGACAAGCATGGTTGTCCGTCAGACTTCAAGGAAATGCGTGAATGGAATAATGCCATTCAGAAAATGATAAATGCCTTTGACTTGATGAAGTATGTACATAATTTTTCAGAAGGAGAGCAAAAGACTGTTGACAAAGGGATGAGGCTCTTCTGTAAGTACTTCAGGTATTTGTGGGATTGAGATTTATATTATTCCCCCATAAACATAAGGACGTGAATCTATGGTATAATCGCCGTCCATTTTCACAATTCACTTGATTTGTTTGGATGTTTCAAGAAAAAAATGTAACTTTGCCTTCGAATAAGACTTTAGACTTTTGACATTATGGCAAAATATCTTGACCCAAAAGCGGATTTAACTTTCAAAAAGGTGTTTGGTGAGCAGAAAGACCTACTCCAGAGTTTTCTAAATGCCGTACTTCCTTTGAAGGAAGGCACAGAGATAGAATCTCTTGAATACCTCACGCCTGAGATGGTTCCAGAGAATCCAGCAAAGAAATACTCTATTGTGGATGTTCGTTGTACGGACAATCACAACAGACAGTTTATTGTGGAGATGCAGATGTACTGGACAGAGGATTTCCTGCAACGTGCTCTCTTCAATACATCTAAGGCGTATGTCCGTCCGCTTGAAAAAGGGGATGGATATGACGAACTGCGTCAAGTTTATTGTGTCAGCATCATAAATGACATTGCCTTCCCAAACCTAAAGGATGAGTTCTATCATCGCTATGTTCCTGCGAATATTGACCATCCAGAGAATACCATTAAGGGCTTTGAAACGATATTCCTTGAATTGCCAAAGTTCCGTCCGTCAAGTGTGAGCGATAAGAAGATGATGGTGCTCTGGCTTCGCTTCCTTACTGAGATTAACGAACAAACAAAGGAGATTCCTGCGGAGATGATGGAGAACAAATATCTCTGTAAGGCTGTGGGGATAGTAGAACAGTCAGCATATACCGATGCCCAACGTATGGCATACGATAAATTCTGGGATGAGATTGTTAGTGAAAGGACTCTTATAAAAGGGTATTTCCGTCAGGGACATGCTGAAGGACGCGCAGAAGGTAGAGCAGAAGGTAGAGCTGAAGGTAGAGCTGAAGGATTGGCTGAAGGCGAGAAAAAAGGACGCTATGAGGTCGCTCGCAATCTTCTTGCAATGCATCTTCCTATAGACTCCATCATTAAGGCTACAGGATTAAGCAAGGAGGATATAGATCAACTTATCTGACACCCCACCTCACTATTTCTCTATCTTTGGCAGAGCCACTCGTGAGAGGGAGTATCGTGCCTCTGGGTTTATTTTCTGAAGATGACGGAAGACATCTGACATGGTCTTGCGGTTGGTTTCTTCCTCGTAGGGACAAATGGTTTTCTGCTTCTGGAATTCAAGCTCTTCTGCTATCTCGCGGATATCGTCTTCATGTACAAGACACATGGGACGGATGATTTGAAGGGGATAGTGTTCTAACTGAAGCATCGGGGGCATGGTGTGGGCTGAGCCTTCAAAGGTGATGTTCATTAGATAGGTGATGATGATGTCGTCATTGTGATGACCAAGGGCTATCTTATTGAAGCCGTTTGACACGGCAAACTCGAAGAGGGCTTTTCTTCGATTCCATGCACAGAGGAAACAGCGTGTCTTGCGCGGATCGGTGCTCTCATCAAAACGGGAGTGGAGTATGTGTAATCTGATTCCTAACTCGTCACAGTAGTTCTGGAGATATGTGCGGTCGGTCTCGTATGGGATGTTATCCATGATGACGTGTGCTGCCTCTACCTCTATCCTCGGCTTATAGATGCGTGCACGCTGTGCCATGAGGCGGGCAAGCATGAGGGAGTCCTTTCCTCCTGAAAGGGCTATGAGGATGCGGTCATTATCTTCCAAAAGATGATATAACGTACATCCAGAATCAAATTTCTTTTTTATTTTTCTCTCGCAGATAGACATGAATATACGAAAAATGAAAAGAGAAGCGGCCTCTCCCCCCGCCCTCCCCCGTAGGGAGGGAGCCGATTCGCACAAGTAGTTACCTTTTTCTCGCTATTAAACGTTCAATCATTTTTTTACTTAACCCTTCTCTTGCCCCCATCGCCTTCCGGCTCCCTCCCTACGGGGGAGGGCGGGGGGAGAGGCCTCTATATATAATACTCCGCCTCATCCACGATGCCGGCACGAAGGGCGTAGCGGGTGGCCTCGTGAACGTTATTCACGGAGAGCTTACGGTATATATTCTTGCGGTGGGTGTTAATAGTGTGGAATGAGGCGCATCGCTTTTCGGCTATATCGCTTGTGGTGAGTCCGAGGGCGATATCCCTCAGAATCTCCTTCTCGGTCTTGGTAAGTGTTCCAAGATCAATATCTACCTGTGGCTGGGGCGCAAAGAGTTGTTCGGTCATTCGCTGACAGATATAGCGACGATCATTAACCGCATATCGTATGCAGTCGCGAATTTCGTTCATTGGCGATTCCTTGAGCAACACGCTGAACTGTGAGCATGTTGTTATCATCCTACGCGCGAAATCCACACTCAACTCCTCGGAGAAGAGAATCCATTGTGAATCGGGGAAGCGAGAGGCAAGATTTGAGAGTTCTGCATCATTGATGAAGTCGAACTGGGTGTAATCGAGTATCACGATCGCCTCGTTTGATGGACGGAAATGCGTCTGCTTAAGGCGCTCGATGAGTGATGCCTTATCTTCTGAATAATGCAGTTCGATACCAGGGAACATATCAGTAAGGATATACTGAAGCCCAACTCGTGTTATGTCTTGTCTGTCTGCTAAGATTACCATATAATAAATAATATAAGAAACCACAGCCCCTCACCAGTAGCCCCTCACCGGCCCTTCGGGCATCCTCTCCCCAAGGGGCGAGGAGGAAGTTAGTAATAATCCCTTTAAGGGATACCCTCATAAGCGATAAAATGTAACTCGAACCTCGCCCCTTGGGGAGAGGATGCCCGAAGGGCCGGTGAGGGGCTACTGGTGAGGGGCTGTGTTCTTTAGAACGTCATCTCGAACATAAGCCTTACGCCATGCTTATGGGCGGTAGGGAGGTCGAGATAGTTGAGTCTGCGTACATATTGAACGCGGAAGAACTTGAAGATATTATATACGCCGACTGAAAACTCAGCGTATGGACGATTAGGATCCATCACCGTACAGCCTTCTGGGAACTGCATCAACATGGTGGAGCCTTGATTGCGCTCAAGGAATGGATTGTTCTTTTCTGATATTCCGCCCCAGAGTGTCTTGAAGCCTACGACCTCACGCCACTTGAGTTTCTTGAGCAGAGGCACACGATTGAATATCTTGCCCGCTAAATCCCACTCTAAATCAGCCGATGCGTAGCGGTCGTTGAGGAACTCCATATTGTTCACGAGGTTGAAGCATCGCTTCTGAATGATATACGACAGATTGGCTGCTGGCATCATGAGCAATGGGAATGGCACTTGCGACCATTGTATGCCGCCCTTGAAATTGCAGTTCACCTTACCCCATGAGTTGAGCCAGATACGCTTGTAGATGCTTGCCTCCGTGACATTGTAGTTATAGTCGCCGCCAAGGAATCCCTTCACGCCAAACGTATGCGAGAGCTTGAACACAGGTGCATCGTTATTGTTAGGAATACGGTTCTGCTTCGTGTTGATAAAGGTACGCCCAGGGGCATACTCTACCTCAAAATGCAGCTCGGTGGTATTCAAGGTGAGTTCGGTATCGGGGTCTGACAATCGACGGAAATGCAAGTTGCCTGCACCATCATTCTTCTCCACCTTTACATTAGCCAAATAGCGTATTCCCCACTCTTCCTCGTATTCAAATTCCAGTTTGTGACGATGGTAGAACATCATCTTATCCACCTTCGCCCATTTGAATGCCGTAAACACGTTATCCTTATCGTTTACGAGGAACTTATCCGAAGGTGACATCACATCGTAGGATGAATGGAACATAATGGTGCGACGAGGGAACTCCATCGGGATGTATTTCTTTGGGTTGAATGAATATGTCACTTCACCCTTGTAATAGTTGTTCTTGGTGTCGAAGCCATGAGCCACATATCCAGAGAGGAAGAGGTGGCGGTTGAGATTGGCTGTGGTGATACCCGAAAGGCGCACTCTGTAGCCATCGATGAAGTTTCGCGAGATGATGGTATTGACAGGACCTATATCAAACTTTGAAGGCTTTCCGTTGAAGCCTGTCTCTACAAAGTTCTCAACCACAGGACGTATGAAGAACATTATCCAACTGAATCCCTTCATGCTCTGGGCTTCCTTCACGAACTTTCCCATGTTTCTCTCGGAAGTGGTGAGATCCACCTTACGGTTGGCTCGCCAGAACTGCTCATCCTGTATCTCGGCATTGGCATCCTTACGGATATCGCCCACGCCTGCAAACTGCTTATCGTCGATAGGATCAAACGAGTAATCGCTTCGTGTAGAGGTTCTTACCATAAGTCCGTGAGCCATAGACTGATTGATACGCAATGCCACGATGAGGTCATTGACAGTAAGCACCCAATCACCTGAAGGCAGAAGCGAATACTCCTGATTTATCTGCATTCCTTCCACGAAATTGATACCAGACGATTTCGGAATTGATAGCGATACCTTCTTCACATGGAGTGAAGAGTCCTTCAGAATATACATATCTCCGTTGAAGCCGAAGTCCTGCGGATTATTAGGGGTGAAGAAGATGTGATAGCACGAATCGCGATCCACCTTCACCGTATCCATGATGTAATAGCGATAGAAGCCGACGGCATCATCGGCAATAGGCGATGTCATGGTGCGACGAAGTAGTCGGATGCTGTTGTCGTAGATATCCACCTCGCAGAACGCATCAGCAGACAAGGCATTGAAGATATTACCTGTCTCGAATATCTGGTTGATACCTTCAGAACGCTCGCCAAGCACAACGGTACGCTGTTTCTCAGGTGACTTGCGGTACATCACCTTTGTCACTTTCTCATCGAGGATGAAAGGGAGAATCAACTGACCGCTCAACGGACTGAACTCCACCTGATTTCTGAGCCAAGGGGTACGACCGATGAAGCCAGAATCAAGCATTTCACCAGTAACGCCATTGAGAGATATTGTCATTTTCTCATAATTCTGATACTGATAGTATGGCTTGTTGGTCAGCTTGTTCTGCTTCTTTGCCGCTATGACACGCTTCATAAGCTCAACAGCAGGATTGTTCTTTCGAGAATACCTTTTTCTCTTAGCCTTCACCTCCACACCAGTTAGATTCACATCAGCAAACAGAGAGTCGCCTGTGCGCTTCTTAACGGTTCCGTCCATCTGCGCATTGGCAGACAGACTAACGATGAATAGTAGTAATATGTAGATTAAATGTTTGATAATCGTTCTGTTTTTATTATTTATATTGATAATTTTGCTATATCCTGTAAATCTGTGATAATGAAATCTGGAATCGTCTCATCAACCGTTTTCTTCTTCCAGCCCTCGCCCTTGAACCAGGCAGTCTTGCATCCAAGACTATTGGCAGGAATGATATCCTTCGAAATGCTGTCGCCGACAACGAGTATATCCTGTTCATCTATTTGCTCTGGGAAGGCTTTCTTTCTCAAAGCCTCAACACCGAGGGCGTAAAGTCGTGGATCGGGCTTTCGTATTCCTACCTGTGCTGATTCTATCACATCGCAGAAGAAATCACGAATCTGCATCTCTGCAAGCACCGTTTCCACGTTTCCGTAGAAATTGCTGACAAGTGCCATTGGGATTGCCTTTTCTCGCAACTGCGAAAGAACCTGTCTGGTGTGCGACATATTCCTTTGAAGTCCCGAATAGAGATATTCCACAAGGGCATCGTGCTTTGCCTTACGTTCTTCTGGCTCTGGCAACCATGCACCAGAATCGCGAAGGAAATCAAACTGAAGGTCAATCTTCACATTGAGGGTGGTGAGGAAAGTATCAGTTTTGCAGATTATCTCCTTACTTCCAAGTGTGCGCTCGCCATAGACGTATGCCTCACGATACTGAGCCTCTATTACGGGAATGTCAAGATGCTCGTAGCCATGCCAGATGACCATTCCCCAATGCTGCCCGAACGTGTCGAGCGTAGCACCATAGTCAAAGAGTATCGCTTTTATCATTTTGCAAACTCCTTACACATATTCTCGTGAGTCCTTCTCATATAGGCGCATACAGCAGCCATAACCGTTACCTCAAAGAGAGGATATATCCACGGATGATTAGTGAGGCAACCGATGAACAGCATTATGGCACGCCAGTTATGAGTTAGGAAATTGGTGTATTTCATCAAAGGAAAACTCCTTCTTCTGAACTCATCCCTAAATTTCTGTGGTACCTTGTCTATTCCTCCATATCGCTCAGTAAGTACAGCCTTGAGTTTCTGGAACTCTGGTGTTCCCTTTTCCTGAGCACGACAATACTTCGCATAGTTTGCAAAGAACAGCACTCCCACCCAGTTCTTTTCTGCACGATATCTATCGGCAATAGCCTTTTGTGAGGCGTATGAATCAAGCTCTGAGCCCTCCTTGCCAAGAAGGAAGAAGAGATGGATATTGCGGTAATAGTCGGAATAGCGGCATTGTATGGTATGTGCCCAAAGTCCTGCGAGGCAGCACAAAGCCCATATCCATAAGCCCCATTTCACGTCAGTTCCCGGAATATTCTCTGGCATGAGACGAAAACAGATAGCCACATACACACAGAAGAACCAGACATCAGATGCAAAGCCGTCGAGCATTCTGCCTGTAATGGTCTTTTTGCCAGTAAGACGAGCCAACTGTCCGTCGGTGGAATCGCAGAAATTGGCAAACATCAGGAACAGAACTCCATAGATATTCCACTCTAACGATGTATGGTAGAAACACCATCCCGCAGCCGCTCCGAGAAAGAACGAGAGTATCGTTATCGCATTTGGATGCACACCAAGTTTTTTCCAGATAAGCGCGAAGAACAGGCCTATCGGACGTGTGAAATATATGTCTATGTTCTCTTCCGTATCGTATGATTTATACGTGCTGTGAAGAAGATCACGAAAATTCTTAAACATAAAAATAATAATCCAGCCCCTCATCTGCCCTTTGGGCATCCTCTCCCCAAGGGGCGAGGAGGAAGTTACCTTTTCTAATCACAGGATAAAAGGGCTTTTTCTAATTTTTATTTATTACAATCTTTAGCGTTTACCTTACTAACTTACCCCTCGCCCCTTGGGGAGAGGGTGTCCGAAGGACGGGTGAGGGGCCATGACTGTTTTAGAATCGCCTTCGCCGCCTCTTCCCTACATGGTGAGAATGTTGGCCAATCGTTGAAGTCTATTATCACGAAAGAGCCGTCAGACATTACTATCGCATCACCACCATAGACGATAACGCCGATGGATGTTGCGAGACGGTCAACGGCTTTTTTCATCTCTTCTGCGGAGAAAGGATAATGATGAGCCTTTCCGTTATGCTCCTCACTTCCGAACTTGCTACGGCCAGAGTCCGTTGGATAGAAGTGATAGAAGAAATCCGTATTGGCAACACCATAGAACTTCACCAAATCACCCACCACATGAGCCTGTCGGCAAACATCCGTTATGCCTCTATCGGCAAAGCGACGCATAGCCTCCGCTACTTCCTCCTCGGATTTGCAGAATACCGTATCTTCTGCTACTTCAGCCGTTCCTATGCCACGCTTTAGCCAGATGCCGTTATCGCCGTTTTCTGGAGGCATAGGCACTTCTAGCTTCCGCATAATATCGGCCAGAGCCAGTCTATTGCCACATATCCTGATACCCTCAGGAGCATTTATGATACGAGCCTTTGAACGTTCTATTATCTCAAGAGCCTCATTACTACGAGCCATACAGAATATCACATCTGCCTCTGGCAAGGTTTTTAGCGTAAGGACTTCCTCTTCGCTCATCATCCTCACCTCATTCCCCAACGCCTTCATCTCTTTGGCAACAGCCTCAAGAATCAGTCTGTCATTTTCTACGGAATTAGGAGAGAAGCGAGGAGAGCGGGAGATAAGAAGAACGAAACACGGCCTCTCCCCCCGCCCTCCCCCGTAGGGAGGGAGCCGGAGAACAACAGAATTATCGTGTTTATTGCTACTACCCATCCGATTTTTCTATATATCCGTTGAGACATCCCTTCGCCTTCCGGCTCCCTCCCTACGGGGGAGGGCGGGGGGGAGAGGCCGCCTATCCTATCATTTCTTCCGCTTTATCTATATCACCTGCATGGTCAATATCAAGCACATTGGAGAAGGGGAAAACTATAAGCCGAAGTCCATCCTCTATTAGTCCTCGCTGGAAGTTTCGCATACGGCTCTTACCCTCACTCATACAGCGATTGAGAGTATCAATAGCCTTTGGAGTAAGACCGTAAATGCCACCAGAAATGTATTTGCATTTCCCTTCAGGATCAGAGTCGAGGAAACCTGTAATTACCCCTTGGCGGGTTTCCACATACAACGGTTTCTCATCATCGATATAATCCGTTACGCCCATCATGCCATCAGCAGAGCCATCGGCAAGAGAGGCTTTGAAAGCAGAGATATAATCAGCAAATTCCTCATCACGGAAGATAGTATCCACCGTGGTGAGAACGAAAGGAGAGTCGTTAAGGAACTGGCTCAACTCGTAGAAGCTGTGCATGGAACTCGGTGTTGTCCTGACTATATGTCGAAGCGGTATCTTCTTACCTTCAAATCCTTCACGCTCTATCATCCTGAGATGTTCATCAACCAAGGGCGTGAGGTCGTTGCATACCACGATAATCTCTTCTGCATCATTAGCAAGAAAGACACGAATCAAGCGGTCAACGAGACATTGTCCTGCAACCTTGACCAACGGCTTTGGCTCAGAGATTCCTTCCTCAGCCAATCTGGATCCTTCACCGGCTGCGATGATTGCATATTTCATTTCGGAATGCAAAATTAATAAATTTACCGAAGAAAATAACCAAAAACGATGTTTTTCTTATGATTTTATTATAAATAATAACATTTATCAGTATTATCGAAACATTTTTTAAGTCGTGTATTGGATTATAGGCTTTTGTCTTTTAGCTCATCCTGATCACTATCACCACCCTCGCTCCTCCCCTATTCCTTCGCTATAAGTCCATCGCATCTCCATAGTTACTCCATATCATCTCCATCGAAACGATGGACTTGCGATGGAGTAACGATGGAGTAGCGATGGAGTAACATCGGAGGTAAAGTACACAAAAAGCGAGGGCAGAAGGTCGATACCTATGCCCAATCATCTCACTTAAAACCCTTCTGAATAAATTTACAGATTATTTACTTTCCCCCAAGCAGCTTGCTTTTACAATCTTCATTCATCACTTCCCGCTAAACTTGATAAGCGCGAGACCTATTGCCGTCCAGATAAGTTCACGAAGACGAACCATGAGAGCCACGAAAGCAGCACTACCAGATGATATTCCAAAGGCTGTTATCGACATCAAGAAACCACCCTCTCTACCACCTAATTGAAGTGGAATGAAAAAGAGAAGATTGGCAAAGAGAGAGGTGAAGGCAAGGACAAGAATACATTGAATAAAACTCACCTCTGGCATCAAAACAAGAAGGATGAAATAAATCTCCAAAGATGATATTATTCGACAGACAAGTTCAAGAAGAACAGCCGTTACAAAAGTCTTTGGATTCTGTGCATGAAGAGCAGAGATCTGACTATCAATTGTGTCAAGCTGTTCCTTGTGAGATTCAACAAAAGGACGTGCCCATTTCTTTAGTATCGGGATATGACGAGCCACGCTCAACACTCTATTTGCCAAGCCTTTACGATAGCCAGCCATAAAGAACCAAAGTCCGAGAATACAGAATCCCGTGCAAAGGGCAAGGAGTATGGTAAGATTGGTTGTCAAGGTCTGTGTAATGAGGAATAAAATGATACTTATCGCCCAGAACCAGAAATGGCTGAACATATGAGTCATGGCATAAAGAATGACCGATGAAGAAGCCTTTTCCTTGCCAATAAATGGAGAGATTGACATGATGCGATAAGGCTCTCCTCCCATAAGTCCTCCAGGAGTGGCATAGTTAAGAGCGAAACCAGAGACGGTAAGGCGATAGATGTATGAGAAACTTAGTTTTCGGGTTTCAGGACTTCCATCAGAACGGATGATGATATACCATGCAGAGGCATTGAAGATATAGAGAAATGCCCATAGAACCACAACCGCAACGAACCAATAACCTGCATGGCACATACCACGCCACGCTTCTTGGAAATCCAGTTGACATACCATAACTCCGAGGACGGCTAGTCCAAAGAGCAGGAAAAAATTCTGTGCTTTCTTACTCATTACGAATGCAAAGATACATATTAATTGCAAATTACGAATTGCGAATTACGAATTACTAAGTTTTTTTATTATTTTTTTCTACGAAAGTTCTTTATTTATAAGTAATTTTATTAATTTTGCAACAAATTTATTGACACAACAAAAAAGATGACACCATCAAGTACAAATAAGACGCTCATCGAGACGGTGAGCAGGCTTTCAGACAGCGAATCGCTCAAAGGTCTGTTCCATCAGCATCAGGAAGGCAATCCTCTGCCTTCAGGAGATGCATTATCTGAAATTATACAGCTTGCCCGTGGCATATTGTTCCCCGGCTACTACGGCCAGTCATCGGTCAACAGACACACCCTACCCTATCACATCGGCATAGACCTTGAGAGATTGCATAAACTGCTCTTCCAGCAGATAATGGCTGGTCTATGCTTTGCTGATGAGGATTGCGATGATGACAAAGACTGTCTCGACAACGACAATTGTTTGCAGAAGAAAGCGAGAGAGATAACTAACCAGCTTATTGCACGACTCCCAGAGATCCGTAAGACACTCGCAACTGACATCGAGGCTGCCTACAACGGCGACCCGGCAGCTGTGAACTTTGGCGAGATTATCTCATGCTATCCTGTGATAAAGGCATTGGTGAACTATCGTATCGCCCATGAGCTTCATGTTCTTGGCGTACCACTCATCCCTCGAATGATCTCGGAACTGGCCCATTCAGAGACCGGTATCGACATACACCCAGCAGCTTCAATAGGTCATCACTTCACTATTGACCACGGAACGGGCGTTGTGATAGGTGCAACGTGTATCATCGGAGACAACGTAAAGCTGTACCAGGGCGTAACGCTTGGTGCACTTAGTTTCCCTCTTGATGAGAACGGCAACCCTATCAAGGGAATACCTCGCCACCCAATTCTTGAGGATAATGTGATAGTTTATAGTAATGCGACCATTCTCGGAAGGATAACAATAGGAAAAGGCTGCGTAATAGGCGCAAATATCTGGATTACCGAGAATGTAGCTCCAAATACAAAGATTTACAAGAGTTTCCGCGACAACTCAACCAACCTTAATGGATATGGAATTTAAAATGATAGCAAAGACCTTCATGGGTCTTGAAGAAGTACTGGCTCAGGAGTTGACAGAACTCGGAGCTAAGAATATTGAAAAGGGTAATCGCATGGTAAGCTTCATCGGCGACAAGGAGATGATGTACCGTGCCAACTTCCAGTTGCATACAGCCATCCGCATCCTCAAGCCTATCGCAACATTCAAGGCATCATCTGCCGAGGAAATGTACGAGAAGGTACAGGAGATTGACTGGAGCGAGTATATCGGGAAGGGAAAGACTTTCTCTGTTGATTCTGTAGTTTATTCGGAGGATTTCCGCAACTCACGTTTCGTGACATACAAGGTGAAGGATGCAATCGTGGATCAGTTCCGTGAGAAAACAGGCGAGCGTCCTAACATTTCCGTTTCAAGTCCGGACATACGCATCAGCATTCATATCTCAGATAATGACGCTACCGTTGCTCTCGACTCAAGTGGTGAGTCTCTGCATCGTCGTGGCTATCGTCAGGAGAGCGTAGAAGCTCCTCTTAATGAGGTTCTTGCAGCCGGTATGATTCTCATGACAGGCTGGAAGGGCGAGACTGATTTCATCGACCCTATGTGTGGCTCTGGTACTATCGTGGTAGAGGCAGCACTTATTGCACGCAATATCTCACCAGGTGTTTTCCGCAAGGAGTTCGCCTTCGAGAAGTGGCCTGACTTTGACGCAGACCTCTTTGACGAGATCTACAACGACGATTCTCGTGAACGTGAGTTCGAGCATAAGATCTACGGCTATGATATTGATATGAAGGCTGTTAATACAGCATCCCTCAACGTGCGTGCAGCTGGTCTTAGCAAGGATGTCATAATAGAGCAGGCAGACTTTGCCGATTTCAAGCAGCCAAAGGAGAAGGCTATCATGGTGACAAACCCACCATACGGAGAGCGTATCTCTACCCCTAACCTCTTGGCTACATACAAGATGATCGGCGACAAGCTGAAGAACTGCTTCAAGGATAACGAGGCATGGGTTCTTAGTTATCGTCAGGAGTGCTTTGAGCAGATCCGTCTGAAGCCAAGCATCAAGATTCCTCTCTACAATGGCTCACTTGAGTGTGAGTTCAGAAAGTATTGTCTTTTCAATGGTCGTTTCAGCGATTTCCGTGCTGAGGGTGGCGTTGTAAAGACAGAGGAAGAGAAGAGACAGATGGCTGAGAAGCACAGATTCAAGAAGAATCGTGAGTTCAAGCAGCGTATGGACGAGCAGGAGGAGAACGAAGAGCAGGATATTCGCTCATTCAAGTTCCTCTCACTTGAGCGTCGTCGTGAGGCAGAGAAGCAGGAGCGCGAACACAGAGAACGCAAGAACTTCAAGCGCGAAGACCGTGATGGTGGCGACCGCAAGAAGGGCGGCAAGAAATTTGACCGTGAGGATCGTAAGGGCAAGAAGCCATTCGGCAAGCGTGACGATTTCAAGGGCGGCAAAGGTGGCAAGCGCGATAGCAAGTTCAAAAACGACTTCATGGACGATGATGAGGATTAATCGTCTTGTCATACTATTCCTGACACTCCTAACCACGACTATGATGCAGGCACAGGACAAGAAGTTGTTCACGCTGGAGGATCTCAACTTCGGTGGTAACAACTATCGCAATATGCGACCTGAGAATCGCTACACCACATGGTGGGGCGATGAGCTTATGCACCTTGACGTGGAGAGCGTTTCCCTTATTAATAAGGTAAATGCAAGTGAAACGCATCTTTTTACCCTCAGCGACCTAAACACTTGGGCAGGTCTTGAAGGTGAGAATGTGGTTAGGACTCTTCTCAATGCAAAGTTCCCATACTCAAGGGAATCGCTTGTACTTGTAAGCAACAAGACAAAGCGTATGCTCATCGACTTCAAGGCAAAGAAACTTGTATGGAGTCAGGACAAGAAAGGCTCTTTGGAGTGGAATGCCAAGAGTAAGGCAGATGCATATCTTGAAAATAATAACCTCTTCGTGCGTACCGCAGATGGCAAGACTACCCAGCTTTCAACCGATGGAAGCAGGGAAATAGTATATGGCCAGAGCGTTCACAGAAATGAGTTCGGCATAGAAAAAGGCACTTTCTGGTCAGAGGATGGCAAGAAACTTGCTTTCTACCGTATGGATCAGAGTATGGTGGAGGACTATCCACAGGTTGATCTTTTCCAGAGAGAAGCAAAGCATGATCCCGACAAATACCCTATGGCTGGCATGACAAGCCATAAGGTGACAATCGGCGTTTATGATATTGACTCTCAGAAGACTATCTATCTCAACGCAGGAGATCCAACAGACAGATACTTCACTAATATCTCATGGTCGCCTGACGGCAAGAAGATATACCTGTTTGAGCTGAACCGAGATCAGAACGACTGTACTCTTGATGAATATTCTGCTGAAAGTGGCGAGAAAATCCGCACTCTCTATACAGAAAAGGACGAGAAATACGTAGAGCCTCTACATCCTATCTCATTCATTCCTTGGAACAACCAGAAATTCCTTTTATGGAGTCAGAAGGATGGATATATGCATCTCTATGTCGGAAATCTGAACGGAGATATAAAACTCAAGCAACTCACTAAGGGCAACTTTGTAGTTGATGAGATTCTCGGTTTCTGCGCAAAGACAAAAAGCGTCATCATCAGAAGCAACGAGGCAGATCCTCTTCAGATGAACCTATGGAGCGTGAACATCGAAAACGGCAAGCGCACTATGGTTGATAAAGGCAAGGGCGTACACAAAGGCAAGTTGAGCGAGTCAGGTCTTTACATGTCCGACTCATATTCAGAGCCTACCGTTCCGCATAATATTGATATTCTCTTTACGACAAACAAGAAGCCTGTCCGCTATCTTACGGCAAAAGATCCGTGGGAAGGTTATCAAGTTCCTGAGTATATCAACGGAACTATCAAGGCTGCAGATGGAGTGACCGATCTCTATTGGCGAATGGTTAGACCTGCTGATTTTGATGCAAATAAGAAATACCCAACCGTAGTTTACGTCTATGGCGGTCCTCATGCTCATAACGTGGATGCCTCATGGCATTGGGCTTCACGCTCTTGGGAAACCTATATGGCTCAGAAGGGATATATCCTTTTCATTCTCGACAACCGTGGTTCAGAGAACCGAGGCAAGGAGTTTGAGCAGGTAACATTCCGTCATCTTGGTCAGGAAGAAATGAAGGATCAGATGTGTGGAGTGAATTATCTAAAGTCACTTCCTTACGTAGATGCAGACAGGCTCGGCGTTCACGGCTGGAGTTTTGGCGGATTTATGACGATATCCCTCATGACCAACTATCCTGACGTGTTCAAGGTGGGAGTGGCAGGTGGTCCTGTAATCGACTGGAAATGGTACGAGGTGATGTATGGCGAACGCTATATGGATACTCCCCAGACGAATCCAGAGGGCTACGAGCAGACTTCTCTCTTGAACAAGGCTAAGAACCTCAAGGGCAGGCTTCAGATCATCACAGGTATGAACGACCCTACGGTTGTTCCCCAGAACTGCCTTATGTTCCTTAATGCATGTAGTGAGGCTGGCACTCAGCCCGATTTCTTCGCCTACCCAGGCGAGGGGCATAACATGAAGGGGCATAAGAGCGTGCATCTGCATGAGAGGATCACGAGGTATTTTGAGGATTATCTAAATGGGAAAAATTAAAAATGAAAAATTATAAAATACAGATTACAACTTTAGATCGAAGAAGGTAACTTGTATTTTTCATTTTTCACTTTTCATTTTTCATTTCAATATACAACACGAAATTAATAATAACAGATAAAGGTCTTATATGAAGATTTTACTATTAGGTTCAGGCGGTCGCGAACACGCCTTGGCATGGAAGATTGCGCAGAGCGCAAAGTGTGAGAAACTTTTCATCGCTCCTGGTAACGCAGGAACTGGTGAGGTTGGTGAAAACGTAGCTATCAAGGCCGACGACTTCGAGGCTATCAAGGCATTCGTTGTTGAGAATGGCGTAAATATGGTAGTTGTAGGTCCTGAGGATCCATTGGTAAAGGGCATCTACGACAATCTTCTGAATGACGAGCGCACAAAGAACATTCCAGTTATCGGTCCTTCAAAGGCTGGTGCTGTTCTCGAAGGCTCTAAGGACTTCGCAAAGGCTTTCATGAAGCGTCATAACATCCCTACTGCTGCTTACGAGACATTCGACGGCAATCACGTAGAGGAAGGTTGTAAGTTCCTTGAAACCTTGAAGGCTCCTTACGTTCTGAAGGCTGACGGTCTTTGCGCAGGTAAGGGTGTGCTCATCATCGACAATCTTGAGGAGGCAAAGAAAGAGCTTCGCGAGATGCTTGGCGGTATGTTCGGCAACGCTTCTTCACGTGTCGTTATCGAGGAATTCCTTTCAGGTATCGAGTGCTCAGTATTCGTTCTTACCGACGGCAAGAACTACAAGATTCTTCCAGAGGCAAAGGACTACAAGCGTATCGGCGAGCACGATACAGGTCTCAATACTGGCGGTATGGGTAGCGTGACACCTGTTCCATTCGCAACAAAGGAGTGGATGCAGAAGGTTGACGAGCGCATCATCCGTCCAACAGTTGAAGGTCTTGCAGAGGAAGGCATCGTTTATAAGGGTTTTATCTTCTTCGGTCTTATCAACGTGAACGGCGAACCAATGGTAATCGAGTATAACTGTCGTATGGGAGACCCTGAAACTGAGAGTGTTATGCTTCGTCTCAAGAGTGATATCGTTGATCTCTTTGAGGGTGTTGCTAATGAGGATCTCGACAAGCGTACTATAGAATTTGACGAGCGTGCCGCTGTATGTGTAATGCTCGTTAGCGGTGGCTATCCACAGGAATATGTAAAGGGCTACCCAATCACAGGCATCAAGGATGTTGAGGGCAGTATCGTGTTCCATGCAGGAACAGCGACCAAGGACGGTCAGGTGGTAACAGCCGGCGGTCGTGTTATTGCTGTTAGCTCTTACGGCAAGAACAAGGAAGAGGCTCTTCAGAAGAGCTTTGCCGAGGCACAGAAGATTCAGTTCACGGATAAGTATTTCCGTTCTGATATAGGGCAGGATCTATAATAAATGAAAAATTAAAAATGAAAAATTAAAAATGAAAAATTAAAAAATACAGATTACTACTATAAAGCAAAAAAAGTAACTTGTATTTTTCATTTTTCACTTTTCATTATTCATTTAACCTGATGAAACGATTTCAGAATAGAGTAGCAGAAAGTTCATTAGCCCTACCAGTATCAGCTATTATTAGCATACTGATATGGTTTGCAGCAGGAGTGGTTTCCAAGAAACTGTGGATTCCACTCTTGCTGACAGCTTTTTGTACCTATCTGATGGCAGAGATGAATAACCGCAACACACTTCTGAGAATAAGATCGAGGATGATGTCTTGCGTATTCCTCTGGCTTGCCACGATGCAGGCAACAATAGCCACAAGCTGGCAGACAAGCACAATCCAGACACTAATGGCTTTGTGCACCTATCTCCTGCTTTTCTGCTATAAAGACAAGAAGGAAGTGCCAAGCATATTCTGCATGGCATTAATGATAAGTGCAGGAAGCATTATATGGACACCCTTCCTATACTTTCTTCCGATAGTAATACTATTGCTATGCACCCCTCTATATGCAATTTCATTAAAGGCAGTAAGCGCTATCGTAATGGGAATTGTCCTGCCATACTGGACTTTAATCCCGTATTTTGTATATAAAGAAAACACCGACTGGATAAAGAACCATTTTACGCCTTTGCATGACGGTTCCGTATTGTTCGACTACTCAACAGTAACGGTCGGGCATCTCGTTTGCTACGCTATATTGGTGATTCTCATGCTGATAGGTTGGATTCATTTCGTCCGAACTGCATACAAGGACAAACTGAAAACGAGAACCCTATACGATGTAATCATCACGCTGGCAATATTCTTTACGGTTATTGTCCCAATAGTACCACCATACGCCGACTATACCCTTGCGATGCTTGCTATAGCTGTTAGTCCGCATGCAGCACATTATTTCTCGTTGACAAGCACCAAACTGACAAACATCGTATTCATCATAACAATAGCGATAATAGCGATGGTATCAATAATGGCAATCTATACCCAACATTTCAATATTCCAATCCTATAGCACCATGCTTGATTTCCTAATACAATATGGTCCTATTGGAATGCTTATAGCAGCATTCATAGCAGGTAGCGTATTTCCATTTTCATCAGAGGCAGTAATGCTGGCTATGCTTGCAGCAGGAGTTGATCCTTGGGAAATGGTGATATACGCCTCAATAGGCAATACCGCTGGCTCTATGTTCAATTACAGCATAGGACGAATGGGAAGAACAGACTGGATTGAGAAATATCTCCATGTAAAGAAGGAAAGTCTCGACAAAGCCCAACGGTTCATGGGAGGAAGAGGCGCATGGATGGGATTCTTTGCCTTCCTTCCTCTTCTCGGAAGTGCGATTTCGATATTACTTGGACTCATGAGAGCCAACGTTTTCATAACCCTCATAAGCATAAGCATAGGCAAGGTAATGAGGTATATGATTATCGCATGGCCGTTTTTATAGTATCTAAACCATTCTAACTATACCTAAATTATGCAGAAAAACAGAATAACACCAGAGTTTATAACTACTCTCCAACCAAACGAGATATTCGTCTTTGGCTCTAATCTTGGCGGTTTCCACGGAGGAGGCGCAGCCCGAATGGCTCGTCTGCATTTCGGAGCAGAAATGGGCAAAGGTGTCGGCATTCAAGGCCAATCATACGCCATACCAACCATGCAAGGAGGCGTAGAAACCATACAGCCATACGTTGACGAGTTCATAACCTATGCCTCACAACATACCGAAAAGCAGTTTCTCGTCACCCCAATAGGCTGTGGCATAGCAGGTTTCAACGCCCAAGACATCGCTCCTCTTTTCAAGGATGCAAAGAACATAGAAAACATATCTTTACCAGAAGATTTCTGGGAGATCATAGGATAAAATAATCAGAAATAGCCAGAGGACTATCTCTCTGGCTATTTTTATTAATATCCAAGCATACACGAAACCACATTAGAGTGAAATGAGAGAACTTTCCCTTCCTCTATGTCTATTTCGAAATGTAAATAATTACAACCTCCTCCTGTAGATTCCGCCATCCAAGTTTTCAAGCCCATATAAGGGAAAGGACTATATGTTTCATGACGAAATATAGACATCTTAATAGCTGCAATTAATTTTCCATCCTTCTTATAGCCCAAATACTGCCTTAAATATTCATCAAAATCTTTTGGTTCTTCACTCTTATTCCAACCATTCTTTAGATATGACTTATTTTTCAAATATTCCTTTGCAATGTCACGCGCTTTGGCAACTTGTTTATTTGTCAAAGCGACATACTCTCCATCCGCCCATTCCCTTACACTATACGATTTCATATTGATATCAAGAGAATCCTTCGTAATGCTATATTTACGGCTAGGAAGTGATTGAAGAGCAGCAAATTCACCATTCTTATCAAAACCTGGTACATACTCAGGATTTCTAAACACCAAATCATCACTCGCACCAGGAAAATCAGTCAAAACAAGCGCACTATCACACAGTTCCTTTATCTTGACAATCATTTCCTTGTCATTATGGTCAATAAGGCGAAGCGAATCCCCAGTCACAAACACCTTTTTATACTCATATATAGTATCATAGACTACTGGATCAACAACAAAAATAGGACGATGTTCGTTATCCATAAACCACATGTGGGTGAATGCTAATCCTGAGAACTTTACATCATTCTGTAGTTCCCAATAACCGCCTATTTTATCAGGAGAAATCTCCCTAACTTCATGTTTACAAGAACATAAAGCAAAAGCCACAGCAAACAACAAACAAAATCTTATAAACTTCATATTCTAATTGCATGTTATAAAAACAAAAATATTCCTTGCATTCGCAAACATGAATGCAAAAATATACAATATCCCATAAATCTCCAAATTTACCACAATAATTTTGAAGAAAAACATCAAACCTGTGAATAATGCAAGTCCGTTATAGTTTCCCCCTAAATCCATTGTAAGTCCGATGATAATACCATTATATTACCATTATATTACCATAATAATACCATTATAATACCATTGCGAATGGTATTTTAATGGTAAATTAATGGTATTTTAATGGTAAGTAAATGGTATTTACCCCCTACGAAGAACGGATTTTCCTTGGAATTTCAGAATAGTTACTTTTCAACCCTCAAAAAGTTAAAGAAAACAAAATCAAGCCTTAATTCGCATTTTTTCTGAAATTCATTCTTTTTTCTACACTATATTTAGTAATTTTGCACGATAAAAATCAAAGACGTGCGCCAGCCTTTTGGAGGCTGACACGCACTATTTTTATCGTGCGAGCCTAAGTTTGCACGGAATTGGATAATAACAAATTCCTAAAAAGGATAAAACATCATTTTATAAATACTTAAGTAAATAAATGAAACAGTACAGACTGATAGACAACGTACTCGGCTGGGTAACATTCTTTATTGCAGCCTTTGTATATTGCTCTACCATTGAACCTACAGCCTCTTTCTGGGACTGTCCTGAATTTATCACTACAGGCTACAAGCTCGAAGTTGGTCACCCACCTGGCGCACCATTCTTTATGCTCACAGCCAACCTATTCACCCAATTTGTTAGCGACCCTTCAGACGTGGCACGTATGGTAAACACCATGAGTGCTCTCTTGTCGGCTACGTGTATCTTGTTCCTATTCTGGACGATAACGCACCTTGTACGCCGTCTGCTAATAGATAATTGGGATGAACTCACCACTACAAAGACAATAGCCATCGAGGCTTCTGGCTTGGTTGGCGCACTCATATACACATTCTCTGATACATTCTGGTTCTCTGCCGTTGAAGGTGAGGTTTATGCCTATTCAAGTGCCTTTACAGCAGTTGTATTCTGGATGATTCTGAAATGGGAGGATAATGCAGACGCACCACATTCAGACCGTTGGCTCGTACTTATCACCTATATGACAGGTCTGTCTATTGGAGTACACCTTCTGAACCTGCTCTGTATTCCTGCTATCGTACTTGTATATTACTACAAGCGTTATCCAGACGCAGACCTCAAGGGTTCGCTCATAGCACTTGCAATAAGTGTTGTTATAGTAGCAGCAGTACTCTATGGCGTTGTACCAGGTATCATAACCGTTGGTGGTTGGTTCGAGTTGTTCTTCGTGAACACCCTCGGAATGCCATTCAACACAGGTGAGATTGTCTATATCGCTCTGCTTGTTGGCGTTGTTGTATGGGCTATCTACGAGAGCTATGTTGACAAGAGTTTCAAGAAGACAAATATCTCATTCCTTCTTGCCGTTGGAATGCTCGGTATTCCATTCTATGGATATGGATGGTCAGCTGTAGTTATCGGCATCATCATCCTTGCCTTGCTCTATGGTGCTCTCCAGCTCAAGAACAAGAAGACAAAGGCATACTATGTTACCTCACGCATCAAGAACACAGCTCTTTGCTGTATGCTGATGCTGATGATCGGCTATTCTACCTACGCTCTGATTGTGGTTCGTTCAAGTGCTAACCCACCAATGGATCAGAACTCACCAGAGGATATCTTCACTCTCGGTAACTACCTCAGCCGTGACCAGTATGGTGATCGTCCATTGCTCTATGGTCCTTCATACGCTTCACAGGTTGCTCTCAAGGTTGAAGGCAATATGTGCCGTCCTGAGATGAAGGAGGGTGCTCCTGTAATCCAGCGTAGAGAAAAGGCATCAGCAGACGAGAAGGACTCATACTTCACAGTTCGCACAAAGGATTCATACGTATATGCACAGAATATGCTCTTCCCACGTATGCATAGCTCTGACCCAAATCACGTCAAAGCATACGAGGACTGGATGGGCGGTATAGAGACAAATTCTGTGAACTATGACCGCTGTGGTGAAATGATGACAGTAAATATGCCTACTATGATGGAGAACATCCGCTTCTTCCTCTCATACCAATGCAACTTCATGTACTGGCGTTATTTCATGTGGAACTTCGCAGGTCGTCAGAACGACCTTCAGGGACATGGCGAACTTGAGCATGGCAACTGGCTCACAGGTATTCCATTCATCGATAATGCTATGCTTGGTGACCAGAATCTCCTTCCTGACGAGCTTAAGAATAACAAGGGACATAACGTGTTCTACTGTCTGCCTCTCATTCTCGGTCTTATCGGTCTCTTCTGGCAGGCATATCGTGGCAAGAAGGGTATTCAGCAATTCTGGGTAGTATTCTTCCTGTTCTTCATGACAGGTCTCGCTATCGTACTCTATCTTAACCAGACACCTTTGCAGCCTCGTGAGCGTGACTACGCATACGCAGGTTCATTCTATGCATTCTCTATCTGGTGTGGTATGGGTATCGCTGCTATCATCGACCTTATTGCTCGTAAGACAAAGAAGGAGAACGTGGCACTTGCAGGAATCATCGGATGTGCAGGTCTGCTTGTTCCTGTTCAGATGGCTTCACAGACATGGGACGATCACGATCGTTCAGGTCGCTATTGCTGTCGTGACTTCGGTCAGAACTATCTGAACTCTATGCAGGAAGGCACATATCCAGTCATCTATACAAATGGTGATAATGATACCTTCCCACTCTGGTACAATCAGGATGTTGAGGGTGTAGGTACAGATGCCCGTGTCTGCAACCTTTCATATCTACAGACAGACTGGTACATCGACCAGATGATGCGTCCGGCATACGAATCTCCTGCACTTCCTATCACTTGGAGACGTCTCGACTATTGCTCAGGTACTAACGAGTACATTACCGTTGCTCCAGAGCTGAAGAGTCAAATCAGGGATTTCTATGCACAGAACCCAGAGGCAGCTCGTAAGCAGTATGGCGAGGATCCATTCGACATCCACAACGTAATGAAGTATTGGGTTCGTGGCGGTACGGGTGATATGCATGTAATCCCAACAGATACCCTCTATCTCACTATTGACGCTAACGCAGTAAGGAAGAGCGGTATGATGATTCCACGCGACTCTGCTGGAAATGAGATTCAGATTCCTGAGAAGATGGCAATCTCACTTAAGGGTAAGCACGCTCTCTACAAGAACGACCTCATGATGCTTGAGATGATAAGCAACGCCAACTGGACACGTCCTCTCTACGTTGCCCTCACCGTAGGTGCTGAGAACTTCATGAACCTCGGCGACAACTTCATTCAGGAAGGTCTTGTAAACCGTATCACTCCGTTCGCTACAAACGAGCAGACCAACTTCGATACAGAGAAGACATACAATAATGTCATGAACAAGTTCAAGTTTGGTGGTCTTGAGACACCAGGACTCTATCTTGATGAGACAGTAATGCGTATGTGCTTCACACATCGTCGCCTGTTCGGTAGCCTCATCACTCACCTCCTTCAGGAAGGCAAGAACGATAAGGCAAAGAAGGTTCTCGCATACGCAGAAAAGGTTCTGCCTGCATACAACGTTCCTATGACATACCTGAGCGGTGGCATGGACTTCCTTAACGGCTACTATTCTGTTGGAGAAAAGAAGAAGGCAGAAGAGGTGTTCGAGGCTATGTGGAAGAACAGCCAGCAGTATCTTACCTGGTATCTTTCTCTGAGCCAGAACCGCTTCAACCAGTCTCAGCGTGACTGTATGCTCCACTTCTATACCATGCAGCGTCTCCTTGAGATTGCAAATCAGTATGATGCAACATTGGTACAGAAGAAGAACAAGGAATTTGAGAGTCTCATGACTGTATATCACAATCGTGGCGGCAATTTCGGTGAATAAATGATAATTGAACAACCTACCATATGGCTCCGTTGGATCTATCCCAAGGCTTATTGGCGAATGGATCCAAAGGAGCATTCGGTTTATCTCACCTTTGATGATGGACCGATTCCGGAAGCAACACCCTTTATTCTTGACACTTTAGCAAAGTATGGGATAAAGGCTACATTCTTTATGGTAGGTGACAATGTTCGTAAGTACCCTCATCTCTTTGAACGCATAAAGGCTGAGGGACATCAGGTTGGAAATCACACATACAACCACATGGGTAGTGTTCGACATACCCTGAAGACGTATGTGAAGAATACCAACAAGGCTAATGAGCTGATTCATTCCAAGTATTTCCGTCCACCACATGGGTGGATGAGACCTGCGGCCTATATCTGGCTCAAGCGCAAATACAAGGTTGTAATGTGGGATGTCGTTACACGCGACTACTCAAAGCTTCTTACAGCCGAGGATGTGGTCAACAACATAAAGACCTACACACGCAACGGTTCAATCATCACCTTCCATGATTCTCTGAAGAGCATCGACAAACTTCAGACAGCTCTTCCAGAATCTCTGGAATGGCTTATATCACAAGGGTATCAATTCAAGATTTTCAAATAATTTTTGATAATTAATTCGTAAGTAATTTTGAATTCACCAAGAATAATACCAGCAATAGTCAGAGGTTTCTTCACTTCATTCGTTGAAGGAATAGTAGAGGGAAGCCTTCCTGAAGCCGATGGTCCTCAGAGCGTAGAGCCTCGTCAGATGAAGCAATTATTGCTTGATCATTACGAGGAAATGGCTCAGTTCCTTTATGAGAGTATCTTTGATGCTATTGCCATTGTCAACTATCCTTCGCACGAGCAACTGGAACAACGTCTTCGCGAGGCAGATCCTGCATCCCTCAATTCCATGACGATGATGCAACACGCCTGTCGAACAGACAAGCTCTTCAACCTTATGGCTGACGAGTATCGCAGAAACTTCTACGCTGTTCTGCAAGGCCATGTGATGAGCATCGAGGAATATTTCGAGGTAATCAACGAGGATATGGCACCTCTTGAGGCTGGTAAGGTATCATCAGATATAGCCATTCGAGCTATGGTGATAGCCGTGATAAGAGGATATCAGTCAGGCAGAAAGGCTGTAAAGGCACATACAAAGCCTACTAATGTGGTTTGCATATACCGACTTCTTGCAGATAATATGCAAACTTTGCTCCACAATTCACCAGTCAATACACCTGACGACATAGACCTCAACGATCTCTTCCTTGCTGTTTGCAAGACACCAGAGAACATGAATACTATGCTCGAAAACATGCAAAGGGTGATGCAATCTTTGGCAGAAGAATAATTTTTTCGGTTATTTCAATGGTTTATCGAAAAAAATTATTACCTTTGCAGACATAAAAACAAAGAAATATTAGGTCGCACCGGTTCGATCGGGATACTCATCAAATAATTCTGAAAACCGAGACAGCTTCTTTTGTCAATGGCGGGCCATTACCCCTGATGGCATAAACACTTCGGGTGACATCACATCAGGAAAGCTGAAAAGCCGATGGATTACAAAGACGGGGAGTCCTCAAATCTTTTTTACTCGGAGTTTTCATCACATCATCGGTGCGACCACCTTTTTTCTAAAATGAAAAATGAATAATGAAAAATTATAAAATACGATTTAGCATATCTTGCGAATGAGAATACGCATAAAACGTAAACTGTATTTTTCATTTTTCATTTTTTGATTTTTCATTTATACTATGTTTTCTTCCAAGGAAAATATCAACATACTAACCTCTCTGCTAATCGACTACGGAGTTGAGCACATTGTTGTGTGCCCTGGCAGTCGAAATGCTCCTATCGTACATAATTTTAACGAATCACCGAAATTCATCTGTCATCCTGTGACCGATGAACGCTCTGCCGCTTTCGTGACTTTAGGAATAGCGCATCAGACAGGCGAGATGGTTGCTGTATGTGTGACTTCCGGCTCTGCCCTTCTCAACACCCTCCCAGGAGCAGCAGAGGCTTCATATCAAAATCGTGGAATAATCGTCATTTCTGCCGACAGGCCACAGGCTTGGATAGGTCAACTTGACGGCCAGACCATGCCACAGCCAAATGCCTTAGGTTCTTTTGTTGAGAAAAGTGTGAACCTTCCTGAATGTAAGGACGATATAGAGGAATGGTATTGTCGCAGACTTGTTTGCGAGGCTATCCTTACCTTGATGACGACAAAGAAATCTGTACATATCAATGTACCGATAACCGAACCTCTCTTTGATTTCACGACAAAGGAACTTCCAGAACTTCAAGGCATATATCCACTTCGTTGGACAGACGAGATTGAAAGGAAATACTTCCTCGATATGCTTTCACGCTCACAACGCCCTATGTTCGTCATAGGACAGAGCCAACGCTACGAGATACCAAGCAAGGCAATAGCAAAGCTCCGTCAAGGCATAACTATCCTTTCTGAGCCTCTCTCTTCCGATGATCCTTCACCAAGTCTTGATGATACCTTTATCAAGTTAGGTTCTGATACAGAGGATTATAAGCCTGACTTCCTGTTATTTATAGGTAGTACGACTATCAGCAAGCGTTTGCGACAGTTCATGCGCACTCTTGACGACTGCACAATAGTGATGCTCAACGAGCAAATGCAGATTGAGGATATCACGCAGCACGCAAGCTATATTCTTCAAGGCTCTGCTACAACCGTTTTTGAGGATTTATCCTCTATTCTCCAGTTAGAGAAGAACGCATTTGGCATGAACTGGGACAGACTTCTCTCATCCGTAAGGGAAGATGCGAAGAAACAGCCTGTCAAGATTACGGAACAAGCCGTTCAGGAACTTGAGAAACGCATGACGAAAGAGTCGGATGTGTATTACGCAAACTCTACCGCCATACGTCTTGCAGCACGTCATGCCAATCATTTCGTGTTCTGCAATCGAGGTCTTAACGGAATAGAAGGCTCTCTCTCCACAGCCGTTGGCGCATCTCTCGTTAGCGAAGGAAATGTGTATTGCGTTATAGGAGACCTCAGTTTCTTCTATGACCAGAACGCTCTCTGGAACATGCACCTGAAACCTAATCTCCGCATGCTTCTCCTAAATAATGGAGGTGGCGAAATCTTTAAGCAGTTGCCAGGATTGGAGAATTCTCCTGCCCGCGATGAATACGTTATGGCATCACACCACACAACTGCCGTAGGTGCTTGTCATCAATACGGCATTTCAAGAAAGGCTGTAAGCAAGGCTGAAGATATTGCCAATGCCATCGACTGGCTGACGGAAGAAGGAGGAAATGCGGCAAGACTATTAGAGGTGGCCTCTCCCCCCGCCCTCCCCCGTAGGGAGGGAGCTGGATCCCCCCAAAACTAAAATTGAATAATAAACATGCCATCGCCTTCCAGCTCCCTCCCTACGGGGGAAGTCCGATATTGATAATATCAGAGTATGTGTCAGGAGCGGGGGGAGAGGCCATAATTATAAATATATGAACTGGACAATCCTACACCCTTTCAAGGAGATAATCCTTGAATATGCAGAGGGCATAGCAAAGATTTCTATCAATCGCCCTCGCTATCGTAACGCTTTCACGCCCTTGACAACCAAAGAGTTGTCAGAGGCATTCGCAATATGTCGTGAGAACCGAGATATTCGAGTAGTACTCCTCACAGGTGCCGAGACTCCTCGCAAGGAAGGACAGACAGACGAGGAATATCTTCGTCAGCAGGCATTCTGTGCAGGAGGAGACATGAACGTGAAAGGTCGTGGTGGCTATGTGGATGATGCCGGCGTGCCACGTCTCAGCGTACTCGATGTGCAGATGCAGATTCGTCGTCTGCCAAAGCCAGTAATAGCTATGGTAAACGGATTTGCGGTTGGCGGTGGTCATGTACTTCATCTTGTCTGCGACCTTACAATAGCTGCTGAAAATGCCAAGTTCGGACAGACAGGTCCGAAGGTAGGAAGCTTCGATGCAGGCTTCGGAAGCTCATACCTCGCACGTATCGTAGGACAGAAAAAGGCGCGCGAAATTTGGTTCATGTGCCGTCTCTATACTGCCAAGGAAGCTGAGGATATGGGTATGGTGAACAAGGTTGTGCCTTACGATCAGCTTGAGGATGAATGTATCTCATGGGCAAAAACTATGATGGAACGCTCTCCTATGGCTCTCCGTATGATCAAAGCCGGCCTTAATGCAGAGCTTGACGGACAGGCTGGTATTCAGCAACTTGCAGGTGATGCAACCTTGCTCTATTACTTCATGGACGAGGCTCAGGAAGGTGGTCGCGCATTCCTTGAGAAGCGCAAGCCTAACTGGGGAAAACCGTTGCCTTAAAGGCTATTGAAAATTGAGAATTGAGAATTGAAAATTAAAGTTACCGTTATTCAGGTTTCTCCCAGAATCTCATCCCTATGGAGCTAAGCATTTCAAAAGAAACTCTTCATTTCAAGAAACCAGCACGTACATCTCGTGGAGAATACTCTCTTCACGAGATGTACCTCATTACGCTAACAGATAAAGCAACAGGAAAGAAAGGCACAGGTGAGCTTGCTCCCCTACCCGACCTCTCTTGCGATAGGAATGCCTATCCAGACATCTCAGAGGTAAGACGACTTGCAGAAAAGGCTCTTCCCGCTGTTCTTAATGGCACTTGGCCTGACGATATGCTCTCCTACCCAGCCCTTCGCTTCGCCCTTGAATCAGCAGTTGCAGAAGCAAAAGATGAATTATCAATTGTCAATTCTCAATTATCAATTGCCAAAGGCAAAGTATCAATACCAATCAACGGACTTGTCTGGATGTCTTCATTCGAGGATATGCTTGAACAGGTTAAGGTCAAGATGGCGATCGGATTTCGTTGCATCAAACTCAAGATTGGGGCTATCGACTGGCAGAAAGAAATAGAACTGATACGTTATGTTCGCTCTTGTTTCCCAAAGGAAGACCTGCAACTACGTGTTGATGCCAATGGGGCATTCTCTCCAGAATGGGCTATGGACAGGCTCAACGAATTGGCAAAATATGATATTCATTCCATAGAGCAGCCTATCCGTCAGGGACAATGGGACGAGATGGCACGACTTTGTAAAGAATCCCCTCTTGCCATTGCCCTTGATGAAGAAATGATAGGCATTAATGATCCAAAGGAAAAAGCAAGACTTCTTGATACTATCCATCCTCAATACATAGTATTGAAACCTACTATGCACGGTGGAATATCTGGCACTTGCGAATGGATTGACCTTGCCAACAAGCGAGGCATTAACTCTTGGATCACCTCTGCCCTTGAAAGCAACATAGGTCTTCGCTCCATCGCCCTTCTCGCAGAATCGGTATATGGTCCTAACATCATATTCCCTCAAGGTTTAGGCACAGGGCAGTTATTTACAGACAACATAGAGAACGGAGTTAATATCGAAGGTGCTAATTTAGTTGTTGAGGTTAGAGGTTAGAGGTTAGAGTAAATAGGTAATTAGTCATTCGCAATTAATTTGACTTTAGAAGAATTCACATCTGATTTCCTGTCGTCTTCTCCTCTCATAGAGGTAAAGACAAGTGGCAGTACGGGCACACCAAAGCGTATGCTCGTAG
Organism: uncultured Prevotellaceae bacterium; assembly: GCA_946411565.1. Classification (GTDB taxonomy): domain Bacteria; phylum Bacteroidota; class Bacteroidia; order Bacteroidales; family Bacteroidaceae; genus Prevotella. The sequence goes on along the minus strand of CAMKEM010000004.1, from coordinate 72,700 downwards.
AGAAATCTCGTATGCGTGCTTCAGCAAGAATGACCTGCGACTTCCTAAACCTAAAAGAAGGCGACACGGCACTTCTCTGTATGCCTCTCGACTATATCGCAGGTAAGATGATGGTAGTGAGGGCGATAGAGAGAGGACTACGAATTATCAATATCCCACCAAGCGGACATCCTTTTGCAGATATCGCCCTTCAGCAAACCCCACCTACCTTTGCAGCTATCGTACCATTACAACTCTATAACACACTACTTGTAGAGAAGGAAAGACAGGCTCTCGCCAATACAAAACACGTAATCGTAGGGGGAGGAGCCATTAGCGAGGAAGTGGAAAAGCAAATCCGCACATTCCCAAACGCGATATGGAGCACCTACGGAATGACTGAAACTCTCTCGCATATCGCTATGCGAAGACTTTCAGGAAAGGACGCATCTGAATGGTACACACCAATGCCAGGCGTCAGCCTCTCGCAAGACAAAGACGGCTGTCTGATAATCAACGCTCCTGCCTTGAATCCTGAAACGCTGATAACCAACGACATAGTAGTGTTGCGACAAGACGGAACTTTCCGCATAATAGGCAGACGCGACAACGTAATATGCTCTGGTGGGGTAAAACTACAGATTGAGGAGATAGAAAACGAACTTCTGCCTTTACTCTCTTCTCCGTTTATGATAACAAAAAAGAAAGATGTAAAGTTCGGCGAAATCGTAGTTTTACTTACAGAAGGAAACACAGAACAGGCTAAAGCAGAACTTAGCGAAATGAAGAATAAATTCAGCAAACCGAAACTCATAATCCATATAGATAAACTCCCTCTTACGGAAACAGGAAAGCCTGCAAGAGCAAAGGCTATGGAATTAGCTTCAAGATCATCGGATTCTTGTTAATCAATAACAAATAAAAAGGAAAATCGTTCCTTGAAACTCCGAGGTTTCTCCATCGTTACTCCATCGCATCTCCATCGTTACTCCATCGAAACGATGGACTTGATATGGAGTTGATATGGAGTAACGATGGAGTATCTACGGAGGATCAACGAAGGAAGAGCGGAGTTTCTTGCAAGGATTATCCTCTGTTCATAAGGTGAGAAATCAAGAAAGAGAGAAAAAAAATCCCACACTACCAAGGAATTCATAGAGGTGTGGGAAATATGTTATTTATTCCCATAGTTCATTTCAGCTCATAAATTATAGATAAAATCTTTATTCCTCTGGTGGGATTTCTATTGATTTAATCTCTCCTTTATATTTATCCATAAAAAACAGAGTATTATCTTTCTTTTTAACCAAATGTACTATTGGAAATTTATTTGACAAAATCTCAATATCACCACTATAACTTACACGTGATATATAAAATCCACTATACGACAAAAAGCGATCCTTAGATGAAGGTCTTTTTCGGGACTCATTTTTAGCCTCAAACAAAGGTATATAGATGTATTTGTCGGTTAATATAATTGGCCCCCCAAATACATAACGGTACATTTTTTTCCCGTTTAACAAAGATGCCTCTGTACCATTTATGAATAGACAACCCATTAATGGACCGCCCATTCCAATCTCCATATTATTTCTTAATTCAATTAAATTGTCGTTGAAACTATAACGTTTAGGATAATTCCAAGGGGTTCCTTCTTGAGCAAATATTTCTTTCATAACTGGAGGTGTGGGACGATTTTATTATTTGTCTATAATCAAACTGAGAGAATCAAGATAATCGGTATGCATCTGAATATATCTTACTTTATCAAACTCAATATTCATTATACCACTTTCCCTAAGTTCTGTATCATATGATTCTAAAATAAACGATTTTGTATTTACCTCTTTTATTTTCCCGACATACAATACATCTTCTCTATGCAAACATATAGCGACTAATATGTTGCTATTTTTCAGAAAAAAATATAACAATTTATCCTCTTCCAAGATATTTAAGTCAATCTTGGATGAGATGTCTTTTGAACTATTCTTTATTGCAAGAATCCTATATTGTAACGTGTCTTCTTTTATTGGACAATTGCTGGCAACGTACCTTTTATTCGTAAATTGAAAACCATCTAATACATAATCAACAACATTCAGTTTAACTAAAGACCATTGTGTGCCGTTTCCTAAAAGGATACCTGTGACAGGTTCCTTAAAGCGTTTTATTTTAATTTCTACTAATTCCATTTTAGACCCGATTGCTTTTCATTAAACCTTTATGTTTTGAATTTTCGGATATTGCTCATTTCGAGGGCAAAAGTAAACAAAAATTACTATATTGCCAAATAAATCAAGGGAAATTCACATTAATCTACAACAAGAGTGTCAATCACAAGATACTAATTTTCGTGAAATAATTTGGATGATTGAAAACTTATTTGTAATTTTGCAGCATATTTTGCAAAATTATAATTATTTTATGACATACGATAGCGATATCAACATAGTAGTAGAGCGTCCTGACGTTCTGGAATGTGACGTTGTTCGCTTTCAGAACAACAAAGAGAAATGGGTGGCCTTTGTAGGCCTTCTCGATGGTCGTCCCTACGAGATTTTTACTGGTATCCAGGATGATGAGGAGGGAATTGTGCTGCCAAAGAATGTTGTCAACGGAAAGATTATCCGTCAGACAAATCCTGATGGCTCACATCGTTACGACTTCCAGTTTGAGAACCGCAAGGGCTATAAGACTACCGTTGAAGGACTCTCAGAAAAGTTCAATCCTGATTGCTGGAACTATGCAAAACTATTCTCTGGCGTGCTACGCTATCACATGCCTATCCCATTGGTAGTAAAGCTCATAGAGTCGCTAACCTTCAAGGAGGAAATGCTCAATATGTGGAAGAGTGGCGTTGCACGTGCCTTGAAGAAATACATACCAGGCGGAGAGACGGAACAGACAGCAGAATAGCAGAAGGGGTATATAGAGTTACGGAATAAAGGGTAAAGTAGATAGTGTAAAGAATAATGACACATAGGTCTTTTATCTCATTCATATTAATACTTTGCGCCACTGTCGCAATGGCAGCAGGCAAGAAGTTCACACTGGTTATTGATCCAGGACACGGTGGACATGACGTAGGTGCTATGGGTAAATTCTCAAAGGAGAAGGACATCAACCTGCGCACAGCCCTTGCCTTCGGTAAATACGTGGAACGCAACTGCCGTGACGTGAAGGTTATCTACACACGAAAGACCGACGTATTCGTAACACTCCGTGGACGTGCCGAGATTGCCAACAAGGCTAAGGCAGACCTCTTTATCTCTATCCACACAAACTCTCTTCCTGGCAAGAAGATCTCTCGTGGTCTTGAAACCTACACCCTCGGTATGCACCGAGCAGCCGACAACCTCGACGTGGCTAAGCGAGAGAACTCCGTTATCCTCGTGGAGAAGGACTATAAGAAGCACTATGGTGGCTTCGACCCAAACTCATCTGAGAGTTATATCATTTTCGAATACCTCCAGGACAATAACATGTCGAAGAGCGTGGAACTTGCAAAGCTCGTACAGACAAACGTATGTTCCATAGCCAAGCGTCCTAACAAGGGAGTAAAGCAGGCTGGATTCCTCGTATTGCGCGAAACATCTATGCCAAGCTGTCTTATCGAGCTGGGCTTCATCTCAACAAGCGATGAGGAAAAGCTCCTGAACAATGAGGCAAGCGTTGACGAGATGGCACGAGGCATCTATCAGGCATTCGTAAAATACAAGAACAACTACAGCAGCGGATCGTCTTCCTCGACAAAGGCACCTGTTCAAATAGAAGAACCTCAACAACAGGAGCCCGAGATGGAAATAAGGGAGGTCGTAGATATGAGGCTGCAGCCAGCTCAAAGCGAGCCAAACATAACTCAACTGCAAGCAGCTCTTCCAAGAGTAAACGAAACAATAAACAGAGCTCAAGAGCCAGCTCCAGCTCCTCAAAGAAACGTAGTAAGGCAGCAACCACAGCCAAGCGCTCCTCAAAATCAGGCAGTCGCTCAAGTGGCAAGGCCAGCAAGCACAGCTCAAAATCAAGCAAACGCTCAGGTGGCAAAGCCAGCAAACGAGACAATAAATCAGTTAGCAAAACAAGCAAACGAAGTTCAAAGTCAAGTAGCAAGGCAAAACGGAGCACAAAATCAAGCTCAAAGACCAAATCAAAGTCAGGTTCAAAATCAACCTCTAAATCAGGTTCAAAGAGCAAATCAAAATCCTCAGGTAAGAAAAGATCCTGAGCCACAGCAGCCTAAGGTTCAGACACTTCCACAGGTAGAGCAGCCAAGACCTGCTCAACAGCCTAAGGTTCAGACTTTACCACAGGTGGAACAGCCAAGGCCTGCACAACAGCCTAAGGCTCAGACACTACCACAGGTAGAGCAACCTATGACTGCACAACAGCCTAAGGTTCAGACACTACCACAGGTAGAACAGCCAAAGCCTGCACAACAGCCTAAGGCACAGTCAGTTCAGGCTCCTAAAGCAAAGAAGACTCCTGTCAACGCCCCTGTTGGTGCACCTATCTTTATGTTGCAGATTTTCGTGGCAGATAAGGTGCTTGATCCAAACGACTCACGTTTCAAGGGCGAGAAGAATGCCAGCTACTACAAGGAAGGCAGAATATACAAATACACACTCGGAGCGTCACCAGACTACAACGAGATCGTGCAGTTGCGAAACGATATGGCACAGAAGTTCCCTGGATGCTTTGTCGTAGCTTTCCGAAATGGCGAAAAGATAAACACTAACGATGCAGTAATTGAGTTCAAGGTAAACCAGAAGTCCGCAGAAAAGTGGAAATAACTTGCCAAGACTCAAAATAGAATCAGAAACCAAAAATATAAACAGTGAAATATTTTACAAAAGAAGTAAAGATTGCCCTTGTGGCAATCGTTGGAATAGTTCTTCTGTTCTTCGGAATGAACTTCCTCAAGGGAAAGTCGCTTTTCGCATCAGATAACATCTATATAGTGGAATTTGATAATGCAGAAGGTCTCTCAGGCGCAGCGCCTATATATGCCGACGGCTATCGCATTGGCACCGTGCTTGATACAGAATACGACTACCAGCGCCACATCATCGTGGCAAGAGCTGATGTTGACGAGGCTCTGCACCTTCCAGTAGGTACAACCGCAGAGATAAGCACCGACCTCATGGGCAACTCTCGCGTCAACCTCATCCTTGCAGGTTCTCCCGACAACCTTCTCAAGCCGGGCGACGTAATCAAGGGTGCTGTTTCTGAAGGTGCTCTCGGACAGGTCAAAGCTATGGTTCCTGCCATTGAGCAGATGCTTCCAAAGCTCGATAGCATCCTCGCATCTATCAATCAGCTTCTTGCAGATCCTGCACTTGCCAAGACTTTGCATAATGCGCAGACAATAACCGACAATCTCGCAGTATCATCACGCGAGCTTAACAAGATGCTTGCAGACCTCAACCAGCGCATTCCTGGTATAGCAGAAAAGGCAGACCAGACACTTGCCAACACAGAGAAACTCACAGGCAATCTCGCAAGCCTCGACCTCGCAGGAACCATGTCAAAGGTTGACAGGACTCTTGCCAACGTTGAGAGCCTCACAAAGACACTCAACTCACGCGAAGGAACTGTCGGTCTCCTACTCCACGACAAGGGACTATACAACAATATGACAGCCACAATGTCAGCAGCAGACTCCTTGCTCGTTGACCTCAAGGCTCATCCAAAGCGCTATGTGCATTTCTCCCTCTTCGGAAGGAAAGATAAGTAGCCCCTCACCTGCCCTATGGGCATCCTTTGCACATACTCCGATGTTATCAACATCGGACTTCCCCAAAGGGCGAGAGGGATATTACATTTTTTCGCTTAAACATTACATATAACGCCCCTACACCAGCGGCTTTACTAATATTTCCCTCGCCCCTTGGGGAGAGGGTGTCCGCAGAACGGGTGAGGGGCCTTTAATTAAATCCTAACGTGCAAAATCCGCGTGCCCTATGGGCAAGTTGCCTGAAATACTTTGAGCAGAATATAGAGGCGAGTGAATACGAGAAGTGGTTCTCTCCCGTTGAATTTGAGTCATATAGTCCAGCTACATGCACTCTCATTCTTCGCATACCGAGCGACTATGTGCGCCAACATATCGAGAAAAACTACATCGAACACCTCCGCATCGCGATAAGTAATACCTTTGGCAAAATAAGACTTAACTGGCATACTATCGTTGTAAAGAATGAAGATAGTAATGTCAATAAAACCTCTACGCCCCAGACGAAGCGTGGAGGCAAAGGCTTTGGATATACCATAGAAGGGGCTGTTGACACAGAAAGCGGTGACGGACCTGCTAAAGAGGCTCTTGTATCCAACAAGACACAAGAACTTATTCAAGCACCAGGTTCAGTAATAACAACCCACCTACCAGAGATTGACTCACAGCTCAATCTCCACCAGACATTCTCAAACTATGTGGAAGGTGCCTCTAACAAGCTATGCCGTTCAGTAGGCCTCAGCATAGCCGAACATCCACAAGGCACTCAGTTCAACCCAATGTTCATCTATGGTCCTTCGGGCTGTGGAAAGACTCACCTTGTCAATGCTATCGGCGTTCGCTGCAAGGAGGTGTACAAGAACAAGCGAGTGCTTTATGTCAGCGCACGAATCTTTCAGGTACAATATACAAATGCCAATATGCAGGGCAAGATCAATGATTTCATTGGTTTCTACCAGACCATTGATATGCTCATCGTTGATGATGTACAGGAATGGCTCACATCAACAAAGACACAGGAGACATTCTTCCATATCTTCAACCACCTCTTCCGCACGGCAAAGCGTATCATTCTCGTTAGCGACCGTCCACCTGTTCAGCTCAGCGGAATGATGGATCGCCTCATCACACGTTTCTCTTGTGGTGTTGTGGCAGAGATGGAGAAGCCTAACGTACAGCTCTGCGTGGATATCCTCAAAAGAAAGATACAGCGTGACGGACTTCACATTCCTGATTCCGTAATAAAATACATAGCAGAGAACGCTAACGGCAGCGTGCGAGAGATTCAAGGCATTATCAACTCGCTCATGGCATATAGCATCACCTACAACTGCAATATTGACATGAAGTTCGTAGAGCGAATAGTGACACGTGCCGTAAAGACCGACAATCAGGCTCTCACCATTGATGATATCATCCGCGTTATCTGCACCCACTATGATGTCACCGAACAACAGCTAAAAGGCCGTCTGCGTAAGCGTGAGATCGTACTTCCTCGTCAGGTTATCATGTACCTTGCCGACAAGCATATCCGTATGCCAGCCTCTCGCATAGGTCGTTGCATGGGTGGTCGAGACCACTCTACCGTTATCCATAGCCTTAATCTCATAACAGAGAAGATAAAGTACGACAAGGATTTCTGTAACGAGATACAGGCAATAGAACAGGAACTGGGAATTAAGGAGTAAATCACTTTAACGTAAGCTCGATAAAAAGAGGAAACGGATTTATCCGATTTATCTGAAAAAATCGCGGAAATATTATTACGCCAGCTATCAGATACATCAGATAAATCCGCTTTACTTTTTCTTTGTATAGACGCAAAAATAATAAAATCAGTTTAGACGAAAACCAACGTTTACAAAAATTGATGCGAAATTAACGTGATATTTCCACCTCCGTTCCAGGTCCGTTATGAGTCCGTTATGAATCCGCTTTAAGTCCGTTCCTTAGAATGGGAGAAAAATGGGACTTACATAGGAGTTACAAGGGAATTACATGGGAACTGCAAGTATGCATCTTCACTCTTGAAAAAAACATTTTCGCGATAATCCTACACACCTACATTGGCACACGCTTCAAACTATTGATGCACAGAAACTTGCAGCGTTTTCAAATACCGCATAAACCTACACTAATCCTACACTAAACCTACACTAATCATGCCTATCAAGGCATGAAATTAATAATTTCATAATGAGTAATGAATAATTTAATTAGTATCATAAGCGCTCAAGTCAAACTAAATTATCACTTGCCTTAGCTTGATGAGCTTAGCGAATAATTATACATTATTAATTATCAATTAACCGATTTTCTAAAAAAAATCAGGTTTTAGTGTAGGTTTAGTGTAGGATTAGTGTAGGTTTATGCGATATTTGAAATCCTTGTAACGCTCTAAGTTAGTGCACGTTATATAGGGTAACGATGTAGGTATGTGGGTTTATCGCAAAAATGTTTTTTCTGGAGTAAATTCAACGGTTTTATTTAACAAGAATTTAAATTATTTCTTATTACCTCAAGAAAACAGAACATTTTTTGATTACTCCCAGATTTAGGGAGTAATCTGTCTATAATCTCTCAGATAACAAAAACACAAAAAAATGTCTGTAAATTTGGTGAAATGAGAAAAATTACATACTTTTGCAAAATCAAAGACATTTATTTCTATGCCCTTGATAAACGAAACCTCAATGTTCAATAATCAAAAATGCAGAAAAACAAATATTATAAACCTAATAATTTCATAATATGAACACTACAGATAAAACTCAAGAATTAATGCATGACAAAGATACAAATATTGTGTATCTTTCAGCATTATTAAAGTATAAGAATTATGATGGACATCCTGAATTCTATAAGGAATTAACCCAAATTTTAAAAGACTTACACATAGAAGTAAGGGAACTCAATCGTACAAACGATTATTGGGCACGTGACTATATGCCAATACAATTAGGCAAAGATGAGTTCCTAAGGTACCATTATTATCCAGATTACCTTGTAAACAAAGACGACATTGAAACTATCACGGATGTCAAAAACGTACTTTTAGGAATGGGCATTCGTTGTCGTTCCACAAATCTCATAATCGACGGAGGCAACATGGTAACATATGGTCAATATATAGTGATGACAGATAAAGTCTTTACAGAAAACAGATTCAATAAAGGAGATTCTGAGTTTAAGGCTTTATTGGAATCAGAACTCGGACATCCTGTAATCATCATCCCATGGCAGTCCCACGCAGACGATAAGTTTGGGCATTCTGACGGTTTCATAAAATGGTGTGGTGGCAACCGCATCTTAATGGGAAATCATGGTGACTATTATCCTCAAGAAGCGGAAAAAATCAGAATAATACTTGAGAGTTATGGCTTTGAGGTAACTGAGATGCGTTTCAAAGATAAAGTATCTTCACAACCTAATGAGAAATTAAACTGGGCATATATCAATTTTCTGCAAGTGGGGAATAATATCATAATGCCAATATTTAATATTGAAGAAGATAAAATTGCATATCAATTCATCCAAGAAGCCTTTCCAGATTGCAAAATTAGTCAAATAGAAATGACAAAGATAGCAGAAAAAGGAGGTGCCTTACATTGTATCAGTTGGAATGTTTATCTTCCTCAATAGCCCTTACAGCCCCTCGACAGCTTGATGTCTGCAATTTTTATTGGTGTACGACCTATAAAGAAAGTAGTTTTAAGGTTCTCCTATATGTTTTCAAAGGCGCCATCATTGGGATTTTAAGCGAACTATATATAAATTAAATATCTATTGTAAAAAAGGGAAACGGATTTATCTGATTTATCTGAAAAATCGTGAAAATATTACCGCGCAAGCTATCAGATACATCAGATAAATCCGTTTCCCTTATTATTTTTGCAGCAAAATATTAGAATCCCTGTCAATATGAAGATTCATCGAACTAACGTTAAAAGCCGGCTGAGGATAATTCCTCAGCCGGCTTTTATATATATGCAGATTATGCTATCTACATTCCACTTTATTCGCAAGCTCATCAGCTTTGCAGTTCCACCTTCTACTTTACACTATTTTCACTCTTATAATACTTTCTGTTGAGCTTGCCATTAAAGGTGCGTTGAATCTTATCTACCTCTTTATAGGTGAGCGGTATCTGATAGCGTTTCAGCTTCGTGCTGAGATGCAAAGCTATGGCACGCTTATCAAGTTTTGCACCATTCTTAAGAACAACAAGCAAGGCAAGGGCATTACCAAGTACGGGATGTGGCTGGGAGATGCAGATGCAATCCTCTATATCGGGCATGGAAAGAGCAACATCCTCAACCTCGGAAGGAGCAACTTTGAAACCGCCTGTATTGATTGTGTCGTCATCACGACCGAGGATGTGAAGACGCCCCTGCTCATCAATATATCCATTATCGGCTGTGAACAACGTATCATCGTGGAGGACAGTTAGAGTGAGTTCTGGCTCATCCTTATATCCAGTCATTAGAGTATCGCCTTTACAAGCGATACGGCCTTCAGGAGTGATAAGGAACTGGGAATGAGGAAGTGCATGACCAAGACATCCTGCTATACACTCTCCATCGTTATAGTTATACGTTGAGACTATACCCGTCTCTGTAGAGGCGTAGGTGTTATAGAGTCGGGTATTTGGCAGTATCTTACAAAGAGTAAGCATATCAGAATGGGGCATTGGAGCTGCGCCTGTCTCAAGGAAGTCTATACGGTCGGCAATAGCCTCTAACCTATCACTCGCAAACTGAAGGAGGATGCGGATGTTTGAAGGCACAAGGAATGTGGCGAACTTGGTATTGGCAGGCAAAGCATATTTCTCAAGAGGAAGTTCGAAAGCATTGAAGAATCCGTCAATATCCTTCATTCCATCCTCTATCACATAAATTGTTGCTCCAAGCATCAAAACTGGGAATATCTTTGACCAACAACCCAGATGCTCCATACTACCAGCTATGATAAACACGAGATCATGTGTAAAGCCTTGTCCAGCTATAAGGTTCTCGGAATTTGAGATAACAGCCTTCTGGGAGATTACAACGCCCTTCGACTTGCCTGTGGTTCCTGTGGTGTATAGACAGAAATCAGACTCCCACGACTCGCCGAGGAGAGGGATTGGTAAGCAGCCCCCCCGCCCCCCAAGGGGGAGTTGTATCTTCATCCTCTCATAAAGTTCCCGATAAGCAATAACGCCATCACGGGATATTATGGCAGGTTTGTCTGGGCATTCGTCTGCCCAACGATGAACATAGTCAAGAATAGTGTTCATTTACGGTATATATATAAATTCAAACGCAAAGGCGCAAAGACGCTAAGGAATAAAACTCTGCGCCTCAGCGTCTTTGCGTTTTAAAAACTTTACTTCTTCTCTTCAAGTTTTCTCTGTACCATAGCAACGATGCTATCAACTGTCATGAAGTTCTTTGGAGAGACATCACGAGAGTCAAGAGTGATATGATACTCATCAGAAAGCAGCATCATGATAGTGGTTATATCCAAAGAGCTGAGTTCTGCAAACAGGAAATCAGAATCAAGGTCTGCCAATGGCAGATTGTCTTCAAGTATTGTACGAATTCTTTCTTTCATAATAAAAATAAACGAGGCCTCTCCCCCCGCCCTCCCCCGTAGGGAAGGAGCCGGAAGGCTATAAGCCTAACCTTCAATTTTCAATTACTCTTGGGCAGTAGGCCGCTTCTTATATATAAGTTTAAATAGTAACGGTGGTATGAGCCATGACATGAAGACCACGCTCGACATACCGACGATTGTAATTTCTGCAAGTGAGTGTAGGGCTGGATGTTTGGCAACAATAAGTGTTCCTATACCTATGAACATGATAATAGCAGATAGCAGAATGCTATGCTTGTATGATGCAAGGATAGGCTTGCCCGTTTTATGCTCGTAGATACAGCCCTCGGTCATAAAGATGGTATAGTCGTCACCCTGTCCGAAGATAAACGTTGCAAGGATGACATTCACGATATTGAACTTAATGCCAAGTATAGCCATGAGTCCGAGAATCCACACCCAACTGATAGCCATAGGCACAAAGGAGATTATCGCCAATCCTATCTTACGGAAGGAGAACCACAGGAAGAAGAACACGATAAGCGAACATGACCAGCCTATGTAGTTAAAGTTGTCTGACAGGCTGTTTGCCAAAGAACTGTTAAGGCTCTCAATATCGAAACTGCCAGGAATACGAGCCTTTACATTTTCTAACTCTGAAGCCTCAACACTCAGTTTATCGACGATGTAAAAGAAAGAGGAGCCCCCCCGCCCCCCAAGGGGGGGCTGTAGCTTTACAATATTCCCTGCAAACACAGTTGATGTTAGAGGGGCAAAATAACTGAACTCGCGAGGTTCGTAATTTCCGTTGATGATCTGTTGGAAATCAGAGAATGCTTCAGCAGAGAAGCCTTTAGCCTTTGCAGCCTTTGTGAATTGTGCATTAAGCGAATCATGATGCTTAGACACAAACTCATTCCAACGGTTTATACGTTCCTTCTGCATAGACGTAGAGGCAAGGAACTGAGAAACACCGTTTATTTTCTTGCTATTGCATGAATCAAGGGCAGCATCAACAGTTGGAGCAGAAGACACGACATAGAGCGTACGCTTGGTAGAAACAGTATCATCAGCCGTGAGTTTCTGGAAATAATTCATATCCGCACGCTGTTCATCGGTCATGTAATTAATATTGGCAAGGTTACTGTCAAACTCCACTTGGAAGCTAAACCAGCCAAAGACAAGAGTCAATATGATGACAATACCTACAAGCCAAGGCTTGTTGTCGAGTTGGAGATTTAAGAACCAGCCCCCCAGCCCCCCAAGGGGGAGTTTTTTAGATACCTCTTCTTGCTGTGAGTTTTCACTTGAAGGTTCAATACCATATAAAGAACTTCCCCTTGGGGGACGGGGGGGCTGTACCTTCTTTACCTGATGCGGCAAGAATACCAGCACATAGAATATTGTGCCAATCAAAAGTAGGGACGCAAAAAGACCGAGATCACGTAGTGCCACGGAGTTAAGAGGTACAAGGGCAAGGAAAGCTCCTACCGTTGTTATGTTTCCAACAAGTAATGGTGCAGAGATTTCCTTTAATGCTTGTCGGATGTTCGTTTCATGTCCGATATGGGCAATGAGATGAAGCGGATAATTGAGCGCAATACCAAGAATGACACTTGAAATTCCGACAACAATAATAGAAATGTTATCGTGGAATAATGCAAGTGCACCAAGAGCGAATAACCATCCCCACCCTATTGAAAAGGCTATTAGCAATATGTTTCTCAAAGAGCGGAATGAGAAGAAAAGCAAGGCAAGGATAAGAACAACGGCAAGACTAACGGCAAGGATAGAGTCATGCTTTATCTGCTGGGCATTGCCAACGGCTATCTGTGGACCTCCCAATACATGAGCCTCGATATTTGGATAACGGGCGTTCATCTGCTCTATACCAGACGTAAGGAGTTGCAGAAGTTGTGAGTTCTTATCTGTCTCGGAATTGCCGAAAGGAGAAGAAAGCATAACTATTGCACGACTCATGTCTGGCGTGAATATATAGCCGTCGTACATCTCAAATTTATTCTCCTGCTGCAAGCCTTGTAACTTGCTCAATACAGGTGTAAAAAGATTGAGAGGGTCACGCGAGATATTCTCAGAAAGCAGACCTCCAGAAGGGAACATCAGCATCTCACGATCACGGTCAAGTTGTTCGCTAACATAATTCTCTGCAGACAACAAAGAGTCCATGCGTGAATAATCGCGCTCTGTCAGGAAATATGGTATGTTCTGATATACAAATTCAGTAACTTCCCCTACCTTCTCCATATCAAAACGAGTAACCATATCACTCGCCCAATGCTGAGAGTCCAGTTTTTTCACAGTCTCTTGGAAAAGGTCTATGGCGGCTATGGTACTGTCAGGATTCTCTTTATCACAAGAAAACAGGACAACAAGTTTATTGACTCCTGATATTTCCTGATATATCTCCATATTCTGTTTCTCCTCGTCAGTAAGAGGCATGAAATCAGAGATGTCTTCCTTGTACGACAACTGGAAGACTGACACAACAAGCGCTATTGTCAGAGTCAGCAGGACTGAACGTCTGAGCAATACATGATTTTGGAAGAAGTCAAAAAGGAAGCCCCCCCACCCCCCAAGGGGGAGTTTTTTCATATACTTTTTTTCGCTATGGGGCATATTGTTATTTACTATTTACAGATTTACGATGTAATATTTATTCGAAAGACTCATCAAGCTTCACAAGTTCCTATTCTTATTAAATTTACTACATTTTATTCAACTATGGATTGACGAAAATAGTACATCCCCCCAATAGTACATAAATAGTACATAGTAAATTGTCAAATAGTACATCAATTAGAGAAGTTCTTTGAGCCATTCAAGAAAACGTTGTTTCCATTGACGGCACTCAGCAGTACCTTTTACTTCAGAGGCTCCAAAACCATGACCACCTGTCTGATACTGTATATATGTATGCTTGATCCCCTTCGCCGTGAGGGCAGAATCAAGTAATTCCGAGTTTTGATACTTCACTATCGGATCATCCTTGCAATTAACGAGGAAAACAGGAGGACAATCGGAAGGCACATGGCGTTCAAGCGAGAGAGAGTCGCGCAAGGATTTACGGAACTTACCATATTCTCCTAAAAGAGCACGGCGAGAACGTGTATGGCACACTTTCTCGCTCATCGTCACTACTGGATAGATTGGTGCCGTGAAATCTGGTCGTAATGAAACCTTTGATACAATACCTAACGGTTTCAAGAAGTCCGTTGATGAAAATTCCGCCAGCGACATAACGAGATGTCCTCCAGCAGAAAAACCTACAGCACCAACCTTATTTATATCGATATTGTATTCATCAGCATGTTCACGGACATACAGAATAGCACGTTGTCCGTCCTGTAACATGTGCGGATGATGATTTCCCTGCACTATCAAACGTGCATGAGTGATGAAATTAAATACACCCTGAACCCTATAGTTGAGTACAAATGCCGCAATTCCATTACTGCACAACCACCTTGCCACATCAGTCCCCTCTATCTCATAATCGTGCCAGCTATAGCTACCACCAGGGCATACAATCATAGCAGGAGTTTTTCCTGTATTGGTGTTCTCTGGTAAAAATATCTCAAGCGTAACGCTCTTGTTTTTAACCGACGTTCCTTCCCAGAGATGTATGATATTGCGAGGCTCTGTCGCGAAGGTTGCAATTGATATAAAGGCTAAAGCCAAAAGACTTAAGTATTTAGTCATTAGACTTTTAGCATTTAGCTTTTGAATCCACAGGATTGGCATATATACCAAGGAATATCTCGCATAGCTTATCCATATCACACTCTTCCTCGTATTTCAAGAGCTTATTCATTCTGTGCATGAAAGCCTCCTTTTCTTCAGAGGAATACATATCCGCATACTTCTTGTTGCCATAGAGAATGTCATGCGCTATGTAATTGTTCGGATACAGATGATATGAAGAGCAGATACGCTGGTCAAGCAAGTTAGCAACAGCTTTATGAAAATCAACAGAAGTGAGATCAGAGAATTCGTTGAGTTCTTCAAAACTCAAAGGCTTACAAACTTCAAAATGCACATTGCCCTTGTACTGAGTAATGCCTGTCAGGATACTATTCAAGTCCTCACCAGGTTTCTTGATATAAGGTCCGAACTGACGTTCATAAAGCTCTACAGTCTTTAGGATATCACAAGATTCCCATTCGTAGGAAACAGAAACTGGCACTATATTCAGATCCGCAATAGCCTTAACCTTATCATCCGAATTACTCATGCACAGCATCTTTATAATGCCTTGATCTGTGCGGTCTTTTCCATCCTTTGTACGTCCATTACGCTGTGCTATCCACACAGAATGATGTTTCTCTGTGATGACATAACGTATGTATTCAGAAAGGAGAAGGGATGACTTGTAGAATTCCCTGACACTACCACCTGGACGAGCCACTTTGAACATCTTGTTTGACTTGCCAATGTCGATTACAATCTGTCCCTGCATGAGATTTGCACCAAAGGTAATCTCCGTAGTGTCATGCCCATTATCAACAAGGACATTCTGGAACAGAGCTGCATCAAGCATTATATCACGATGGTTGGAGACATAGAGATGAGCATTGGGTGATGGGTGGTGGGTGTTAGAGTTTAGTGTTGAAGGTTTAGAGTTTAGAGTTGAGGAACCTATATTCTCCATTCCACCACAAGTAAATGAGGCTGTACTGTCCTTAATAATCTTACGATTAGCCCAATACATGATGCCCATCTGGAAATCATGAATGGTCTTATATGAACGTACTTCCTTACGAACATCGTCTAAATTCCTATCAGGGAATACATACGATGCTAGCAAAGGAAACGACGTGCTACCCGCAATTCGATCCATTGCTGCAGGAATCTCATCGTCCGTATAGGGACGTATCTCCTCAAAAGCTCCCCCATCCCCCAAGGGGGAGTTGTTTATATTGTTTTTTTCGCTATCTAACATATCTGTTTCTTTTGGTGGTAGGTGTTAGGCCCAACATCCAACACCAATTTCTAAGGATTAGCAGCGTTAATCTTATTAATGATATAGTTCAGGCCAAATATCGCCTCACAGGTGTTGATAGCCGTAAGTGGCACTCCACAGAACCCATGAAGGTTATTGTTCTGACCTGTCAGATACAGATTCTTGACCTTAGTAACTACAGGAACCTGTGACAAAACTATATTGTTGCAGTCACTCATAAAACCGTACATTGATCCTTCTTTTATTCCGAAATAATCACGTATGGTAAGTGGTGATGCTGTATTTATTGCCTCTACACAATCAATAAAGCCAGGATGAACCTTTTCTATGCGATCAAGCAATTTCTTAGCACATTCCTGTTTCCATGCCTTATAATCCTCACCACGATGCCCGACAGTGGTGTTTTCCCACTTCTTGACAAAATCCCATGACATAGGAGTGGTGATTATCATCTTCGTACTATACTCTCCCTGATTGATTTCAGGCGTGGTCATATACATCACCCCTCTTGGCCATTGCTCATCAGTAACGCCGATATTCCAAATTTCATCATAGCGCGTCATGCAATAGCGCGTATAGTTGAAATATTTCACCTTATTAGGCTTGAGCTTGACAAACAGGGTAAATGCAGAGTATGAATTAGGAATAGTCTCAAGTCTCTCACGATAGGGTTTTGAAAGGATTTTCTTATCCTCAAGCAACTTAATAAACGTGCAAGGATGAACAGCCGAGATATAATAATCAGCCGTAAATTGTTTACCGCTCTTTGTCTTAACCCCAGTAATCAACTTATCTTCAGAAGAAACACTAACAACTCCATCATTTACAATGACTTTTCCACCATTATCTTCAATCAACTTACGAAGCTCATTGACAAAGAGATCACATCCCCCTTCAAATCTGTTACCGCCATTGATATACAATACATTGATGATGGAATGTATATAGGCCGGAGTCTTGTCCTTCTCACCACCATAGAGTGGATTCATATATGCAAGCACAGAGCGAAGCTTCTCATCCTTGATATACTTGGCAATAAAATCGCCAGTAGAGATGAGGAAATCGGCAGAATGCATAAAGAGATTTGTCTTCAACGGACGAAGATGAAACATATCCATTTCATCAAGCAAGGCATACATCGCATCAACATATTTAGTCAATGCCTCTCGCTGATCTGGAAAATGTTTAACCAAAGAATCAATAAATCCTTCTCTCCCCTTCCCTATGCGATATGTAGAGCCATCTTCAACAAAATGAAGTTCGTCTATGCAATCATCATCCACAGGACGAATATGCATTTTATCCGTCAAACCAAGATAATTGCATATCTTACGGATACTTCCCCCCTTGTGCATACCACTAAGGATATGCATACCAGCATCATAAACCTCACCAAATCTTTTGAAGCTCTGCAATCCTCCGCCGAGATTGAGATTCTTCTCAAGTACAGTGACCTTTATCCCTTCTTTGGAAAGGATGGCAGCTGTAAACAAACCGCCAAGACCACCGCCAATAATTACCGCTGTTTTATTCATTTCTTGTTTAATCACAAAACCCTAATAATAAATTAGTAGTTCGTAATTATTAATTGATTCTAAGTTGCAAATTTGGAACTAGTTCTGAACACGTCACAATAGTTCCTACCAATACCCCTAACATTCCATGAGAATTGACATTCTGACCTGCAAGCAATACATTCGGGATCTTTGTCCTATAAGGAACCCTGCCTGCTGCACCCATTGTAATATCTTTTGCCACACCATACATAGAACCTCCCTCTGTACCTGTATAGTCAATATATGTAAGAGGAGTAGATGTGTAATAGCAATCTATCGCTGCCCTAAGTCCTGGAAAATGAGTCTCTACCTCATCAAGAAGACGCTCAGCATGTTGTGTCTTAAAAGCCTCGTAATCCTCACCACGCTTTCCTACATGAGTACCTACCCATGGTGCAACTTCTTCCATATTCATATATGACAGGATAACACCACTCTTTGCCCATTGAGCCTTATCCTCATGGCACATGTGCATATAGAGGAAACCTTTTGGCCAATCCGAAACTGTATAGTGTTCACAATTCCAAGGAGTGTCTCCACGATACCCATAATAATTAGTATTCATATAAGGCATCACATCATCCTTGAACTTGACATATACAGCAAAACAGCCGGCAGTCTGAGGCAATGACTTGATACGTGAACGGAAAGCAGGACGAATAAGATTGGTATCTTCAAGCATCTCAACAGTACGGGCAGGATGAACGGTACTGATAACATAGTCTGCTGTATGCAATTGTTCATCTATTGTCTCCACACCTATGGCGTGTGTCGAATCACATACTATTCTCTGAACCTTTGCAGAAGTTATTACCTGTCCTCCCATACGTTCTATTGACTTCACGAGTGACTTTGCGATAGCATCACTTCCCCCTTCTACACGAAAGGCACTCTGGTTGTAGAAATCCATGATGAACGCATGTTGAGAGAATGGTGTTTTATTCAGTTCAGCCGAATAGAGAGGCAAATTACCAACAAGGACATTCTTTAGCAAGGTGTCATGGAAAAGCTCTTCCATCACATCATTCATGCTACGCTGCTGATACTCTGTATCAATAGCCACATCACGATTCTCGCTGGTAAGAGAATGAAGAGTGGAAGCAGAAGCAATCTTGTTTACGATGTCATAATAACGCACTATTGCGTCCTTCTCATGAGGAAAATACGATGACATCTTCTCTATGAACTGTTCTTTTCCGTTTGGAAACTCAAATCTCTGACCTCCCAAAGAAACCGTGTCGTATGCCAAAGGATTAAGCTGGCTGAGATGAACATCCGGTGCGAGTCCCAGATACTGCATCATCTTATCCATTGTCTGTCCAGGAGCAGCACTACCTATAAAGTGCATACCTGTCTCAAACACAGCCCCTTTACGACGAAAGCATTGCAGACAGCCACCCAAGACAGCATTCTTCTCATAGATGGTAACGTCAAAGCCATTGCGTTGCAGAATAAATCCACACGACAAACCACCAAGTCCACTGCCTATAATTGCAACCTTCTTACGCATACTGTTCATATTCATCACTCACCTCGTCGTAACGTGACTTATAATATTTCCTGAACCATGAAGCACGCTGTTTAAGAGTACCAAGCGAGATAACCTCTTCTGGTGAGAAATGTCTATCCACGTCCAAACTTATAATACCCTTATGCAAATGCTTGTCTTTCTTAGGAAGAACTTTCCCAGCACCATAAAGGATAAGCGGTACGATATCAAGATTCAGTTGCTCCGCAATATAGAACGCCCCCTGATGGAAACGGCCTATACTACAGTCTTCAGAACGTGTTCCCTCTGGATATACTGCTACACTATACCCCCTATCAACAAGTTTCTTTAACTTCGGAATCAAAGTATCAACACCTGCAGATACAGGATAGAACTCTGCCTGTCTTATCACATATCCATAGAAAGGGTTTCGCCATACCCAGTCATTAGTTAGCACAACTATCTTCTTCTTCAAAGGTAGAAGCGTCATCAAGTCAAGGTGTGATTGATGATTACATATCAATACAGAAGGGCCGTCCAAAGACTCATCAGTATTATTTCTTGGCCTATACTTCACTCCCGGAATCCCATGCCATACCATTATGAACTTAGATATCCATTGCAGTATGCCATGAAGACTATCACGTTTCTCCAATGTCATCTTACCAATCTTTATATATAGCGTAACCAATGGAGTCATCAATCCTATAGAACATACAACAAAGAAAAGCAATGAGTATGTTGTACGGAAGATAACCATTAATGCTCGCCAGATATAAAGTGGAAGTCCATAAACGCAAGCGAGGAAGCAGAGTATTGTATTTAGAATGAAGATACGGGTAAAGTCAAGCCCCGGCCTGAAATGCGATACACGTTGCTCACGTGGTGGATAATACACATTTACCGGTTGTGATACCAGTTTTACACCATGCCACGCAGCAAATACGAGCAATTCCAATTCTGCTTCATATCGGGATGTAAGAAGCGAGAGTCCATGAAGTTTACGAAGAGGATATAGACGGAAACCTGTCTGGGTATCTTTAAGACGTTTCCACGTCTGAACAAAGAACCAGAAATTACTGAAGGCATTTGCAAACTTACTACCGCCAGAACGCTCCTGATTCCTAAGATCTTTACGCTCTCCAACGATAAGTGCACCAGGATTCTCAATGTTGGCCTTCAGCATCAAAGGAATATCCTCAGGAAAATGCTGCCCATCTGCATCAAGCGTTATAGCGTATGAGAAACCCATTTCCAAAGCCTTGCGGAAGCCCTTTTTCAAGGCAGTTCCCTTGCCGCTATTAGACGAAAGTGTAACTATTGTAACACCTTCTATAGCAGCAAGTATTGAGGCTGTAGAATCCGTACATCCATCATTTACTACGATAATATCATCCGATTGTTCCTTACATCTTTCAACAACATCACGAATAGTTGTCTCGTTGTTGAAAGTGGGAACAATCACACAGATACCACGACGATGAAGGCGCTCACGCGAAGACAATGTACTTATTATCTCTTGCATATAAGCGACATTTTCGCATAGACCACATCATCCGACTGTGCCACAGCTTGAATACGGGTTTCTTTATCGTCTGAACTCTTAATCGTAATGTTATATGTTACCTCCGTCTGAGTAGCAGGAGTAAGAATTGATAGGAACTTCACATTCTTAATTCCTATCATCTGAAGACTATGTCCCACAATTATCTCAGCAAGTTCTACTGCTATCTGGGTAATGCAAACACCAGGGGTAATAGGCTGTTCAGGAAAATGAGCCTTATATATAATACATTCCGGATTTAAACGAAGGCGGAAAACTCCTCCATCACCCGTTATTTCCTTACTAATTATGCTATATAAGCCTCCCGTTTCCCCAAGTGGGAGCACTTTAGTTTGTATTTCCATTATCAGTTGCCTCTTCGGTTATTGGTTGTAAAGGCTGAAAAGTATATGTTATTTCGTACTTTGCATTCTCATGCTTGTAAATACCTTGCTCTAAGTTGTGAAGCAAAATACGAAGGTCACGTTTCAAAACACGTTTAATGTACCAGTGATCTAGTTTCTTTATGATATTGATGATCTTCACCTTATCTTTCCGAGAATCATACTCGAAATCCATGGCAGATAATCCAAATTCATTAACCACACTGGCCTTAAGTTTGCCATTCTCAAACAACATTCCACATATTCCACTTATATATGCCTTCTTTACATCT
Organism: uncultured Prevotellaceae bacterium; assembly: GCA_946411565.1. Taxonomy (GTDB): domain Bacteria; phylum Bacteroidota; class Bacteroidia; order Bacteroidales; family Bacteroidaceae; genus Prevotella. The sequence goes on along the minus strand of CAMKEM010000004.1, from coordinate 51,162 downwards.
ATCTGCACACTATAACGTGCTCTTTCTCCTTCATCCGAAGGTAATGACTGAGCTTCCGCAAACAGAAAGCTGAAGGAGATGATGGCAATTATGAAGAATCTCTTAGATAGCAAAGTATGAAGAACTTATTGCCTTGTTTGTCACCACATTCTTCAACACAATCTCTGTATTGTCCCCATTCTTCTCATACATCACTACACGAGATATCATAGATGTCTTCTTCGTGAAAGTAAGTACAATCTTTGTGTACATCTGTTTCATCTCCTTTTTCTGAGGAATGAGTGTAGCTGTATATGTCTGATCCGTCTCTGCAACAGAAACGCTGAAGTCCTTCTTCTCTGTCAGGCAGGTGCCAACCATACTGCTCATCATTATGCGAGCGATTTCCTTGAACACCTTATTCTTATTTACATCAATAACATCCTTACGTGTTCCCTTCTTCAGAAGAACCTTGTCTCCATTGAGGATGAAGGTATAACTATATGGTGTTGTATATTCCCAATGCAATTTGTCATTCTGCTGATAATACATCTTACCGTTTGACACCATCTTATCACCCAACATCTTCATCGTCTTTGTCTGGACAAAATCTGCCTGCATACTCTTTAACGAATGTGCAACCTGATTAATATGGTCTATTATCTTCTGATTATTCTGAGCAGGAACAACAAGTGATACCACGCTCATCATTAATATAATAAGATATCTCTTCATTTTGTCAGTAATATACAACCTGTTATTATTAAAAACAAACCTATCCATTTCACTATATCTACATTCTCATGAAAGAATATTATAGCACATAGCATTGTAAAAACATAGCTCAAAGAACCCATTGGATAGGCAAGACTTAACGGAAACTGTCTGATAATATACATCCACAAAAGACTGGCTGCTCCTATCGTTATGCCACTCATGGCAAATTGCCAGTTTAGCAAGGCAGACTTGAAAAAAGTCCAGTTCCAACCGAAACTAACCATACGCTGTAAACCAAATTTCAGAAACACCTGACCTATGGCAAGCAACGCACTCTGTACCAATGCCAATGGCAATAACTTCAACCACATCTTTACTTAGCTTTCAAAACCACACTACGTGAATATATATGTGGAATAGATAGATTAAGGTATTCATAAAAACTCTGGAACAATGGAGATGCCTCATCATGGCATCCCACAAGAACAGTCTTTGCTTTACCCATTCTTATCAGGCGCTCTGCATCACGAAGTGCCCATTTCATCGAGTCCTTACCCTGAGTGTATGTAATATTATATCCATGACACTGAGTACGTATTGCTATTGCACTTCCTATTGTGTTATGCGTACTCTGCATGAAAAGAGTCGGACTCAGAGTTTCCTCACCATTATCCACCATGTCAACAAGGAACTTCTCACTTGTCTCAAGCATGCCATTTGCTGTAGCTGTGATTATCGCATCAGGGCATTCTACACCAGCTTCACGAAGAGCCATAAGAGATGTCAACGTTGCAGCCTTCATAAGCTTACCCATTCTACGACCTTCTTTCGGAGATATGTATTCCTTGTAGTCCGCAAGCTGTTCCATAGAATCTATCGTGATATCTGCAACGATAAGCCCTTCTAAATCTCCCTGCATAGGGAGACTTGGGCATTCCGGCTCCCTCTCTACGGGAGAGGGCGGGGGGAGAGGCTGCTCTTTCTTCATCAGCAATAGCGAACTGTCATTGCCTCCAAAACCAAATGAATTACAGATTACATAATCCATTCTATGCTGCTTGTCATCACCAATAAATGGATGAATGCAGGCCTCATCTTCCTGACTGAATCCATAACTGACAGGCACAAAGTTATTCTGCATTGCAAGAACACATATCACCGTCTCAATACTGCCAGAAGCTGATGTTGTATGACCAGTAAATCCTTTCGTACTTGAAACCAAAGGAATATTATCACCGAAGATACGCTTCAATGCAACGCTCTCACTTGGATCATTGTTCGGAGTTCCCGTTCCATGTGCGTTGATATAGTCTATCTGTGATTTATCAACGCCTGAAGATTCCAACGCCTCAAACATTGCAAGATAAGCACCTTCACCATCATCAGAAGAAGCAGTCTGATGAAAAGCATCACATTTGTTTCCATATCCTCCTACATACGCTTTGCCATTGGCTTTATCCTTCTGAAGAAGCACGAAAGCTGCACCTTCACCAAGATTAAGACCAACACGAGTAGCATCAAACGGACGACATACTTCCGTATCAAGTATATGAAGCGTATTAAAGCCATTGAGATGGAACTTACTCAAAGCCTCAGAACCGCCAGCAATAACAATATCAGCCTCACCACTACGAAGCATCTCACTACCAACCATTATCGAGTTAATAGCAGATGAGCAAGCCGTTGATATAGTACAAACCTCACAATCAAGCCCGCAAATCTGAGCTATCTCATTCGTGGTACTTCCACAGTCATGGCGTTTGACATAGTCAACTGGTGATGGCTGTTGGGTGTAAGGCGTTTGAAGAGCATCTCGCATATTTGTAAGAATTTTCTCCGTTACATCCATACCACCAACCGTAGTGCCAGAAATAAATACGACTTTCTTTCCTTCAAGCATATCGGCTGACAATCCAGCATCAGCCATTGCCTGTTTTACCGCAACAGCACCGAGCAAGGTTGTTCTGCTATATAGGCTCTCTACAGGCAAGCCAAGCAACGTCTTCAATTCATCATTCGACAGCTTGACCTCACCAACAGGAAGTTCCTTATGGCATGACTGAAGATATCTCATCATACCAACACCTGTTTTCTTGTTTACAAGAGAGTCAAGAACCTGCTGGCAATCATTACCTATAGCACAGATAATCCCCAGTCCGGTTATTGCGATATTCATAACTACTTCTTTCTGTTCTTCTCTACGTACTCAGCAATAGTAGCCACATTCCTGAAGATAGTCTTACCTTCTGCAGCATTTGCCAAACGTATTCCATATTTCTTCTCAAGCAACACGATTATCTCCAGAGCATCGATAGAATCAAGACCTATGCCATCATCTCCGAAAAGATGTGTATTTTCGTCAAATTCTTCAACTGAGAGATCTTCAAGATTAAGCGCTTCCTTAATCTCTATCTTGAGTTCATTAATTAAATCTTCCATCTTACTTTATTCTTTTTACTTTATTAAACTTCCGCAAGTTTGCAACTTGCTCAGTTTAAGGAGTTCAAGGAGTACAAGTAGTTTCACTCCTAAAGTCGCTTAAGTAGTACAAGACGATAGTTTTTATCGCGTCACACATTCGTCTTGTACTCCATGTACTCCTTTAACTCCTTACAAGTGGAGCTTGCGGAACTTGAATTACTTTAATCTTTCTACTTTTCAAATATGTTTATTTCACATTCAAACTTGTCCTCCGAAGGACAGTCTATCCAACCTCCAATGACACTTTTAATATCACGATCAATGAAAGTGGATTTTATCACCCTCTGCATCAGTTTTTCATTTCTTTCTGCAAGAAGATAGAACGAAGTTTCTCCATGATAGCCGTTTCTAAGCGCAATCTCACCCGTAGTGATATTAGGCAAAGTATATACAAATGCCGCTGGTGAAGGATAGAAATCGTCCTTATCTATGGATTTCACATACTGACAATCTGCAATTATAGATGAAGAATGATTGAAAAGAACTACAGCCCTTTCGGTGTTCGGTGTTAGGTGTGGGGTGTTGGGCATGTTAATTGTTAATTGATAATTGTTAATTACCCTTTGCCCTTCAGATTCTATAAGCAATTCGGAAGCAACAAAAGCAAGACGACTAAGCATATCCATCTTGTAGAACTTCGGATAGTCACCAATCTTCGTCTTATATACCTCTGTCAACATTTCCTTACCTCGCGACTCCAAATCAAGTTTTTCTCCGTCAATTACGACCTCTTCCTGTGTTATCTTCACAGAATGAGACTGCTTGACAAGAATATCATTAACAATAATCTGAGGAAGAGTTCTATCAGAAACACGTACTGCTCCATTACAACCTCCGAAACCTGACAACATCTTAACGAAAGTGTTTCCTTCGGCTGTCATCTGTTTGTCCGACATCTTCACCTTGCCACTTACGCCACAAGTCTCAAAGCCCTTAGAAGGCAAAATAACTCCATCCTCTAGTGCCCTCATCATGATAATGGTCTCAAGCACTCCTGCAGCTCCCATAGTATGACCGAAATATCCTTTCAAGGCAGAGAGTGGGACACTCTGCAATTCCGCCATCTCTATTGCCTTTGACTCCATCTGGTCATTATACATCGTGGCTGTTCCATGAACTCCTATCACAGAAATCGGCTCATCCGCATCCTTCACCTTGCCTAGAGCCAATCCTGCACCCAGTCCCTTCGGATGTGGCGCACTAATATGATATGCATCATTACAAACCGCTCCCTTATCAACCTTCCATCCTTTGGGGAAATCCATTTCCCTTGACAGGACAATAGTAGCAGCAGCCTCACCAAGATTCAAACCTAGTCTCTCTATATCGAAAGGTCTGCAAGGCTCATCCGATAACGCCTTCAACGATTGGAAACCTGAAACTATGAACCTTCCCTGAACATCTGCACCACACACAATTGCATGTGTATAGTTTCCACAATCTACAAGTCGCTGTCCAAGTATGATACCTGAGACACCAGAAATACAGGCATTACAAACTACGATAGGATCATTCTCTATGCCTATAGCCTTGCTCACTTTCTTTGCTGCATCAGCAAGTGATGGCATATCCTCGCCTTTTTCAAGCAGTTCTATGTCTCCTTTCGTTGAACTCAGGACAAGGATAGCACGCTCCTTGTCAAAAGTAAGAGTTGATATAGCCGCTTTCACAGAATGAAGCACCAGACTCTCAAACCTAGAGAATCCATCAACCATAATCTTATCCCATTGCTCTTTATTGAAAAGAGAGGCCTCTATAGGAAATGGCAAGTCATTCCATCCACCTTTCCCATCCTCACAAGGATAGTGTGCCAAGCCAGACTTACCTTCACATACAGCTTTATAGGTCTGCTCGGTGGTCAGTCCAAGAGGTGATGTTATGTTATCAGATATTACTGTTGCCATTTACTCTTCCACTCAACGAAGAAAGGAGGATTATCCCACATTAGCTGATAGTTCATATCCATGAACACCTGAACAGTACGAGCTGTAAGGAATACTGTTCCGTCTTTCGGGTCAAAAATCTCGTAATCGAACACTATCTTTGCCGAAGGCTTTGGACGATAAGTGATTCTGATATGTGGCTTCATACCATAGAGAACAGGACGCTTGTATTTTATATTCATCTCCACAATAGGCGCAAACACATTGTTATCAATGTAGTTCTGATAGCTTAGTCCGTATTGCGCACCAAAAGCCTCACGTGCATCTTCAAGATATAAAGGATAAGATCCGTGCCATACCACTTTCATGATATCCACCTCGCTGAATCTTATCTCAAGTTCCTTCTCCGTTACAAGCTCCATTATTCTGCCTCCTTGACCGCTATTTTTATTTCTGTAGTAGCCAATGTCTCGCCATTGCAAGTCACTACACCATTAGCCAATGTCATGCCAAGCACATCGTCAATCACCGTGACACAGGTAGTAATCACATCTCCCACCTTAGGACATCCTACAATCTCAAGGTTTCTGATAGCTCCGATAAAACCGAGTTGAATACCCTTTTTCAAGATATACTTGTTCACATATCCTATCCTAGCTGCACATGTCTGGGCTATATTCTCAACCAAACCAGGAGCAGAGAATACACCATCGCAGACAAAGATATTATTATCTTTAATAACAGTCTCGGTCACAGTACGTTTCTCATCAAAAGCCTTGAGTTTACCAACCATCACAAAAGGCTCCTGCTGAGGTAGTAGTTCGTGTATATCTATATTTCTGAGGGATTCCTCTGTTTCCATCTTATATATTATCTAAGACTTTTGCCTTTTATTGCCAGAACTCAAAGAAATTATACCATTGATGCGGATATTTCCTCACCATTCTCTCAAGTTCCGATACATATGCCTTTGATAACTGGTCTATCTGTTCCTTACGCGAAACGGTTTTGTCATATTCGAGAGGAGTGACATAGACATGATATTTCTTCATCGACTCCTTCATGACATTAACAGCCAAGACATCAAGTTCTCTCATCGTAGCAACACTTAAAGGTCCCTGAGGGAAACGCGCCTTTGCTCCAAGGAAAACCTGTTCCACATAACGTGGAGAGCCATTGAATCTATCAGCCGGCAAACTAACGGTCTCACCTCTCTGAAGAGCTCCATTTATCTCAAAGAGATGGCTCATATCTGGCTTTACCGATATCATCCTGATATTTGTTGACGAGAACATCTTATTCCTGTTCTTCGTCACCGATTCCTTCTCACCGTCAAACACAAGTGCATAAAACACTTTTGGGTCTGCGGTAAGAGTATAGCCTGCAATCTCATAGTTTCCTATATGGGCACTCATCTGAATGAACCCTTCAGGCTTAGAGGCTAACTCAAGGAATTTGTCATAGCCGTCAACTTCAATCTCAAACTTCTTACCAGCATACATAGCAAACCTATCCACAACCACCTGACCGAATATACAATGGTTTACATAGGTATTCCATGCAGCCCTCAGTCTGCCATAGCCGAAACGCTTTCTGTAAAAGCGATACGCCACGCTACGACTTCCATTGGTATTGAGAAGCAGACATACAGGAACAACAAAGATGGACACAAAAGCATATAACAACCTTATATCCATGACCTTCATCACGGCTATAAGTGCCCTATGCATACCTCCACTACCGAAGGTTGTTCCAGCCCAGTTACGGCCTCTCCCCCCGCCCTCCCCCATAGGGAGGGAGCTGCCCCCCTCACCCCCACAGGGGGAGTGATTACCTTTTTCGGCTATGGGTTCATTTTGAGGAATCATTTTTTTCAGTTCATAGTGCATAGTTTATAATTCATAGTTAACTAACGTGCGCCAACAAACTATGAACTATAAATTATGAATTATGCACTAACCATTTACCTTGCTCTCTATATAATCATAGAATTGAGAAAGTGTCTGAACACCTGCCATTTCCTCTGGCTTAATCTTGAAACCGAAGTTCTTTTCTACGATTACAACGATATCAACGAAATCAAGACTGTCAATACCGAGGCCAGCCTTCAGTTCTGCCTCTGGGGCAATCTTTTCTTCATCGATCTCCAAATCCTCTACAAGGAAGTTATTTACTTTCTCTTCTACTTCTTGACGTGTCATTTTTATTTACTATTTACAATTTACTATTTACAATTTACTATTTACAATTTACTATTTAACTATTATCTATTTTATTTGGTCTAAGGACTAAGGTCTAAGGCTTTTAACCTATGACCTTTGACTTTTGACCTTTGTCCTTAGACTATTTTAATTTACAAACCATAATACTATGGCATTGTCCAAGACCATCGTATATGTGCTCAACTTCAAGACCTGCCTCATTAACTAGTCGAGTCATGTCCTCTGAATGGTACATCTTACTATTGCCATTTGCCATAGCTGTAAAGTATAGACTTGTCATCGTCAGACAGAAGGCTGCGGTCTCAAATCTCTGCCTATCCCACAAAGTTTCCATAATGAAGATACGGGTATCATCATCCATTACCGCCTTTGCTCGGGTAAGGATACTGACAATCTCCTCTTCTGAGAAGCAATCAAGGAACTGGCTCATCCAGATTGCATCAAGACCTCCTTCCCTCTTTGGGAAGAAAGCATTCTTGTCAAGCAGATTAATGCCATAGCCCTTGATACGCTCTGCACCTTCCTTGCCCTTCGTATCCTCCTTCATCATACCTATCTGCTGAGGAAGGTCGAGAATCGTCACCTCTACATCCTTTTCATAGCCAACACATTGCAACGCCCACTTGCCAGTATTACCACCAACATCATACAGAGAGCGTACCTTGTGTTTCTTGAACACAATCTCCAATGCCTCTGGGAATGAAGAGTCGCTATAGAAATGGTCAAAACCAAACCAGCTATCCTGCACATTCCTAGGCAAAGAAGATAGTCCTTCATAAATCGTAGGCCAATCTCCCAAATACTTCAAACCTGCAGGCCTACCTTCTTTCATAGACTCCTCCAGATTGAATAATCCCTGATAGTTGACATCGTGATTGAAGTCGATATTCACCCTTGTTGCCTGATCATTAAGCAAGAAGAATCCTGTCTTGGTAATTGAATACCTATCCGTTACATCATCTATAATCACGGTACCTATGCTTAGGGATGCCTCAAGAAGGCATTTCACAGCATATTTCGACAACCCGGTCTTCTCTACGACCTCATCCTCAGTCAGACCATCTTTGCTATCGCAAAGCGCATCAAGGATGCCAAACTTTACCACCAAGCGTGAAGCCTGAAACACGATAGGTCCCCACGCTATGAACTCAGCCAAACGCTGAGCCTCACGAGCGGACATATCATCCTTAGTGTACCTTTTCTTTAAGTCGGGAAATAAATTCATATATCAAGCCTAACCAAGCCTTCCCAAAGGGAAGGATGTTTTATAGTAATAAAGTCCCACCATTAGCGAAAATGTATATCGCATCCCTCCTTTTGGAGGGCCTGGGTGGGCTTATAATCAAAAATCAACACCCATTTTTATGAATGCACCACCCATATAATCAAGATAGATGCCGCAATCTTCAGAGTGATCCTCTTTATTTTCCAGATCTTGAACCTCAAAACCTGCAGAAACCGACAACCCCAACTTCTCTCCAACCTTGAACCTGCATCCCATGCCTACAGAACCAAAGCCTCTTGAATAAGAAGGAGAAAGACCTAACTTCACATCAACAAATGGATTGACCTTCGTATTTACGAAATCAGACCTGAAATTGAAGAAGATAGGCACAGAAGTTTTGTCGTTATCATTGTAGTGTCTGAATCCTATACCTGCACCAAGAAATACATACGAATTCAACTGATAGCCACCTGAGAGGTTGAGAATAGGAGAATTATCGCCATCATCATTTATTGCCACTTCATAACCTAATTCGGCTATACCACGGAAACCTCGCTTGAGTCCATTTCCAGAATCCCCTACATTCTGTGCAAACATACCAATGCAGCAGAACAAAGTGGCAAGGAACAGAAATACCTTTTTTGTCATTCTTTCTATATAAATACCTTTCCCTATTGGGTTAGGAGCTACTTATTAATATATTTCCTCAGCAGAGCACCTGTCCTCTTACCCGTGCTCTTGGCACCATCCTTGATAAGATTCAGTTTAGTACCGAACATTCCGCCCTTGCCAAACAAGCCTTCTATCTTACCGAGAACCTTCTCGCTCTTGTCAAGAAACTGAATCTCAAAGGAATAGTCACCCTTTACGCTGACAGAGTTTACCACGATTCTTACAGTCTGCTCTGCCTTATTGCCCATGTTCAGATGGCACAATGACTTTACGCCATCATTAGCCTTCGACCAGATTATACTCTCAATCTCAGGCTTATCCACATTCCAGTCCTTCTCATAAGCAGCAAAGTCAGCCTCTGGCATGCCATGAATCTTGTTATAAACAATTTCCAGATTAGCAGACTGTCCTTTCAAAGAAGAAAAGGAACCTGTCACCACCTCATTGTTGAATGGCACCTGCGCATAGCAACAAAGAGACAGACACGCAAAAATGACAAATAAAATCCTTCTCATTTTATTAATTACGAATTACAAATTACTAATTATCTATTTACAATAATCAATCACAAACACCCAATTAGCGAATAAAGCCAATCAAGTAATTCGTAATTAGTAATTAGTCATTACTTTGCTTTCTTGATAATCTTCACTAAACACTCACCAAGTTCCTCGTATGCATCTCTACGACGAGCCTCATTACCAAAACCACCACCAGGAACACCATCAGCATCAAGCACAGCGACAGTTTCTTTACTGCCATTCTTGGTAAATTCCACAGTAGCGTTAAAGTGAGCATCACCAGCACCCATACCAACCCATACAGCAACGGCGGTATTACCGTAGTTGAAATCCTTCACCTTAATAGTAATGATATACTGAGCCTGATCTTTTTCAGTTGTTACATTAACGAATTTGCTCTTACCAAGAGCTTTTGCAAACTCGGCTTCTGCCTCTGCAAGTTCCTGTGGATAGCCAGCTACCCAATCTGCACCTTTTTCTTTGAGGAACGCATCAACATTCTTGCCCTCCAATGTAGCAGAAGAATAATCCCAAACAATATACACAAAAGACTACCAGCAGCCTTAACCTCTGCAAGAGAACCGCTCTTTACCGTCACATCGTCCTTAGCAGACATTGTTATTACTGAAAGAAGAGCAACAAACAGGAAAATAATCTTTTTCATAAATTTTAGTATTTAAATTCTTAATATCTTAATCTCTAACCTCTAACCTCAATTCTCTAAACTTTTTTAATCACAAGCGCACTATTTGTTCCGCCGAAACCGAAAGAGTTGCTGAGAACAACATTAACCTCGGTATCAACGGTCTTAGCTGCGATATTCAGTTTTGCAGAATGCTCGTCAGGATTCTCAAAATTGATATTAGGAGCAACAAAGTTATTCTGCATCATAATAGCAGAATATACAATCTCAGAAGCACCTGCCATCCAGCACTCATGACCTGTCATTCCCTTTGTTGAACTTATAAGGGCATGTTGTCCATGGAACATACGATCCAAAGCAATAGCCTCATACATATCTCCCTGACGGGTACTTGTAGCATGAGCGTTGATATAGTCAACATCCTTCACATCAATACCAGCATCCTTCAAGGCACGTGACATAGCAATAACACTACCCTCATCGCTTGGCTGACTAATAACAGCCGTACCATTTGAAGAGAAACCATAGCCCACAACCTCTGCTATTATCTTTGCACCACGAGCCACAGCATGATCATAATCCTCAAGCACAAGAGCAGCCGCTCCACCACTTGGAATCAAGCCGTCACGATCACGCTCAAAAGGACGTGAAGCCTTTGTTGGCTCATCCATACGCTTTGAGAAAGCTCCAAGGGCATCGAAAGAAGCCATAGAATAATAGTTCACTTCCTGAGCACCTCCACAGAGCACCATATCCTGAAGGCCCTGCTTGATGAGCATATAAGCCAAACCTATAGAGTGACTACCACTTGCACAAGCAGCACTTACGCTGAAGTTCACGCCTCTCAAATGGAAAACCGTACTCATATTCATATTGACGGTTGAGTTCATCGCCTGGAAGATGAAGTTCTGACCAAGAAGCTCAGTATCACGCTTCTCTTCCATAATCTTAGCCGACTCAATAACAGGCTTTGCCGAAGAGTCATTACCAAAGATACAGCCAACCTCATTCTGCAACAGATACTCATCGCTTATCTCTGCCATCTCGAAAGCCTGACGAGAAGCCATATATGCATATTCTGCCTCCTCAGAGAAGCCTCTACGCATATGGCGGTCGATAAGTCCCTTGAGCTTTGGCTGCTCAACAATACCTGTCAGAGCTGACTGATATCCATATTCCAGACGCTCTTTCTCAAGTCCGATACCCGACTTACCCTCATAAAGAGAGTTCTTCACCTCTTCTATTGTTGTACCCAGGCAAGACCATATGCCCATACCTGTTATTACGACTCGCTTTGACATAATTTAAATTATAAAATTAAAAATGAACAATGAAAAATACAGATTACAATTGTAAGTGAATAGTGAAAAATACTTGTAGCCACCAGAATAATGCTTGCACAAGGGCGTCCGCCAGTATTTAGTATTATTATCTATTCGTTATTCACTATTCACTCAAATACCAACTTGTATTTTATAATTTTTCACTTTTCATTTTTCATTTAAAGAAGTCCTCCATTAATCGAAATACACTCACCCGTGATATATGAAGCAGCATCAGAAAGAAGGAACTTCACAAGGGCAGCGACCTCCTCTGGCTTGCCAAATCTGTTCATAGGCACAAGCTTCTTCAGCTCATCCTGTGGCAGATCCTTGGTCATATCAGTCTCGATAAAACCAGGAGCAACGGCATTCACAGTCACGTTTCTCGCAGCAGTTTCTTGTGCAAGAGCCTTGGTAGCACCAATAAGAGCAGCCTTAGCAGCACTATAGTTCACCTGACCAGGCATTCCCTTCAATCCTGAAAGAGAAGCCATATTGACAATACTACCACCATGCTTGCGCATCATCATCTTTGTGAGAAGATGACTTGTGACATTATAGAAACCATTGAGTGTAACATTAAGCACAGCGTGCCAGTCAGCCTCAGGCATCATAAACATAAGATTATCTTTTCTGACACCTGCATTATTCACGAGATAGGCGATATAGTCTTCTGGATGATTAGCCTCCCAACCATCGAGAGCAGCATCAACCTGAGCCTTATCTGCAACGTCAAACTGCATCAACTCTGCATTACCGCCATTCGCCTCAACCTCAGCCTTTACCGCCTCAGCCGCCTCTTTATTTCTCTGATAATTTATTATTACAGGAATCCCCATCTCTGCCACAGCAAGGCATACAGCCCTGCCCAGACCTCTGGATCCTCCAGTCACAAGTGCATATTTCATATATAAATCTAAAAACAGCCCCTCACCTGCCCTGCGGGCATCCTCTCCCCAAGGGGCGAGGGGGATATTACATTTATTCGCTTATGTGGAATTTTTACTAACTTTTCCCTCGCCCCTTGGGGAGAGGGTGTCCGTAGGACGGGTGAGGGGCCGTTAGGGGCCGCTCTTTAATCTATCTTCTCCAAACAATTCTTCGGAATATATGCAGTAGAGATAAACCCTATACCGTCAATATTCACCCCGACACGTGTCTGTCCCTTTAGGCGGACGATATGCCCTACAAGTCCTTCAAACACGCCCTCGGTAACTCTTACAAGATCATTTTCCTTAAAGATGAATGAAGTCTGCCTAAAGATCTTATCCTCGGCATCAGCATCCACCCACCTAATGAAAGAGTCCATCTGCCTGTCAGGAATCACCACAGGAATTCGACCAGTACCGATAGGTCTGCCAAACTCATCCTTGTGTGGCTGATAGCTGAAATGCAGGAACGCCAACGGCTCTCTGCCCACCACATTGGCAAGCACACGCTCCGAACTCCTTACAAAAATGTTATTGGGAATTATACTTACGAGTATTCTCTTCTTCTTTCCACCAAAGGCACGCTCCTTGTACCATTGCGGAACATACGCCTTTTCCACGCCCTCCATTTGCATCAGAATCTCCTCAGCCTTCTTCTCCTGACCATAGGCAGCACGCATCAGATACCACTTGCTTTCCGCACTTGACGTATGCGCACAATTGGGGGACACCCCTTCAAATGACTTTTGGTAGGAGGAGGTAGCATTTTCTGCTACATTTTCTCGAAATTTGACTCCTAAACAGGAGTTTTTCTGCCCATTAACCAATGCGACAGAAGATATTGACATATCAGGAATGATACAAATGTTTTTATAGACAGATAATGTCAAAAAAAAGCTATATGTCATACATCCGACAATGTTTTCTACTTACATTCGTCGGAAATATTTCGCAAAAATACACTTTTTTTCCCGAGAAAACAAGAAATCATGATGATATTTTGTTTATCCAACACTTTTTAAGATAATAACAGCACAAAACCGTGTATTCTATACACTCTTCCACCATAATAATTGCATTATTGCCCCTCTCGCTCGAACTTCCTTATTGACCACAGATTTTCTATATTGTACAAATTTCAATCACGAGTAAAAATATAGAATCTCTTTAACAAAAAGAAAGGCTCACGTAATGTGAGCCTTTGAAAGTAGTTATTATTTTTTGACATATATTTTTTTGCCGTTTACTATATAAACTCCGCTCTGTGTGATTTCCTTAATCTTCACACCATTAAGAGTATATATGTCCCCTGCTCCCCGTACACTTTCAATCTGATTTATGCCTGTGTTATTCTCTATTTTCTTCCAGTGAGCATAAAGATGCACTTCGGTTGTACCAAAATATTTCTTAACGTTCCACATACAAGTGCCAAAATCAGGTTCTGTTACTTTAGTATCAGACCAAGTGACCATGTAAAAGGCTTTTTCGTCTTCTTGCCAGTCATTGTATTCATGATAATAGCCCTCAAACTCATAGCCCTCACAAGTTGGAAACATATCGTTGGTGTACGTGAACCACTTTGTCTTTGCACTATCTGTGTAAAGGGTATGCCAATTGATGAAATCGTATAATTTAACCCAGTATGTTTCACTTATTTCTTCTCTATTGACAAATTCTCCGTTGGAGTTGGGGTAATTGTTGTGGAGATAGAGTTTATACTCATCATCAGCCATTGAATTAAGGCTTACCATTGTAAGCATTGTCACTAAGATGTAGAATAACTTTTTCATATTGATTTATTTTGTGCCAAAAGATACCTGATTAAGGCGGTATTAATAGATAAGGTTTACCACAAAAAAGAAGAACGTAGGTATCCACTTCTACTCGTCCACTAATTGAGGTCGTCGGAAACCCTGAGAATTGACGAGAGAGAGTAGCACCTACGCTTGTATGATAAACTAATATACCCAAAAAGTGTGCAGAAAAGCTTTCGCTATCGCACACTCCGGATATTGTTCACACATACCCGTAAGCATCCACTTCTGACATTTGTCATTGATTCTCAACTGAAAGTTCCGACGTTTCAATTAGACAATTGACAAAGCGTGAGTGACGCTTTTCTTTATTATGGTGTCATACCATTAACTGGTTATGACGTTGCAAATATAAACATTTTTTTTGAAATGACAACAGAAATTATCAATGAATTTTCATTTTAAGCATATTTTTCCTTTATCTCTGGCTCAAAACAATGTGTTTTCCTCATTTTCTCAGTAAAGAATTTGCAAAAATGAAAATTTCTTCTTATCCTTGCAACAACATACTTACCCTGCTTCCCATAGGAACAGCGCACTCAGGGTAAGTTTTTTTATTTTTACACATGGAAACGCTGATATATTACATATTTCTCCAAAATTAGAGAGGCAACTATAGTCTGGAAAATTAGCAAAAAAGAGATTCTATGAGCATTTTTACATTTTTTGTGCTTTTGATTTCTTTTTCTTCCGGAAAAAGTAGTATCTTTGCAGGCAGTAACAAGGTAGATACTCCATCGTTACTCCATCGTTACTCCATCGCAAGTCCATCGTTTCGATGGAGTATCTATGGACAAACGATGGTGAAGTGATGGAGTATGTTAAGAATAAGAACTAATTATTTTAGAAAGGAAAAGATATGGTTAAAGTAAAATCTTCATTTGGGAAAGTGTCAGGAAAGAGTGTCAATACCATTTATTACGAGGTGAATGGTGAGACTATTGGCAGGTCTAAACCAACCAAGATGGGCAACCCTAAGACCGAGGCGCAGATGAAACAGCGCATAAAGATGAATAATATCCTCAACACTTACAAATACATCAAGGGGTATTTGCAGCAGAATTTTGAAGGTATCATAGGCAATAAGAATGCGTCGAGCTTTTTCCGAAGCTATAATCTTATGAAGACTCCCGTTTGGCTGACAAACGCACAGAAAGAGTCGTTTAAGTTTGTGCTTGCTCCATACGTGGTGGCTCAAGGTCGTATTACTTCCGTTAATTATGAGTTCAGGGATGGTGCGTTTATTTCTGATATTAACGTGGGTGATTTGGAAATAAACGACCAGACAGAGGAACGTATTCTTTCGTCCATTATATGCCGAAATAACGAGGGCTGGACGAATAATGACAGTTTGCAGGTGATTCTGTTAAGACAGAAGCGTGTAACGGCTTTAGATGAGGAAATCGCACATCCAACGTGCTGTTCGATTGTCGTTAGTCTTGACAATACAAATGCAACAAAGATTGGTGAGATTCCTGTGCTTGAAAGCCTATCTAATATGTCTCGCTTCTCATTATGCAACATTGACGGCAAATTGGCGGTAAGGGTTGCTGATACGGAAGAATATTCATACGCCTTTTCTGTGGTTCATGGCAGAGGACAAGGTCGTGATAAGATTGTCTCTTCTCAGCAATTATGCCTTAGCGATACCGCCCTTTACGATAGCTATTGCGGGGAAGAAGCATTTGGTAAGGCATACGAGAGCTATAAGTAAACGTAATTACGAATTACCTTATAACGTGAGTTAGATAAATTAAAACTATGTTATTTTATCAGTTAGCTGCTAAAAAATTAACGCGATATTAATGTGAGATTAACGGATATTAATGTTCCAATTCCGTTAGAAAACATTAATTTCCACTAATAACACGTTAATATCGCATTAATGCAAGAAAAATATGGAGGTTAATCCCCAACATAATCCAACGCATTCCGCTTGATTACGAGCGGATAGCGTTCTGGATGACGAAGACTATCTATTTCGAGATCAACATCAAGGTCTGGCCATTCAATAGTCTCAGAACCAGACATCTGAACATTCAACACACTACGGATTGGCGCATTCTGCATCCACGGAACACGGTTATAAGACAGAAAGTAATCACATCCTTGCACAGAAAGCATAATACCCTATGCATTAACCATCAATACGCTTGCCGATGTGTTCACGGAATTGTTGTTTGAAACCTTCTGTATATTTATCCCAAAGAAAAAGTAATTTCTAAAATCGGGGAGACTGTTTCCGGTAAATAGAAATATTATCTTTTGAAGACTTATAAATTATCGTATCTATAAAATATAAACGACCATCCACACCAAGCAAGACATTGTTAGGCAATGCATCATAGATGTCATGACAACCGTTCGTATAGCATTCCCCTTCATATTCTGTACAGAATCCCATACGATTCATTTCATTAGAAATCTCTTCTTCTGTCGCCTCACGCTCAGCAACAATAAAGGGCTGCGTCATAACGGCACAGACCTTACCATCCCTATTACGTCCCATGCCAATAAAATTGTAGCCGCAATAAGGGAAATAATAATTCTGAGCTTCATATCTTTCAAAGAATGGTTCTAAATTATCGTCAGAATACCTGAAGTCATTATACTTTATGACCTCCGTACCATCATGCGACACATAGACTTCATTCTCAGAGCCTCTATCTGCATAAATGCCAAGTGATTCTGGTTTTTCAATCCAACATCCATTAGCTTTTGCCCATTTCTCTAATTCTGAGATCTGGACTCCCTTGCAAGACGTTGTTCCCGCAAGCGCCTGCATTGATTCAAGCACTCTTCTTGCGACAGAGGATGCGCCTTCATAAAGGCCATGAATATTTGCTTCTGCTTTATTTGTTCCTTGTGATATTCGTTTAGCTCTGGCATTTTTTTCCATCGTTTTTTAGTGCTAATGCACAGTTAATAAAATTCACATTCCTTGCTTTCGCAATTCTGAGTGCAAAAATAAACAATTTCATTCATATCTCCAAATTTATCACATGATTTTTGCAATCACTTTAGCGTGACCTTAATCACAGGCATAATATTATTGATAGGGGTAGGCAAAGACACGGTGAGGGCATCGGCGGTACGCTCGTACTTCACCTTACCATAACCAAGAAGCTCTACCTTCTTTATATTCTGCGGACAAAGAGTATTTCCTTCTGACAAGGCACGAACCTTTATACTTTGATCGTTAGGCCATGCAAGGGCTGTGACATAAACAACATTTCCGTCTTTTGACTGAGTGAAACGTATCTCCTCAGAACCTGCCTTTGTGTATTGTCCGTCATTAAACCCCTGGGCATTAATTTTGATATCTGCATTGGCAATAGGGCCTTCTCCGAAAATCTTCCACGGACGAGTCTTTACGATACTCTCCTTATTGATTTTCATCCACGCTCCAAACTCCTTCATAATGGCAAGTTCCTTCTCGTCAGGAGTACCATCTGCACGAAGTGGAACGCTTAGCAGCATATTTCCATTCTTTGAGACAATATCAACAAGAAGCTTTGCAATAGCAGCCGCATTCTTGTATCGATTCTTTTCATAGACATCCGTGTTATAGTGCCAGTCGCCTATACAGTTGCAACATTGCCAAGGACGCTCCATAATCTTATTTGGCGCTCCTCGTTCCACATCCCATACAAGAGCCTCCTTCATCTCATCGGTAAGGATTTTTCCGAACACTACCCTATCGGTCTTGCCATTTGCACCCTTACCCTTATTATACATGTGAGCCGCTATTTTCATTCCGGCATCACTCACAGGATAGAATGGCAAAACCGTAACATCAAAATAGATGAGCGAAGGATCATACCTGTTAATAGCATCAAGAGTGCGGTTATAGAAATTAGTCACATAATCCTTTGTCGGCAGACACGCTCCATTCTCCCACCCCCATTGGCTGTGGATGGCCCCATTATCCCAAGTCCTATCAGATAAATCATGATCCTGTGCATAGAGTTTCTGAGGATCAAGCCCCTTCCACCACTTGTCCGTACCATCGGCATTAGGCTTACAACCATCTTCCTTTGTCAGCCAACCATCATATTTCACGCCTCTCTTCTCGCCCTTGAGGTCAAAGCGGCGGCTTGGCTCATACCATGTCCAGGCATGATCTGCATGAAATGAGATTCCGAAAGGCAGACCAGCCTTCTTTGCAGCTTTTGCCCAGCCCTCAAGCAAATCCTTATGAGGGCCTATGGCTTTAGAGTTCCACTCTTGATAACGACTATCCCAGAGATCGAAATTATCATGATGATTGCCAAGTGCAAAGAAATACTGAGCACCACATTCCTCGGCATAGAACTTAACCAACTGCTCAGGATTCCAGTTCTCTGCCTTGAAGAGAGGAAGTATATCCTTAAAGCCGAACTCCGATGGATGTCCATACTTCTCACGATGATATTGATATTTCCAACTGCCTTCCATATATAGCTCACGAGCCATCCAGTCGCCAGAGCCTTCCACACATTGAGGTCCCCAATGTGCCCAGATACCAAACTTAGCATCGCGAAACCATTCGGGCACCTCGTATGTTCGAAGAGATTCCCAAGTAGGCTCAAAATCACCTTTCATCATAGGCTCGTCAGCCTCAGAAACAGGGACTTTATACGACTGCGCTTTCATCGGTACAAAACCGACAAGTGCCATTATTGAGAATGCTACAATATGTTTGATCATAGAAGTATTATGTTTTGATTAGTAGTTATTTTTTGCAAAGATACGTCTTTTTTCAATCAAAAACAAAGAAATACGCACATTTCCTGCGAAAAACTCGGAAAAGCACAAACAATACACGGAATAATACAAATATTTACCGATATTGCAAACAGACATTAAATAACGTGAGTTTGAGGAATCTTCATATAAACAGATTTCTTTGCGATTATACTGAAAAAATAATAAGGGAAACGGATTTATCCGATGTATCTGATAGCTGGCGCAGTAATGTTTTCGCGATTTATTTCAGATAAATCAGATAAATCCGCTTCCCTTTATTTCATCGAATTCACGTTAAATAATAATTGCACAGAAAAGAAGGCGCTCCTCTTTATCTGTGCAATCTGTGTATCTGATATAAACAATTTTGAGCAAGGGTTACATCATGTCATCAACAATCCAGAAATCTCTCCAACATTCTGCATTCTCGTATGCTGCCTTACAGCCCTTTGCAACATGCAAGGTGCCATATTGAGCAAAGGTATTGACATTAATCTTCTGTGGGACTCTTGAGAGGTTGATAACAGTCTTGAGATTACGACAATCTGCAAAGACCTTATTGCCGATTCTTGTAACTGATCTTGGGATAGTAACAGAATCAAAGCCGAAACAGCTTGCAAAGGCTCTTTCGCCAATAGTCTTTACCGTGTTAGGTATATCGAGAGAGGTGAGTGCTGCACAACCACGGAAAGCACCATCACCTATACTCTTCAGCGAACCAGGGAACTTAACCGATACGAGAGCTGTGCAACGGCTGAAAGCTCCACGACCAATACTCGTTATCGAGTTTGGCATAGTGATAGATGTGAGCTTTGCACAATAAGAGAATGTGCTATCGCCAATGCAAGTAAGGGCATTAGAAAGAGTAAGAGACTTCAATTCTGAGCATCCGAAGAAAGCATGACTGCCGATAGATCGCACAGAATTAGGAATCACAATAGAAGTGATATCTGTACAAAGATAGAAAGCCTTCTTTCCGATATTGGTTACAGAAGCTGGGATTGTGAATGAAGTAAGACCATTGCACTTTGCAAAAGCCTTTTCTCCAATAGATGTTATGGTGTTAGGCAGAGTGACAGAACGAAGTCGGATACAGTTATTGAATGCACCATCACCAATAGCCGTCACGCTATACCTTGTACCGTTATATACTATGCTTGAAGGAATTTTGAAGGACCTTGTGTAATCCTCGTTGTCAGACCTGTCTCCCCTGTAAGTCACCGTTGCTTCTTTACTCTCACTATTGAGGTTGTAGAAGATTTCATCGACCTCAACATCATGCGCATAACTAATCATTGGCATAAAAAATGCCAAAACAAACGTTAGGATTTGGTTACATTTTTTTTTCATTATGACTCACGTGTTTTATATTGTAATGGGTAGAGGAATAACAGTTACAAAATTACATAAAAATCCGTAGTTTTCCAAATATTTTTAACAATTTTAAGAAAATACCGCAGTATATTCTTTTTGCTATGGAAAAAAGGACAAATCTAATAGGATTATTTGCGATAATGCAAACGTTAAACATACGTCATCAAAATTGTCATTCTGCGCTTTTTATTGCATTTTCTATACCATCAACCAACTTCGCAATAGCCTTCTGCATGTCGATATATGGTTTCATCTCCTTTTCTATTACCTCCTCTCTTGTTACGTTTGCATAACGCTTGAGGTCTTTCAGAGCCTTAGCCTCATCACTTGTAAGGTTTTGCTTGGCAAACAACTGCTTATATCTATCAAACTCCTTTATCTCCTCATTCGCATTATAGTTGCGAGTTCGGTAAATCTTATTAGGCTCAGTAAGGTAATTACAGGTCGTCGTAACCGTCTTTCTCTTTATCTCAAGCAGTCTTATCCTGAATTTGTCATCACGACATTCCACACCAACATTCGCCACAAGATAATGAGTCTTTGCCTCTGACTGCTCGTACATTATCTCAGGACTGAAAACAATCTTGCAAGCCTGAGGATCATCAGAAATGACGGTCTTGTTGAAATCGCTGATATTTGCTTTTAGCCACTTCTTCACATCAGCATATTTCTTGTTCGCAGACGAGTTGTATGTCGCGATATACTGATAGTTGTTCGCGGTCTTTATATCTATGCTCTCGTAAGCCACCTGTCCATAAGCAGAAGACCAGAAGACGAGAAACATAATTATAGTCAAAATATTTTTCATATCTAAATAGTTTTAGGTGTTAGCTTGGGTAAGAAATACCTTCTTTCCCTGTATTGAAAAGGATTATTTAACTGCAAAAATAAAAAAATTCCTTGAAATACACAAATTTTCGCTCAATTATTTCATTTTCATGCATGAGCACAATAAATGAAGATGATAAAATTTCGATGTACAAAAACACCGTTTAAAGTATTGTGTACGAGCACATTTGCAAATATGCAACATATTTTGCACTATTCAGCAATGCTATATTGCACTATTGCGCAAATGTAAAATTTATTGCATGGTATAAATCACAAAGTTTATGAAACAAAAAAACTTGCACAATATGAAAAAACTTCATACCTTTGCACTCGGAAATAAGTGTAATAATTATGTTAAAGGGGATAAACTTTTGATTTTGATTTGGGGAAAGATGACGAGGTATTAAGCTAAGGTAAAATAAAGGTTGTATTTATATCAGGTAACAAGAAAAGGTCAAGATCCAGCGTAAAGCAGGACTTGACCTTTTTCTTATTCTAATATCCCAAAACTGGTGGCGTTCTTTTTTCCTTAGACGGAAAATGCCAAACATTCCAATCTTCCAACGTATCCAAATCAGAGATTTCACATTCCTTCCATGTATTTTCCATCTCTTTTATCATTGTCCTTTTTCCATCTTTTTCAATCTTTTTCAATCAAAATCAAATAATATTAGCCGAAAAACAAGAAGAACACAGGTCAAAAGTCTGAAATTCCTTCGCTTTAGGTAGGTAGTAAATACCATATAAACACCATAAAGATACTATATAAATACCATTAAAATACCATAGTTTATGGTAATATAATGGTATTATAATTGTAATATGATGGTATTATAATGGTATTATCATTGGAGAAACAAGGGTGGATAAATATAGGATAAGAGGATTCTAAGCATTCTCAGAAGTGGAAAGAATAAACTCCTTAAGATGCTTGGCAAAGGCAGAAAAACTACTGTAATCGGGGGAAGTGAATCGAACATTTAGCCCTTCTTTCCTTACACAATGCGCGGTATAAGGTCCGAAACAGGCAAGGGTGGGCTTGGTGTTATGGCTCAAACGCTTATAAACTTGTGCCTCGGTAGCACTTGTGAACGCTACCCATTGTATTTTATCACGCAATAGTGCTTCTGCTTCGCGAAGGGCTTGCTCCGTAGCAGGACGGGTGATATACGCCGTTATATAGGTTACATCAGCCTCAATAGCATGGAGTTCCCTGAGGAAATTAGGCACGGTGTCAGGCTCAGTAAGGCCTTCAACACGAGGACCTAAAACGGCTATGCGTGGTCGGGCTGAATGTTGAGGGAATTCCTTGAAACGATTACGCAATTCATCGGCAATTCCCTTTAAACTTGGTTCTGTGGAAATAAAAGCAGGAGTAATGTCAAGCAACGACAAAGCCTCGTTGTCCTTGCCTATGGCACAAGCCTTTGGCAAGCGGATTGAATCAAGAGAAATATTGTTTTTCTTGAGATAATCAGATAGCACAAGGATAGCCTTACGACTTGTAAACACCATATAATCATAATCCTGTGCCTGACTGATAATCTTCGAAACATCCCCGCAAGGGGTGGTACGGATTAGAGGAATGCTGATAGGTTCAAAGCAGAACCTATCAGTATTACACGCTTTCAAAGCCTCAACAAAACGCTGGGCATAGCCTTCTGGGGCAGCTACTAAGACTGGGACGGTTATCATCAGGCCTTAACTTCTTTCTTCTTGCTGAACATAAGGAACACATACACCACCGTGATAATAGTGAGTACTGCCTCAAACAAAAAGAGATTGTGATGTCCAAAGAGATCAGCCACTTTTCCGCTTACCAATGTGATTATAAGACCGCTGAGATGGGTTATAACTGTCTGTACTGTAAAATCTGTCCCCTCTCTACCTACACGCACATTATCCATAGCTGTGGTATATACTACAACGGTACTCATGCCATAGCAGAACCATACAAGTATCAAGCCACCGAGAACGAGTGGATAGGTAGGAGTATCGTTGGTTATAAAGTAAAGATAGAGCATGGCGAAAAGCGAACAAACGGCTACTATCCTTCGGGTAACGAAACTACCGAAACGGGTAATTAGTTGTCCGCTGACAAGTGATGCAACACAGGCAGCAGCAGAACCAAACACACCACTCATTATGCCAATCTCCTTCATTGAATATCCGAGGTCAACAAGGTATGGTCGGAACATGGAGAGAGAACCTATAATGCCAGCATAATACAAAGCAAGGAAGCCTATTTGTCGCCAGATACTCTTGCGAGTAAAGAACCAAACGAAATCGGCTTTTGAAACAGGCTCAGAAGCTGGTTGGGGTATGAGTTTCAGTTTCTTGTTATGCCAAAGTGGAATTATGGCAATAAGTACGAAGATACTCATGAAAGGCAATACATAGTGCCAACCGTACTTCTGGAGAAGCACGAGCAAGAAACCGCTACCTATGAGTGTGGCAGCAAAGCTACCAAGCGACTGCATACTATTGACAAGTCCTTTGTCTTTCTTCCTAAAGGTGAGTACGGCAAGGGCATCCGTTGCAATATCCTGCGTAGCAGATGCAACGAGCGACAAGAAGATCAGCGTTAAGATGAAATAGAAATCCTCATGCAGATCAAGATGCCCCACGAAGAGGATTATAGCCGCATAGATCCCCTCGCTAATGAAGATACAACGGCGATAACCTTTCATCGTGTTGCATCGGCGGTCAACCATTGGCGACCACAAGAACTTGAGAACCCACGGAAGCTTTATAAGCTGGAGTACCGCAATAGCGGATAGCGAAAAAGATGCCTGACGCATAGTAACTTGCAATGCCGTAGAGAAGAACGTCATTGGTAAAGACTGCGCTATGTAGAGGCAAAAGAAGGTGAAGAGATTGAATTTCTGCCCTTCGGTGTTAGATGTATATAGTCGTTGGATCCAGTGCACAGGAAAACTCGAACAATTAACAATTAATAATTAACAATTAACATGCCTTCGCATTCTTCTTAAATAGCCGCCAATATTTCCGCTTCGTCAAAGCCTTGCTTGATACGGTCGCCTATGCCGATACCATCACGAAGATTACCTGCGATACGGAGGTTAGGATATTGTTTCTGAATCTTATCAACAGCAGCAAAACGAGCATCAGAAGAAGCCTCGTACTGTGGTATGGCACGTTCATGACGGAACACCTTGATAGCATCAGCCTTTGTTCCATTAGGGAATTTAAGCATATCAACAAGGCAATCGTTAACGAGTTTTTCAAACTCCTCGTCTGTCTTCTTCAACATCTCTGGATGACGTGCGCCTCCTATGAAGTATGCCATAGCTGCACCCTTCTGAGGACTTCTGCCCTCGAAACAAGCAGATGGGAAGAGGATGCCGAGTACCTGTTTTTTCTCGCGCGATGGTACAAGACCGCCAAACGCAATCCATTGATTATCACCGCAATCGTTCATACCTACGCCAATCTGCACGACTGGTGCATAGTAGAGGTTGCTGAGGTCTTTCATCGTCTCTGCATCTACGAATGGCAGAAGCTCTGGCAAAGAATAAGCTCCACAAGTAGTTACAACCTTTGAGGCATGTATCTGCTGCTGTTCGCCATCCTTCTGATAGGTTATTATCCAACCTTCACCTTCAGGATTGATAGTGATATTCTGAGCCCCAGTAGTGATGTTTTCATTTCCGATAGCATTGGCAAGTGCATTTACAAGGTTAGTAAAGCCTCCCTTTGCAGAGAACACCTTCTTTGTTGCCTTACGATCACGCTCAGTCTTTGGAAGTTTTGCCTTGGCAATACTTCCCTTGATGAAAGAACCGTATTGCTGTTCAAGATTATAGAGCTTTGGAAGTGCAAGACGAACAGGCAACTTATAAGGATCTCCTGCATATACACCTGAGAGGAACGGATCAACACCATACTGGACGTATGACTTGCCAAGACGACGTTCTGCCAATGAAGCCACAGACTCGTAAGGATCATTACCCTTCTTGCGCCAAGGCTCTCCGAGTATGCGGAATTTATCATACCATGTGAAGAGTGGTGTCTTCAATGCCGTTGCAAGACTTGACGGAAGTGCATGGAATTTATTGCCCTTCCACACAAGACGACGCTTGCTTGACTCAAGAGCAGTTTCAAGTTCACAAGCATCACCAAGTTGCTCGAAAAGTTCTGCCACCTCTGGATGCTTCACAACACCAGTATTAGGACCGCTTTCAAAAGTGAAATTGCCTATCTTCTGAGTGTTAATCTGACCACCGATGCGGTTCTGGCACTCAAGTATCTGTATATTCTTTCCTTTGCGATGCAGTTCATAGGCACATGTCATGCCTGTTATGCCAGCTCCAATGATTACAATATCTTTTTTCATTTTAAATAGGCTTAGAGAATTTCTTATCCGTATTCTGCATGAGAGGATCGAGGGCTGCTGCCACGTTGCGAACAAACGGATGCCCTGCAGTTGTCATTACAATACCGCTTTCTGTCATTTCAAACAGGCCATCAACAGCCATTTCTTTTAGCTGTGCCTCTTCATAGTGAAGCGCAGCCTTAACCTCCTCCACGCTTATCTTCATAGTAGAGGCTATCTCATTCCAGTTCAGGCGATAGTTGCACATAAGGCGTTCAATAACCTCCTTGGCAATACGCTCCTGTGGCGTGAGGGCATAGCCCTTGCGAGTGGTTAATGAGCCGCCGAGAGTAGTGTCGATATACTCCTGAATATCCTTTGTGTTCTGGGCGTATGTGCTATCAAGCTGACTGATACCCGTTGCACCGAAGGCATATACCTGCCCTGTTGTGCGACGTGTGCAATACCCCTGGAAGTTGCGATAGAGAAGTCCAGCCTCCAATGCCTTGTAGAGTTCATCGTCTGGCAAGACGAAGTGATCAAGTCCGATACTCTTATATCCAGCCTCATGAAGCATATCGGCAGCAACCTCATACATTTTCTGTTTTTCCTCAGTAGCAGGAAGCCCATGTTTCTCAAGCACTTGCTGACGCTTGAACACCCAAGGCACATGACCATAGCTGAATGTCACGAGACGATCAGGATGCAGTTGGATTGCCTTCTCTATATTCTTTGCAAAAGAAGCAGGAGTCTGATATGGGAGTCCGAAGAGGAAATCCATATTAACAGTAGCACCAGCAGAACGCAATATCTTCATAATCTCCTCAAGAGGAAGATTACTTGGTGTGCGCCCAACAGTTTCAAGCACCTTTGTATCAAGGTCTTGCACACCGATAGAGAAGCGGTTAAAATGGCTTTCTGTTAGTGATATCCAGTCTTGTTCTGACAGATAACCAGGATGACACTCAATTGCAATCTCTGGTTTCTCTATTGTTGGGAAGAGAGATAACAGATGGTCATTTATCTCCTTGAGTACAGATGCAGGCATTGCAGTCGGACTACCACCTCCGAAATGTATCTGACTTATAGGGCGACTCTTGTCCAAATCGGCAGTCACTATGTCAATCTCCTTATGTATAGCATCTATATATCGTGCTACTGTATCACCTGTGCGTGGCAAGATGTAGGAGTTACATCCGCAATAATGGCACAGACGTTTGCAGAATGGCATGTGGAGATAGAAAGATATCAATGGAGTACCTTCGCTATTTGATCGGCGAACAGCATCAGCATATTCTTCCGCCTTCATTTCGCGGAAGTAATTGGCTGGCGGATAGCTCGTGTAGCGAGGTACAGATACGTTGTATTTATCGATTAAGTTCATAAAAAGTCCCTCACCTGCCCTATGGGCATCCTCTCCCCAAAGGGCGAGGATTAAATTACCTTTTATTGCTTGTGAGGCTATGTTAATTATTAATTGCTAATTGTTAATTCCCAATTGTTCACGCCCCTCCAGCACCCTCCCTGTGTTGAAGGGAGAGGGGGGGAAGTGGGCTCTTAGAAGTTAATCGTCAATTCGGTGCCAACAGTTATTGGCGTGCCTTTCTGCGCATACTTGGCAGATGACACAAAGTAATAGCTATGATATTTCGTATTGCTCAGGTTCTTGCCCCAGAAAGCAAGATTGAACATACCTTTCTTCAATTCAACACGTGCGTTTGGCAATACATACATGTGCTGGCATACTGCATTGTCCTCAAGCCAGTAGAGCTTTCCTACTCCATTAACTCCTGCAGAGAACGTGATTGCATCGAAAGTTCCTGCATTGCGGATTCTGTAGTTAGCATTGAGAGCAAATGTGTTGCGTGGCACCATAGGCACCATATTGCCAGAGTAATCGGCAGTCTCACTCTTCTTATAGTCAAGGAACTCGGCATATGTATAGCCATAGTTCGCCAGAATAGTGAAGTCTGTGATAGGGCGATAGGCTAATGAAAGCTCCACACCCTTGCTATTTGAGTGACCAGCATTGTTTATCACATTACCAACACCTGGCACAGTCTGAGTGATATGCTGATTTTTCCAGTCGATATAGAAGAGAGTCACCTCACCAGAGAGAGTACGAGCTGCATTTGAAAGCTTAGCGCCAATCTCATAGTTCCAGTTATGCTCTGGATTATAAGTGCGGTCTTCTTCTGAAGATACAGAAACATTAAAGCCACCACCCTTATAGCCCTTGGTGATATTGACAAAGAGCATATTCTCCTTATTAAATATATAAGAGAGTCCAAAGCGAGGGATAAGTTCGGTGAACTTCATTGTATATACAGTATCATTCACCAATATCTGCATATTTCCATTATGGTCAAACTTATTGCGTGAATATCCCATACTATTATATTCATGGTCAAGTCTCAGACCAATTGTAGCAGAAAGACCACCGACCACATTGTATGAGCCTTGAGCGAAAAGAGCTGCACCACGCAACTTGGTATCATACGGCGAACGCTGTTCCACGAACCCAATTCCAACACCCTGTTCATCCCACTCATTAAAAGTCCTTGTGCCTTGATTCTGAGTGCCCCATTGGTTGAAAAGGAATGTACCAGCAACCCACTGAAATCTACTCTCATGCTCCGATTTCAAAGTCACCTCCTCGCTAATCACATTGTGACGTATGCCATTAGTCACCAAATACTTATCTTTATCGGTAAAGTCCTGGTCCAATTCCTGATCATCTCGCATATACTGGAATGATGTCTGACTATTCAAGCTCCATGAATCTGTGGTATAGTTAGCCGTGAAGCCTGTACCAGATATCAAACGCTTGTAACCGCATGGACGGTTGTAATTGATATCAGCAAGCACATCAGCCTCTGGATCATATACAGAATATGCATAACCGCCCTGATTGAGATAGTCAAGACTTGAAGACAGACGGAACATCCAACGATCAGCAGGCTTGTAATGCAACGCTATGCGACCACCACCAGCATTTAGCTTGTCAGCTTTCTTTCCGAGTGTCACATTTTCGAAATAGCCATCGCTATGCTCGTAATAGCCACTTACGTTGAAACCGAACTTATCATTTAGCAAGGCATAATGTGATGCCTGTGCCTTGAGGGTATTGTAATTGCCATAGCGCAGACGCACCTTAGTGCCCTGATAGTCGAATGGCGTATAGTTATATACATTTATAACACCACCAATAGTATTACGACCATAAAGCGTGCCCTGTGGACCACGGAACACCTCAATCGCCTTGACATCGAGCATATCAGTATTGAAGGCAGAAAGCTCGAAGTGAGGCATACCATCAACATAATATCCTACGGCAGTACCCTTCACCTTTGAGTATATACCACGCATGATTATAGGGGTAGTCTGTCGTGAGCCGTACTCAGGAATGAATATATTAGGCAACTGTGAAGAAAGGTCCTCGATATTACCAATCTGGTTAGTCTGAATCTGATGGCTCCCCATCACAGAGACAGACGAAGGTGTGAGATTATGTTTATTAACCTTTGTGCCTACGATTGACACATTCTTCAATGTAACATTATCAAAAACGCTATCATTAGCCTCAATGTTATCTGCCTGTGTTGTTGTTATTCCTGAAATTGCAAATACGGCTGTTAAAGCCACAATCTTCTTTGATGTCATAATATATTTCTCTACAATTATCTTTTCGAGTGCAACGTGCGAAGCATTCTCGCACGAAGAAAAAAGTGCGTGTCAGCCCTTAGGCTGGCGCACGTTTCATTTTTCGAGTGCAAAATTACAACTTTTTCTTCTGATATGAAATCCTCATTTGTATGGATTTTTATCGCTCTATCACAAAAAATCCAGCAATATTAGGCATAATCTATCATTTTTAGGTATTAGTTTCATAACATGACAAACAAAATACTATTTTTTGAGTATTGGACAATTTTGAAAGATTGCGTAACTTTGCACTCGAAAAATGAAACGTGCGCCAGCCTATGGGCTGACACGAACTTTTTTCTTCGCGCGAAAATGCTTCGCACGTTGCACTCGAAAAATAAAGAGAAGCCCCCCACCCCCAAGGGGGAGTTCTTTTATACCTTTTCTCGCTATGGGACATGAGGTTTCAGTACTATATAAAAACTCCCCCTTGGGGGCTGGGGGGCTAATTGAACAAAATGAGGTCTAAGATTGTATTTTTATCGCTGATAACAACGATGAATGTATCGGCTCAGGATAGTGAAAATGCCGATACAAGTTACGTTTACAGGAAAGATCTGGATGGTGTTACCGTTGTTGCTCACAACGAGATTCGAAAGATGCGTGAGGCTGCCATGCCTGTTACGGTATTGGGGAAACGACAGTTGGAGGGAACTACCACAAGTATTAACGATGCACTTGCACGAACCGCTGGTATTGCGATAAGAAGTACCGGAGGCGTGGGTAGTGCCTCACGAATATCCGTGCGCGGTCTTGAGGGAAAACGAATGGGAGTTTATATTGACGAGGCTGCCATAGGTCAGCTAAGCGATTATGTTTCGCTCAACGACATCCCTACAGATATGATTGAGCGCATAGAGGTATATAAAGGTATTGTGCCTTATCGTTTTGGAGGCTCTGCCCTGGGTGGTGCCGTGAATGTAGTGACAAAGGAATATCCACCTGTATATCTGGATGCAAGCTATGAGATTGCATCTTTCAATACACATAAACTGAACTTTGCATTCAAGAGAACAGACAGAAATTCAGGCTTACAATTCGGATTTGGAGGCTGTCTGACATATTCGGACAACAGCTATAAGATGCATCTTCAGAATCTTGACAACCGCGTAGTAGAGCGTGATCACGACCAATTCAAGAAGGCGATGCTCGGAGGCTCAATAAAAGCCACGAAATGGTATTTCGATGAGGCAAAGCTTGAACTTGTATTCTTGGCTACGAGAGCTGAGATTCAGGGCATTGACAGCGACATACGCGAGGCTTACAATCACGGAATGTCAGGAATAGCCGCCCTAACCCTCAAGCGCGACAACTTCCTTGTTGACGGTCTCGACCTCGATTTTGACGGATGCTTTAGCTATGGCAAGAATGGTTTATGCGACAAGGCAATGTCACGCTATGACTGGGATGGCAACAGATATACCCCTGTTACAATCTATGGAGGAGAACAGGGAACCTATGCTTCTGACTCTGACAACCGCACTCACGACTATGTTGGCAAGCTCAATCTTAACTATCTGCTAAATGAGCATCATTCATTCAACATCAACCTCTATGCCACCCATACAAGGCAGAATCCAGAGAACGAGCTTATGGATAAGAGTTTCGGCTATCAGACAAACTTCCCAAGCCACATGAGCAGTTTCACTACAGGCTTCTCATACGACCTTACCCTGTTCAACGGAAAATTCATGAGTGCCACGACTCTCAAGAACTTCAACTATAGTTCTGACACAAAGGTGCTTGAATATACCCGCATAAACGAACCGAAAGATGTAAGTCTGAACCGCAACTACTGGGGCATTAGCGAGGCTATGCGATATAAGATAACCAATGACATTATGGCTAAGATTGCGGTTAGCTCTGAGGTTCGCATCCCTACAGCCGAGGAACTTACGGGCAACGGCTATTCTATACTTCCTGCAACTAATCTTGAGCCAGAACGATGCAAGGGATTGACAGGTGGATTTATCTATCACCACACCAATTCGTATGGCTTTATTGAGATAGAGGCAAACTATTTCCTCAACCAGCTCGACGATATGATTCGCTATCAGGCCGACATGATTCCGTCTATGGCTCGCTATGCCAACTTCGGAAAGGTTGTAACGAAAGGAGCGGAGATTGACATCAAGGGCGATGTAACGTCATTCCTTTATTGCTATGCTAATGCCACCTATCAGGATCTTAGGGACAAGCGTAAGCATGAAGTGGGCTCAACGGCTGCAAACCCTACGTACAACAAGCGTATGCCAAACATCCCATACTTCCTTGCAAACTTCGGCATTGAGCTTCACAAGGAGAATCTCTTCGGAGGTAAGGAGCAGAACAGCCGTTTCCTCTTCGACTCTTCCTATATCCACGAGTATTTCTACGACTTTGAGATGAGTAAGTATCAAGATCGTAAAATCCCTACATCACTCACTTTTGATACTGGCATAGAGCATAGCTTCGGCAACAACCGTTGGACTCTTTCTTTCAAGCTAAAGAACCTTACGGACAGGGTTGTATATTCAGACTTGAACCGCCCACTTCCTGGAAGAAATATCGCATTTAAGGTTAAGTATATAATGAAGTAAAGACCCACCCCCTTACCCCTCCCATAAAGGGAGGGGAGTAATTAGTATTTTCAAATCAAAAAAACAATAATTAGTATGCAAAAGAAACTTTCAAACATCCTTCCATCCGGAAAGGCTTGGTTAGGCATTATGGCAATGGCATTAACAGTATGCTTTACTGCCTGCGGCAATGATGATGATGATGACGTAGTACCCGCTAATGAAGTGGCAAAATCAGAAAGCAGAATCCTGTTCTCTACCACAGTGACAAACCCTTCAGGCGATAGCGGTAGCGGCTATCTTCAGGCTGTAGGCAAGTTGGAAGGTGGTGTGAACTACACCAACAGCAATGCCCTGCCTCTCGGCTTCGGCTCTTACCCATGCGTCTGCAAGAGCGGTAACATCTATGTATTCCCTGACTATATGGGAGGTACAGAGATGAAACTCAAGCGTTACATTCTCAACGACAAGAACGAACTGGAGCTCAAGGGCTCTATGACTCTTCCTGCAAATTCGAGTGCGGCTATCGTTGTAGAGGCAAACACAGAGAAGGCATACGTTTGTTGTCAGAGCCTTAACCTCATCATCACCTTCAACCCTAAGACAATGAAGGAGATTTCACGCATCGACCTCACAAGTCTCAGCAACGAAGGCGTTTCCGCATATCCTGGTGCTCTCTACATCCGCGATGGCATTCTATTTGTCGGTCTGGAACAGTATAACGCACAATGGATGCCTCAGGAAAACGCTTTGGAAATGGCTCTTTACAATGTATCTGACGATAAGTTCATAAAGAAGATACGCAACACCTCCCTCGAACTTTGCGGCCCTACTCGCCCTATCGACAACCAGTCTATCTTTGAGGACGAGAAAGGTGATATCTACATCAACTGTACAGGTTCATTTGGCTATAACTCAAAACTCCATTCTGGTATAGCACGTATTAAGAAAGGTCAGACAGAGTTTGACGAGACATACAGCATTAATTTCGCAGAAACAAAGGTTAGCGGTTTGAGTTGCGAAAAACTTGACGTGCTGCTGATGTGTCGTTATGTAGGAAATGGAAAGATGTACGCATACGGTTATGCATATGCCCTCGACCCAGAAAACAAGAACAGCTATCTCGCACGTATCGGCGTTCCTGTATTGATTGACCTTTACAACAAAACGGCAAAGGTTATCGAAGGACTTCCACGTTCAAACGGTCATGGAGTTGCTATGGGACGCTATGGCAATAAGATGGTTTACGGCTCAGCAAACGATGAATATAATGGTTTCTCAACAGTTGATATCAACACAGGAAAGGTTGAGACAAAGGTAGCAACAGTAGAGGGATATCCTTCATTCTTCTACAGTTTTGAATAAAAAATTCCCCGAAAAACGACACAGTCACAACAATCCCACATCCCATGCATCCGCTCGGGGTGTGGGAATTTTCTTTCTAATCAATATCGAACAGGCATAAAAAGCTCTTGAGAATTCGCTCTTCCTCCGTTCTTCCTCCTAACCAAACTCGGTGAAAGTCCCATCTATGTCCACTCTTAGAACGGACCTTCACCGAGTTTGGTTACTTTTTGCAACGGACTTACATAGGAATCACATAGGCATTAATTGCTATTATAATAAAAAATATGGGTGTGCCATTTTTTTTTGGCACACCCACTTTAAAGTGCAATTTGGGAAATGATATTGTTTTACAAAGCAGGAGAGATTGCTGCAATCCATGCATCAATACGACCGGCAGTCTTATCATCCTCATTATCGTTATCAAGGGCAAGACCAACAAACTTGCCATCAATAACAGCCTCAGAATCATCGAATGTATATTCTGAAGCATCAACAGAACCTACGATATTAGCGCCAGCAGCCTTTGCAGCATTATATATCTCAGCCATACCTCCGCAGAATGTGTCGGAATAGCTTGATGAATCGCCACAGCCGAAGAGAGCCACAGTCTTGTTGCTGAGGTCAGCTCCCTTGAGCACATTGATACCGTCATACCAGTCATCCTGTACCTCACCTGCACCCCATGTGCTTGTACCGAGGATAAGGTTCTCATTCTCAGCCACTACATCAGCAGAGAGATCAGATACGCTGATAGCCTCTGTACCGAGCTTTGATGCTATTTCGTTTGCTATACCTTCGCAAGTTCCAGTTGAACTGCCATAAACTACGATTGTCTTTTTCATTTCTTTGTAATGTAATATTAATAAGTAAATTAATGACGTATCAAATTAATTAAGCATACTCTCTATGTTCACGTTGCTTCCTGTCACAGAAACGTTCACATTGGCAACATATGTCATAGCCAAGCAAGGCACCTATGATGAAATCATGTTCTGGAGACAGGCGTGCAAGAGGCTTATCCACGATTATGCGGATAGCATCAAGGCATTGTTTCTTGCCAAAGAAAATGTTTATGTTGGAATGCCCTACCCTCTGTATGACATATTCTATGCCCTGACTTTTAAGTCTATTTACGGCAAAGTCCTCATAACGAGCATTACAGGTGAAGAGAATCATCTGTCTAACACCTTTCTTATATTCATAAATATGATTCATCAGCACCTTCATATCGAGAGCCTGCTGAACGGTCTTGAGTTGTTCTGTTGACATATTTTTATGTACAATTTTCCTTTTATTTTCACAAGCGTACAAGTACGCATTTGCGACTGCAAAGGTACTGCTTTTCAAAAACATACGCAATACTCAAAAATTATGATTTTCATTTATGAGCAAATCACGATTTTTGAGTATTGCATATATATACCGAAAGCTGTACCTTTGCACTCGAATAAAATGGTTTAAGTCAAAGGTCTAAGGACTAAGCCCCTAAATTTTGACATTCAATTTTTAAAATTCAAATAATATGAAAAGAAGACAAAAGATTGTAACATTGTGGTTGACGATTATCTGTGGATTTGCTTGTCACACGTTGACCGACATTCTCCCTATGTTTTGGGGTAAGGATATGGCTGTTATGGCTACCGACGGAAACATAGATCAGGGAATGATTGCATTTATGATGATTATCTCGTATTTTATCCCCGTTTGCGGAATTTTCTGTCTGCTAACAAACTGTTATGCAAAAATTTTGCGAATTGTAAATGCGGTTCTGGCAATCATTATCGGATTATTTAACGTGGCTCATGCCTTTATGGAATTGCCTTCCGATAACGCTGGACAATATGCCATATTGCCAATGATGGTGGTTATCGGATGCGTTCTATCATGGCATTCTATTAAATATGTAAAGGAGGGATAGATTATGGGATTCTTGAAGAAACTATTTACAAACTGCGCCCATCCAAAGGGACGTATGGGACGCGTAATGCTGAAGTTCATGAACGCGAGTCACGGTCCGCTTAACAACTGGGGACTTGACCTTGTCAAGATTCAGGATGGTTGGACTATGCTCGACATCGGATTTGGCGGTGGAGCTTCGTTAAAAAGAATGCTCAACAGGAGCAAGGGCGGTATGGTATATGGTATTGACATCTCCGAGGAGAGCGTGGAAAAAGCCCGAAAACTGAATGCCGATGTGTTAGGCAAACAGATATTCATACAGCAAGGTTCTGTATCAGAATTGCCTTACGATGATTGGAAATTCGATCTTGTAACGGCAGTTGAGACGGTATATTTCTGGCCCAACCTCCCGGAATGCATAAAGGAGGTTTATAGAGTCGTGAAGCCAGGAGGTCGCTTTGCCATAATGGTGGAGGTCGTTGTAACAAATTCAAAGTGGATGGATTTGGTAGAGGGTATGACAGCCTATCCACCAGAGCAATTGCAAAAATTTCTTGAAGATGCAGGTTTCAAGAATATTGAGATACACAGAATGAAACCTTCGTATGCCACAATTATTGGTATGAAAGTATAATTTTGCAACCAAGTTGTGATTTTTTCCCTATACCTTTGCAGTTGAAATCATTCACTTATATTTAGGTATTATGGCTGATAAAATTAAGAAATCGTACAAATTTAGCAAGAGCTTTTATGACGATGCTATCACTCAAGGGAAGTGGTGGAGTAAGCTCTATTTCAAACTGTTATGGGGCGGTGTAGATGATAATGAGATCGCACGCCAAGTACTGGGATGGATTCCCGATGACTTTTCTGGTAAGTTGCTTGACATCCCTGTTGGAACTGCCGTTTTTACCGCAAAGAAATACACAGGTATGAAACAGGCAGACATCATTTGCATGGATTATAGTCAGGATATGCTTGAACAGGCGGAAAACAGATTCCGCGAAGCCGGCATAACAAACATCAAGACTATGCAGGGCGATGTAGGCGCGTTGCCATTCGATGACGAAACTTTTGATAAAGTGCTATGTATGAACGGCCTGCACGTATTCCCCGACAAGAGTAAGGCATACTCCGAAATTCTTCGTACCTTGAAACCGGGTGGTGAACTATTGGCTTGTTTCTATATTGCTGGCGAACAGAAGGTTGCTGATTGGCTTGCGCATACAGTAATGACACGCATGGGGTGGTTTACCCCTCCTTTTGATACCGTCAAGGATGTAAAGCGCAGACTTGAGCCTTACTATGACATCCTTAATTTCCACGTTGAAGGTGCCATGCTTTATTTCAGGGCAAAGAAAGTTTAAAACTAAGGTTTAGAGTTCTTGTTCAGACAAACATCCTTATGGGCTGACCAAGAACTCTACACTTTAGCCTCTTTATCTTTAGCCTTTTGAAGGCTTTTTTTGACAAAATGTGTAGATTTCCGACGTTTTTAATTACAAGTTTCAAAATTTATAACTACATTTGTAGCCAGAAATCCGCTATATTGCCTCATAACACATAGTTTGGGGAGAATAGCGGATAAGCATATAAAAGAAGTAGGTTATGACAACATTGATCATAGGATTGCTGATTCCGCTTTTAGGCACGATGTTCGGCTCTGCCTTCGTGTTCTTCATGCGCGATGAGATGTCGGATAGGTTACAGAAAACGCTACTCGGCTTTGCCTCTGGCGTTATGGTAGCCGCATCGGTATGGTCGCTACTTATACCATCTATGGAAATGGTAGAGACGAGCGGTAGAGGTGCAGTGATACCTGCTGCCGTAGGATTCCTGTTAGGTATAGGATTTCTGTTGATGATTGATGAACTTACGCCACACTTGCACATAGGCACAGACAAACCAGAGGGCATAAAGGCACACCTCTCCAAGACTGCGATGCTGGCTTTGGCTGTCACCATTCACAACTTACCTGAGGGCATGGCTGTGGGTGTTGTATTTGCAGGAGCAGAGAGTGGCTCACACATCTCACTCACAAGCGCCATTGCCGTAGCATTGGGTATCGCCATTCAGAACGTACCCGAAGGAGCAATTATCTCTATGCCGATGCGTGCTGCAGGAAATTCCCAATGGCGTTCGTTTCTGCTCGGTTCTCTCAGCGGAGCGGTAGAGCCAATAGGAGCACTTGCAGTACTATTGCTTGCATCATTAATCACGCCAGTACTACCATATATGCTTGCCTTTGCAGCAGGAGCCATGTTCTATGTGGTTGTGGAGGAACTCATCCCCGAGGCATCAAGTGGTAAGCATAGTAATCTCAGCACAATCGGTTTTGCCGTTGGTTTCGTCCTTATGATGGTACTCGATGTGGTGATGGGATAAAAAACAGGCAATTACGAAAATCGTAATTGCCTGTTTTTTAGTGTAGCGGGACCGGGCTACGATCCCGGGACCTCCGGATTATGAATCCGACGCTCTAACCAACTGAGCTATCCCGCCAACACTCATTTTCGTTATTGCAACAATGCTTTAACCGAATTGCGGGTGCAAAGGTAAGCATTATTTTTCAATCCTGCAAATTTTTCAGCATTTTTTTTCTTTTACTCCCCATTTTTTATTGTTTATCGGGAAGGGAATTGACAAAACTTGAGAATATCTCTTCCTTTTCGCCTAAATTTCAAGAAGAGAGTATACCCTGAACTTACTTCAAAAAGTAGATGTACAAGTCAATCAAAAGGATTAGCAAAACGAGTACCAGTACCCATATCATCCAACGGATATGCTTCACACGCCTTGGGCGCTCAAGGTGGGGCACATAAACTTCATCGTTATCATCCCTGTGATGATGATGATGGTGGTGATGATGGTGATGCTCAGAAGAAGCTACGCCTTGAACTGACGTTTTTTCTTTAGATTCACTCATCGTATAAAAAATTAGATTTCGAAAATGCGGATCAGCCAAAAAGACTAGCGCAACTTTAGTTATTTGCGGCAAAAATACTAAGTTTCTGGCAGAAAACTGAGTATTATCAATTAAATATTATTAAAAAAGAAAAAAAGGTACTATTTTTATTCTCTTTCGGAGAAAAATGAGTAACTTTGTACCCTAAAAAAGATACTTAAATATTTAAGATAACATTAATTTATGGCAGAAACAAAAAAGATTAAGACTGCACTTGTATCAGTCTTTCACAAGGATGGTCTCGACGAGCTCCTTAAGGAATTGAACAATCAGGGTGTTAAGTTCCTCTCTACAGGCGGTACCCAGTCGTTCATTGAGTCACTCGGCTACGAGTGCCAGGCTGTTGAGGATCTCACCACTTACCCAAGCATTCTTGGTGGTCGTGTTAAGACTCTTCATCCAAAGGTGTTCGGTGGTATCCTCGGTCGTCGTGAGAACGAGGGTGACAAGGAGCAGATGGCTAAGTATGAGATTCCAGAGATCGACCTCGTAATAGTTGACCTCTACCCATTCGAGCAGACCGTAGCAAGCGGTGCTTCTCAGGCTGACATCATCGAGAAGATTGACATCGGCGGTATTTCTCTCATCCGTGCTGGAGCAAAGAACTTCAACGATGTAGTTATCATCCCTTCAAAGGCCGAGTACCCAATCCTTCTCGACATCGTGAAGAAGCAGGGCGCAGCTACTACACTTGACCAGCGTCGTGATTTCGCTACACGTGCATTCGGTGTTTCAAGCCACTATGATACTGCTATCAACGCTTGGTTTGAGAGCACAAAGTAAAAATCATTTACTATTTGAATAATTTAAAATGGGATTTTTCTCTTTTGTACAAGAAATAGCCATGGACCTTGGCACAGCCAACACCATCATTATCAGCAATGATAAGATTGTGGTTGACGAACCATCAGTAGTGGCACTTGACCGTCGCACCAACGAGATGATTGCCGTGGGTGACCGCGCCAAGAGCATGTACGAGAAGACACACGATAACATCCGCACCATACGTCCACTTAAGGATGGTGTGATTGCAGACTTCACAGCTTGTGAGCAGATGATGCGCGGACTTATCAAGATGGTGCACTCTGGTCGTCACCTCTTCTCTCCTTCCCTGCGCATGGTTATCGGTGTACCTTCAGGCTCTACCGAGGTTGAGCTTCGTGCCGTTCGTGACTCTGCAGAACACGCTAACGGTCGTGACGTATATCTTATCTT
Organism: uncultured Prevotellaceae bacterium; assembly: GCA_946411565.1. Lineage (GTDB taxonomy): Bacteria > Bacteroidota > Bacteroidia > Bacteroidales > Bacteroidaceae > Prevotella. Next base: position 11,796 of record CAMKEM010000004.1, on the reverse strand, counting down.
CGAGCCAATGGCTGCCGCTATCGGTATCGGTGTGGATGTAGAGGCTCCAGAAGGTAACATGATTGTTGATATCGGTGGTGGTTCTACCGAGATTGCCGTTATCTCTCTTGGTGGTATCGTGAGCAACAACTCTATCCGTGTGGCTGGTGACGAGCTTACTTCTGACATTCAGGAGTATATGGCACGTCAGCACAACGTGAAGGTATCAGAGCGTATGGCTGAGCGTATCAAGATTCATGTAGGCTCTGCCCTTACCGACCTTGGCGACGAGGCTCCAGAAGATTACATCGTACACGGTCCTAACCGTATCACAGCACTTCCTATGGAGGTACCAGTATGCTATCAGGAGATTGCTCACTGTATCGACAAGACCGTGGCTAAGATTGAGAACGCAGTTCTCTCTGCTCTTGAGAATACTCCACCTGAGCTTTATGCCGACATCGTGAAGAACGGTATCTACCTCAGTGGTGGTGGTGCTCTGCTCCGTGGCTTGGATGCTCGTCTGCAGAACAAGATCGGTATTCCTTTCCATATCGCAGAGGATCCATTGCACAGCGTAGCAAAGGGTGCTGGTATAGCACTTAAGAACATTGACCGCTTCTCATTCCTTATGAGATAAGGTTAATGCGAATATATACAAACGCAAAGACGCAAAGCAAGAATTCAAGAAATTAACATATTAACAAATTAATTTCTTAATATCATTCATACTCTGTGTCTTTGCGTTTTGATTATACTTTAAAACAAGCAAGACTTTGAACAACCTATTTGATTTCATTCTTCGATACATCAGTTGGTTCGTATTCATCATTTGCGAGATAATCAGTCTGGTACTACTCTTCACCTATAACAACTATCAGGGTAGCATCTGGATGTCGTCAGCAAATGTAGTGACAGGCAAGGTGTATGAGGTTAATGCCGGAGTGGAGCAATACTTCTCTCTTACTGATATCAATGAGCAACTTACCAATCGTAACCTGTATCTCGAACAGAAGGTGCAGGCTCTGTCCTCACAGATAGCAGAAAAGACCGGCGACTCTACATTTCTGAAGCACGACAACTACGAACTGATGAAGAAGTTCAGTCTTATTCCTGCAAAGGTTGTGTCAAATTCCATTGACAAGCTCGACAATCTCATCACCATTGACAAGGGAGAGAACGATGGCGTGCGCAAAGACATGGGTGTTGCATGTGGCTATGGCGTGGTAGGCATAGTATTCATGACAGGCAAGCACTATTCCGTTGTAATGCCTATCCTTAACTCAAACACAAGCATAAGTTGCGCTATAAGCAAGCGTGGATATTTCGGCTATCTCCACTGGATTGGCGGTAGTAGTCGTATAGCCTTTATGGATGAAGTGCCTCGTCACGCTCATTTCAAGCTTTACGACAAGGTGGTTACAAGCGGATATTCATCCGTATTCCCTCCAGGCATCGAGATTGGCAAGATCATCCATGTATATAATTCATCCGACGGATTGTCATACAGATGTATGGTAGAGTTATCTACCGATTTCTCCAGACTCCGTGATGTCAGGGTAATAGACGACTCGCAGATGAGGGAGAGAATTGACATTCTTCGTGCAGCACAGGATTCACTGGAAAAGAAATAGCAAGACATGAGCATAGACCTACTTCGACGTATCGGATTGATGGTATTCTTCACCTTGGTGCAGGTACTCATTCTGAATCACATACATTTGTTTAACGTAGCCACTCCATTGGTTTACGTATATTTCGTATTGCTATTTTCTCGCAATCATGAGCGTTGGCTCTCAATCATACTCTCGTTTTTCTTAGGCTTGATACTGGATGCTTTCAGCAACACTCCGGGCGAGACGGCTTTTGCCCTCACCCTGACAGCATTCCTACAGCCTTACGTCCTCGGACTATACCTTGACAGAGATGATTCCAACGATTACACACCGAGTATGGCGAACATGGGCTTTATGAAATATGCCACATACGTTCTTCTGTTAACGTTCGTGTTCTGTTTCACGTTATTCTCCTTAGAGGCATTCTCTTTCTTCAACTGGATTCAATGGTTATTGTGTATTCTCGGCAGTTGGGGAGTAACCTCTATCATAATCATCGCAATAGACTCGGTAAGGAAATAGGATGAAGCACGATCTGGATTATAGGAAATACGTCATAGGCGGTATAGCTGTGGTTATTGTCATAGTCTATACCGTGCGATTGTTCGCACTCCAGATTATGAGCGACGACTATCGTAAGTCTGCCGACTCCAACGCCTTCCTAAAGAAAATCGAATACCCTTCACGTGGTGTTATATCCGATCGTAACGGCGAACTGCTCGTATATAATCAACCTGCCTATGACATTATGGTCGTGATGAACGAGGCAAAGGGGCGTCTTGACACTCTCGAGTTCTGCCAAGCTCTCGGTATCTCGAAGTCCTATTTTATAAAGAGGATGAACGACATCAAGGACAGGAGCAAGAACCCAGGCTACTCACGTTTTACCCAGCAGTTGTTCATGGCACAGCTATCCAATCAGGATTTCAGCGTGTTCCGCGAGAAACTATTCCGCTTCCCAGGCTTCTACATCCAGCAACGAAGCATAAGACAATACCAATATCCTTACGCGGCTCATGTGCTTGGCGATGTGGCTGAGGTTTCTGAGTCGGATATAGAGAACGACGACTACTATCAGGCTGGTGATTTCATAGGAAAGCTTGGTATTGAGCGTTCATACGAAAAACAGCTTCGTGGTGAGAAGGGCGTTCAGATTCTACTTCGCGATGCTCACGGACGAATCAAGGGGAAGTATCAGGACGGCAAATATGACAGCCGACCAGTTGCAGGAAAAGACCTTACCCTTAGTATCGACATAAAGCTTCAGGCTCTTGGAGAACGATTGCTTGAAGGCAAAATAGGAAGTATTGTGGCCATCGAGCCAGCAACAGGCGAGGTGCTTTGCATGGTTTCCTCACCTACCTACGACCCACGTCTTATGGTGGGCAGACAACGAGGCAAGAACCACAGAATGCTCTCTACCAATGTCTGGAAACCGCTTCTCAACCGAAGTATAATGGGCCAATACCCTCCGGGATCTACCTTCAAGACCTCTCAGGCATTGACCTATATGACCGAAGGAATCATATCCCCAGGAACAGCATTTTCTTGTTCTCACGGTTTCTCTTTCAAGGGACTCCACGTAGGTTGCCACGGTCACGGTTCTCCTCTTGCTATCGTCGATGCCCTCTCCACATCATGTAATGCTTACTTCTGTTGGGGATTGTATTATATGATAGGCAACAGAAAGAAATACCACTCTGCCCATGATGCTATGAATGTTTGGCGCGACTATATGGTGTCTATGGGCTTCGGATATAAGCTCGGCATCGACCTTCCGGGAGAAAAGCGAGGTCTGATTCCTAACGGCGACTATTACAACAACGCATATAAAGGTTCTTGGAACGGTCTGACCGTTATCTCTATCAGTATCGGACAGGGTGAGGTCAACCTTACTCCTTTACAGATAGCCAATCTCGGAGCTACGATAGCAAACCGAGGCTATTACATAACTCCTCATGTAGTGAAGAAGGTAAGGGGTGAAGCTCTCGATTCTACATTTACCCAAAAGCACTACACTAAGGCAAGCAGAAGCTCATACGACTGGGTTGTAGCAGGTATGCGTTCATCTGTAATAAAAGGAACGTGTAAGGCAGCCAACAGATCCGACTATCTCGTATGCGGTAAGACTGGTACGGCTCAGAACCGCGGTCAAGACCACTCCGTATTCATGGGATTTGCCCCAATGGATGTTCCAAAGATAGCAATAGCCGTCTATGTGGAGAACGGTGGTTTCGGTGCAGACTATGGTGTTCCTATCGGCTCTTTGATGATGGAACAATACATTACCGGCAAACTATCCCCTGCTTCTGAAGCTCAGGCTTCCGTGTTCCAGCATAAGAGAATTGCATACGGAACGAGAAACAGATAACAATAAATGAAAAATGAAAAGTGAAAAATGAATAATACAAGTTTGTATTTAAGTGAATAGCGTAATCTGTATTTTATAATTTTTCATTTTTAATTTTATAATTTAAACGACTTTGGCACAACGTAAGACAAATCAGCAAGGCATCCTTGCATCGCTTGATTGGGTAACAATCGCAATCTATCTGGTACTGTTAGTATTCGGATGGATAAGCGTGTGTGGTGCCAGCTATAACTATGGCGATGAGGATATCTTCTCAATGTCAACCCGTAGCGGTATGCAGATTATGTGGATCGGCACAAGTATCTGTCTTGGTTTCGTCATCCTTATGACCGACGACCGACTATACGATACCTTCTCGTATGTCATCTACGGATTGATGATGCTCCTGCTCTTTGCCACGATATTCAACCCCCACGAAATCAAGGGTTCCAGATCGTGGATTGTCATGGGACCATTACGAATACAGCCAGCCGAGTTTGCCAAGTTCGCCACGGCATTAGCCATATCGAAACTGATGTCCACCTACGGCTTCGACCTCAATAAATGGCGCGACTTGGCTATTGCCTGTGGCATCATCGTCTTCCCAATGCTCCTCATCATCGGACAGAAGGAAACTGGTTCGGCACTCGTATATTCCGCTTTCTTCCTTATGCTCTATCGCGAGGGAATGTCAGGCAGTTTCCTATTCACAGGAGTGGCTATGATCATCTACTTCATCGTCGGAATCCGCTTTGCCGACGTACAGCTATGGGATATGCCAGCTTCCGTAGGCAAGTTCTCCGTATTGCTAATGGTACATATCTTCACAGCCGCCCTTGTTGAGATATATTGTCACGACAGACAACGTGCCCTCATCGTGCTATATTCCACACTCGGAACAACCCTGATAGCCGTACTTTTTTCTCAATATGTCATCCATTTCGATGTAGTCTGGGTACAGCTTATTCTTTCTGTTATCGTAATAATATACCTTATCTATACAGGAATGGAGTGGCGAATAAAGGAGTATTTCTTCATCACCTTATTCGCCATAGGTAGTATAGCGTTCTTCTATTCTGCCGACTACGTATTGAATAACGTAATGCAGGCTCACCAACGAGTGCGTATCAACGTACTTCTCGGACTTGAAGAAGACCTTGCAGGAGCAGGATATAACGTGCACCAAAGTGAGATTGCCATAGGTTCAGGTGGTCTTGAAGGCAAGGGATTCCTCAACGGCACACAGACAAAGCTCAAGTTCGTGCCAGAGCAGGACACAGACTTCATCTTCTGTACCGTAGGCGAAGAAGAGGGTTTTGTAGGTTCTGCGGGCGTACTTCTATTGTTCCTTGCCCTTATCCTAAGACTTATCCATGTAGCCGAGCGACAACCGTTCAAGTTCGGGCGAGTCTATGGCTATTGTGTGCTGAGTATTTTCCTATTCCATGTCTTCGTAAACGTGGGTATGGTACTTGGCCTAACGCCTGTAATCGGCATCCCCCTACCCTTCTTCAGCTATGGAGGCTCAAGTCTCTGGGGCTTCACCATCCTCCTGTTCATCTTCCTTAGAATAGATGCAGGAAGAAATCTGATTAGGACATAAAACCGCTTAAGGATTCTTCCTTAAGCGGTTTTACTATCTACATTCTACTTTACTCTATCTACTTTAATCTATAACACTTCAATCTCTTCTTCCGAAAGCCCAGTCATCTTTGCTATCAGAGGAATCGGAAGGCCTTCTTTCTTCATATTCTGGGCGGTCTTGATTATGCCCTCTTTGATACCTTCCTCACGACCTTTCTTCTCGCCCTCCTCTAAGCCCTTTGTGAAGCCTTCCACTCGTCCTGTGTTGATAACGCTACGCTGATAACGGAGATTCTCCATTCTGCGATGGTAGTCTTTCCTTTCTTCATCAGATAGGGAGTCAACACGAAGACGCTCACGAGCCTCTGGCAATCCTGGAGCATTAAAATTAACAGGAATCTCACTTGTTTTTAGGAAACTAATCCACTCGTCAAGTGGGGTGGTTGCAAGTTTGTCAAACTTATCCACACGAAGAAGATAATACTCAGGGAATATATCTGACGGAGTATCACATCCGAATGCCTTTCGCTGAGCCTCAGACAGATTCAGAATGTCATTCTTATCGTGCATACTTACAAACTGCGTAGTGCCGTGATATGCATAGTCATCCCCCTGCCCAAGAGAGAAATACACGATATGTATGGAATACACCTTACGGATCTTCTCGTATGGTTCACCTTCCTTGAGATATTCCGAAAGCACCTTTGACGTTCCGTATGCCATACGGTGGAAATAGTCTAACTCTCGGTTGTTCAGAATCTCAAAAATCATCTGTTCGCCAGTCTCGTCCTCCGCAAGAATATCCACGCAGTTAAACTTATCCTCTTCCGTTTCCTTGCTGCCTTCGCTCTCCAGCAGGGAGTTTATGCGAATCTGCTTGCCAAGCAAAACGGTAAGCAACCCCTCAACAATGCAATAGTCTGCCTTGTTGCGAAGAAGTCGCTTGATAGCCCAGTCGAAGCTTACGAGATTAGCCACAATGAATCCTTTCCTTTGTTATAGGCTCTTCATCCTTTTTCTTGAATAAGAGTCTTTTTTATTCCCTATCGATTTCCTATCCTTGATTATAATATTTACGAGCCTTATCACGAAGTTTGTCAAATGCGACGTCCAAAGGCACACACTCCTCAAGTTCCTCAAAAGACATTTGAGGCGAGTTATTATCTAACTGATATTCATTCATATTTATCTATGTGACAACGTGCGAAACCACCTCGCACACATTGAAGCCACATCAAAAGTATTCTATACACTCTTCCACCAATTAAATTGCAAGAAACTCTGTTGCTGTCATTACTGGAATTTTCGATGCTGTAAAGTCCTTTCCATTACGAGTAATGATGAAATCAGCTTTGGCTTTGAGGGCTGTATAATATTGCATAGCATCCTCAAAATCCTTAAACTGCGAGGCTAACGAATCATCAACAGTACGCTCATTAGTTGTGGCAACACGCGAAAGCTGACGAAAGTTTGATAGCAAATTTCGCACGCCCTCCGAACCATGCTTACGAAGAAGGAAAGATGCTGTAGAGTATGTTATCGGTGACACAATAAGCTGCACCTGCTTATTATACGCCATAGTGAACAGACGTACCGCATCGTGACAGAATGGCTCACGACGCTCTAACAGATCAACAACAATATTTGTGTCAAGAAACAAACGTGTCATTTGTATTTCTCCTCTAAATACTGATAATAGGCCTCACGAGCATTTATGTCATCTTCCGCAACGGGTTCACCTGCCCCTAACAGACTGAGCACAACGTCTGGAACTGGTTGTTCTCCAGCAGCCTTACTATGCTTGACAAAGCGCACGAGGAAATTCTCAATGACAGACGGCAAACTCAGTCCCTGCTGTTGAGCATAGACAGAAGCCTGTTTGTAAAGTTGAGAGTTTATAGCTATTTCCATAATTGCAACTATTTGTATTCGTGTGCAAAGATACAAAATATTTCTTATTTCCCAAAGGAAACAGAATATTTTTTGAAGACTTCCTGATTTAGGGAGCCTTCAATCTACAATTTGTCTTACAGAATAGATGCAGGAAAAATCTGATTAGGACGTAAATAACAAAATAGGAAACACCAACAACAAAAAGGCTCACGAAATGTGAGCCTTTTCGTGTATTTGTTATTCACTATCGATTTCTTCTCCTTGATTATAATTCAAGAGACTATGAACCGCATCAAGAATTAGAGGCATAATATTTACGAGCCTTATCACGAAGTTTGTCAAACGCGACTTCCAAAGGTACACATTCCTCAAGTTCCTTAAAAGACATTTGTGGAAAGTTATTATCAAACTGATATTCACTCATATTTATCCATGTGCAAAAAAACGACTTAACTACACTATATATAGTGTAATTTAATTACAATTCACTTATGAAAAATGTCCATCAAAGGAATTTATAGAAGCGTAGCTCACATTAATTGTAGATGAATGCGATTAATTCATTCTTGTACCTGCCCTGAAGCTTTCAACAAGTTATCTAAAGATACTTCTCCAACATTACTCCTATCAATCTCTGGTTCTGTTGGAGTTTGCACCTCTTCAATAACAGGTTCTGTTTCCGCCTTAGGTTCTATTCGTTCCTCCCTCACATCTTGCCTACGACTATAAGATCCTATAGGTTGTTGCATATGCTCACCTCTATTTTCTTCTCTAACAGATTCTGTTGTCTGTTCTTTTTTAATGGAATCATTTTTATCTTTAGAAGTGTCATTACCAAGCACAAAATAGCCAAAAAGAGACATGAGAAGAACAATGATGACAGCTAAAAAAGGAACACATCCGTTATTATTATCATCAACTTCTTCAACAAAATGATGAATGATTTTACCCATAATTTATTATATTTAATGATATGTGAGAATATAAAAAAATATATTCAGGAAATATATGACATCTCTATTCTATTCGTGTCTTTTCCAAATCGCAAGTTCAGCTACAAAAACCGACCTTTTATCAATCCAAGGAATCTTTCTAACTAAACGTGTATTGTTTAGGTCCAAACCATATTATAGTATTTATTATGTCATTTACCGAATATTACAAGACTTAGATTTATACAAATCAAACCAGTACAATAAGAAATCTATTTTAAAATGAAATATGATTTCATTATCATTAAAAGAATAGTAATAAATACCATCGATTTCCACTCTCAAAACACTTCATAATAAGTGCTTAAAAACGAGGAGCCGGAGTAGTGTGCTCAAGGTTTTAGATAATTGTTTCCATAGCTATTTTTATTGCTATCGATTCCCACCAACAGACATTTATTAAATCGGAAATAAGAAAAGGCGTGGGAACTATTGTTGTTTCTAAACCGAGGCTCTAGACTGCCCAACAAATGTAACAAACAATAGCCCACGCCCCTATCGGTATATGAAAAGCCAATAAAGGCTTGCATATATCAATGAGACATGAGCGCCTTGTTCATTATCCATTTGTTGAGGAATTGTCTAGATTCCGATTTAGGATAACTTCAAAACGCCCTTCATGCCGTTCGGCACTGTTTCTAACACGTAGGATTGAGCGCAAAATTAAACATTTTTTATGAAATAGACAAATATTTTTACAAAAAAAGTTAATAATCTTGTTGCTTTTTAAAGAATTACACATTTTTTGTGCTTTTGTTTTCTTTTTCTTCCGGAAAAAGTAGTATCTTTGCAGGCGGTAACAAGTAAGATTGTCCATCGATAATCCATCGATAATCCATCGATAGTCCATCGTTTCGATGGAGAAACGATGGATAACTGATGGTTTAGCGATGGAGTATAATAGGAGTAAGATATAATAACAATAAAAAGGAAAAGATATGGTTAAAGTAAAATCTTCAGTAGGCATAATCAAGGGGAAAGCTGGCAATATGAGCTATTTCGAGGTTAATGGTGAGACTATTGGTCGCTCGTTTCATACAAGCATTAAGAACCCTAAGACCGAGGCGCAGATGAAACAGCGCATAAAGATGAATAATATCCTTAACATGTACAAATACATCAAGGGATATTTGCAGCAGAATTTCGAGGGGATTATAGGCAACAAGAATGCGTCGAGCTTCTTCCGCAGCTATAATCTTATGAAGACTCCCGTCTGGCTAACGAAGGGGCAGAAGGAGTCGTACAAGTTTGTGCTTGCTCCATACGTGGTGGCTCAAGGACGTATCAATTCCGTTGGGTATGAGTTTAGGGATGGTTTGTTCGTTTCTGATATTAATATCGGCTCTTTGGAAATAAACGATGAGACGGAGGAGAATGTGCTTTCATCAGTTGTTTGTGGCAATAATGATGGTTGGGCAAATAATGATACGTTGCAGATCATATTGCTAAGACAGAAACGTATCGAGGCTTCTGACGAAGAGATTGAACTTCCAAAATGTTGTAGCTTTGTCGTTACTCTCGACAAGGCAAGCGGAACAAGGATCTGTGATATTCCTGTGCTTGAAAGCCTATCTAATATGTCTCGCTTCTCATTATGCAACATTGACGGCAAATTGGCGGTAAGGGTTGCCGATACGGAAGAATATTCATACGCCTTTTCTGTTGTTCATGGCAGGGGACAAGGCCGCGATAAGATTGTCTCTTCTCAGCAATTATGCATGAGCGATACCGCCCTTTACGATAGCTATTGCGGTGAAGAAGCGTTAGGTAAGGCTTACGAGAGCTATAAGTAAAAAACAACAGCAAGCTGTTTTTGAACAGACTCCCACCAAGAGAAAGGCTCGCTTACGCGCGATATATTCTTGGAAAGTAAATGAGCAATAAATTTTATCAGCAAATTAATTTCTTCGTAAGCTCAGGTGCTACGCAAATTAAGGTTTCATTTTCTTCTAATTTACTTTCTAAAAAAACAGAGCGCAAGCCACATTTCTTATTGGATTAAGATTGGTAAGATTGGAAATTATTGTCAGTTAAGCACCTAAGGTGCGTTTATTTTAATTCACCCTACTCACGGAAATGCAAACAAAACTTATCAAGAATAGTATCATGTGCATGGCGAAATGCTCTGTTGCAGCCACAGCGTTGAATCCTGGCTCATATCTGTTGGGGAGTTTCGTGATTATTGCCATTCTGTATAATGCGATAGGTTATATTGTATTGGGCGCACCTGTATATTATTTGCTTAGAAATAAATCATGGATAATTCAGACTATAGCAGTATGGTTTACTGCAAATATTATCATGATTATTCTTGTCATCTTAACACTAAACTCGTCAAATCCTTTTTCATATATCATTATTGCTCCATTTATTATTGCAGGTATCTTGTCGATATTACCAATAGGATATTTATGCCATAAGACAAAGGAAGAAATGGAATTTGATCAGGAAATAGAAAGGATTCTGGAAAAAAATGATTGATTTAATTCACACTAAAATAGATTATCTTATTTTTATGAAAAAATTTCTGCTATTAATTGCAATGGTGGTTGGCGCTATAAGCCTGACCTCTTGTTCTATTGATGATGATGACGATGATACTTCTGTATCTTACGAGGAAAACCTAAAGGAAGGACAGAAATTCCTCGAAAAGAATGCGAAACGAGAAGGTATCATCACGACTAAAAGCGGACTTCAATATGAGGTCGTGAAAGAAGGTGACGGTGAAAGGCCATCGGCAACCGATACTGTGAAATGCCATTATGAAGGCTGTCTCATAGATGGCAAAATTTTCGATTCAAGCTACAATCGTAATACCCCATCAACGTTTGTTCTCGATGAGGTGATTCCTGGCTGGACAGAAGGTCTGCAACTGATGAAAGCTGGTAGCATTTACCGTTTCTATATTCCTTACGACCTTGCATACGGTAGCCAGAAAGTTAGTATCATAAAGCCCTACTCTACTCTTATCTTTTACATAGAACTGTTAGAGGTGAAAAAGAAAAAGGATAAGAGTAAAGAGTGATTTTTTAGAGTAAAGTAAAAAGAGTAAAGAGTAATGTAGATAGTGAGTTCTACGAATATCTTCTATATGGCAGCAAGCTGCTTTTAACTGACAATAATTACCAATCTACGCAATCTTTTTCCATAAATTTTCATTTTTATTGGTTGAAGATTGGCAAGATTGGTAATTATTGTCAGTTCAAGCACCAAAGGTGCGAATATTAGGGAGTAAAGTAAAAAGAGTAAAGAGTAATGCGGATAGTATTTTAGGCGAAATGCCACTATCTACATTACTCTTTACTCTTTTTACTTTACACTAACAAATTATCCTCCGAAGTTGTCGAAGCGGATCATGTTATCCTCAACGCCAAGTGAGTGG
>CAMKEM010000003.1 GCA_946411565.1 uncultured Prevotellaceae bacterium | reverse complement strand
ATTGTCAGTTCAGCATCGGAGATGCGTTTGTTTCGAATTCGTCGAACTCACGTTATCCTAAGCTATATCACCCTTTCAGGGTTTTCTGTAATTTTCTCTAACTTGTATTATTTTAGATAGAAATTCATCGAACTCACGTTATTTTATTCATTTTTTTATAAAAGAAAATTATTTGAATATGTGGGCATATTCAAATAGAAAATTTGGCTTAATGCCTTAAAATTGCCAATATGGCACAAAATAAAATACAGAATTTAATTTTCTGGAAAGCAACGGACAGCTTGCTGTCAAGATAAAAGAAATGGATTTGTCGATTTTTCTGAAAAAATTAATGCGAGATTAATGTGGTATTCGTGGAAATTAATGTTATCTCGAAGAGAGAGACGTATAATGCCCGTTAATGTCACATTAATACCACATTAATTGTTTTTTGTGTCCAAATTGGCATTATAGAGAAAAAGAAAAATCTGCAAGTGTTGAAAATCAACAACTTGCAGATTATTTCAGTACCCAGAGCGGGGGTCGAACCCGCACGCCTTTCAGCATCGGTGTTTGAGACCGACTTGTCTACCGATTCCAACATCTGGGCGGAAAGCGGTTGCAAAGGTAATAGTTTTTTTCGGTTTTTGCAAATTAATCTTTAAAAATTTTGCGGATAGATATAAAATTAGTAACTTTGCAAGCATATTTTTAGGTTTAAAGGTTAAAAGGTTTTAGGTTTAAGGTCGGAATGCCTATGAGCTATGCAGACCAGAAAGCCCCCAACCTTCAAAACCTGATAACCTTTCAAAAAAAACTATGGCACTCGAAAACAGACTTACACAGGAACAGGCTCTGATTCAGCAACAGCAGCAGCGACTCACCGCACAGCAGATTCTGCAGGTGAAGTTGCTGGAGATGCCGCTTGCCCAGTTGGAGGAGAATATCAAGACGGAACTCTACGAGAATCCAGCTCTTGAGAGTGCCAATCCTGATGATGCCGACAACCTCAACCCTAATGCCAGTCTGAACGAGAGCGATAGCATAGGCGATGGTGAGGAGGAGGATTTCGATACACAGACAGAACGCGAAGACAGGGAAGAAGCTCTTGACTCTGCCCTTGACAGCATAGATTCTGATGACCGTCTGGCAAGCGACTATCGTGCCTACGGCGACAGCAACCAGACGGGTGCTGAGCAGGAAGAGATGGTGTATGGCGATACTGTTTCGTTCTACGACAAACTGATGGAGCAGGTCAACGAGGAGGACCTTACAGAGACGCAACACCAGATTATGGAGTATCTTATCGGCTCTCTCGATAATGACGGTTTCCTGCGCTCGGACATCTCTTTCATAAGCGAGAACCTTGCCATCTATCAGGGACTTGACGTGACAGACAAGGACGTGAACAACGTTCTACACATACTCCAGAGCTTCGACCCAGCGGGCATAGGTGCAAGTTCGTTGCAGGAATGTCTGCTTTTGCAGATAGCTCGTCGTGAGGATTCAAGACTCACACGAAGGATGCGAAAGGTGGTTCGTGACTACTTTGACGACTTTACCAAGAAGCATTGGGAAAAGATTCGTCAGCATCTAAAGACATCAGAATACGAGGCAGAGGAGGTTATCAAGGAACTCAGAAAACTGAACCCTCGTCCGGGAGCTTCACTTGGCGAGACGATGGGCAGAAGTACCCAACAGGTTACTCCAGACTTCATTATTGATACTGACGAGAACGGTCAGGTGACTATGACGCTCAACAACGGGGAACTGCCACAACTCTTCATCTCACGCGACTTCGAACAGCAGATGCTCGGCTATCAGAACAACGCAAAGTCGCTTAACCGCATGGAAAAAGAAGCTCTTCTCTATACAAAGGAGAAGGTGGAGCGTGCACGAGGCTATATTGACGCCATAGAGCGAAGAAGGAAAACGCTTACCCTGACCATGCAGACCATCATCAAGATGCAGCATAAGTATTTCCTTGATGGTGACGAGGCTGACCTTGTGCCTATGACCATGACCGATGTGGCTGAGAAGATAGGCATGGACGTGAGCACCGTTTCGCGAGTATGCAACGCGAAATATGCCGAGACACAATGGGGAACTTTCAAGCTAAGGCATTTCTTCTCTTCAGGCTTTAGCAAGGATGGTGAGGAGGAGATGTCGAACCGCAAGATAAAGGCGGCCCTTGCCGACATAATAAAAGAAGAAGACAAGAAGCATCCTCTAAGCGATGATGCCATTTCAAAGGAGCTGAAGAAACAGGGCTTCCCTATCGCAAGAAGGACGGTGGCAAAATACAGAGAGGCTTTGGGGATACCAGTAGCAAGATTAAGGAGATAAAAAACGCTTCATTTTAGGAGTACAAGTAAACAAGTAGTAACGCTCCTAAAGTCGCTTAAGTAGTACAAGACGATAGAATTTATCGTTAATCTGGCAGGAAATACATTTGTCTTGTACTCCTTTAACTTCTTACAAGAATAAAAACAAAAGAAATGGAACAGACACAAGTACTGACACAGAAAAAGCCTTCGCGCTCAAGAAGAAGCGTGAATAATATGCTTAGGCTTTCTGTGAATGCTTCGAGGATGATGAGTATCATCTTCACCCCGTTCTATCTGCCTTTGGTTGGCATGATAGCGCTCTTCTCGTTCAGTTACCTGAGTCTGTTGCCGATATCATACAAGATGCGGGTATTGCTGATAGTATATCTCTGTACTATCCTCATCCCTACGATGCTGATTCATTTCTACAGGAAATATCAAGGATGGTCAATGCTGAAGCTCGTTACGAGGGAAGGGCGTATGGTACCATACGTGATATCAATTATGTGCTATTTCCTGTGCTTCTACATTCTGAATTATTTCCATTGCCCGCATTTCATGAGTTCTATCGTTATTGCGGCTCTCATCATTCAGATTCTATGCGCAACCATCAACGTATGGTTCAAGATATCAACCCACACAACAGCCATAGGAGGCTTTACGGGCAGTCTTCTTGCCTTTGCCGAGCTCTTTGTGTTTAATCCGCTTTGGTGGCTCTGCGTGCTTCTGATCCTTGCAGGACTCGTAGGCACAGGTCGAATGATACTTCGTCAGCACTCGCTTCACGAAGTGGTTTATGGCTATCTGATGGGAACAATAGTAAGCTTTATAACAATATTAATTGTATGAATCCAATAGTAAGCATTATCATGGGCAGTACAAGTGATCTGCCTGTAATAGAGAAGGCTATGACCTTCCTTAACGATCAGAAGATTCCTTTCGAGGTAAACGCATTGTCTGCTCATCGCACCCCAGACGCAGTAGAGGCTTTTGCACGTGGTGCTGAGGAGCGTGGTATTCGCGTAATCATAGCAGCAGCAGGTATGGCAGCAGCTCTTCCGGGCGTTATTGCAGCAAGCACCACATTACCGGTTATCGGTGTGCCTATCAAGGGTATGCTCGATGGTCTTGATGCTATGCTCTCTATCATTCAGATGCCTCCAGGCATTCCTGTGGCAACTGTTGGCGTTAATGGTGCTATGAATGCAGCTATCCTTGCTATGGAGATGCTCGCCCTCTCTGATGCTGACATCGCTGCTCGTCTCAAGGAATATAAGTCTGGTCTCGGCAAGAAGATCGAGAAGGCAAACAAGGATCTTGCAGAGGTAAAGTACGAGTTTAAAACGAACTAAAAAAAGCCCCCCAGCCCCCCAAGGGGGAGTCTTTTAGATAGTATTAATCCCTTATGTCCTAGCGATAAAAGGTATATAATAAACTCCCCCTTGGGGGATGGGGGGCTTCTTAATATTATGCAAAGAAGACTAACAACCCCTACTAAGGTAGGGAATATCATAATCGGTGGAGATGCGCCAATCAGGGTGCAATCTATGAACACCACCAATACCAATGATACGGAGGCTTGTGTAGCACAGGCAAAGCGCATCATTGAGGCTGGAGGTGAACTCGTTAGACTGACTACTCAAGGCTCTCGTGAGGCTGAGAATATGAAGAATATCTCAGCAGCCTTGAAGGCCGAGGGCTATATGACACCTCTCGTGGCTGATGTTCACTTCAACGCTAACGTGGCTGATGTGGCTGCCCTCTATTGCGAGAAGGTGCGCGTTAATCCGGGCAACTATGTCGATCCTGCGCGTGTCTTTAAGAAACTGGAATATACAGACGAGGAATACGCTCAGGAGGTTCAGAAGATCCGTGATCGCTTCGTGCCTTTCCTTAATATCTGTAAGGAGCATAACACGGCTGTACGTATTGGCGTAAACCACGGCTCTCTCTCCGACCGTATCATGTCACGCTATGGCGATACCCCTGCCGGTATCGTAGAATCCTGTCTTGAGTTCCTTCGCATCTGTCGTGATGAGAACTTCCAGAATGTGGTGATAAGCATCAAGGCAAGTAACACGGTTGTTATGGTGCAGTCTGTTCGTCTGCTCGTTGAGAAGATGAACGAGGAGGATATGCACTACCCTCTCCATCTTGGTGTTACCGAGGCTGGTGAAGGTGAGGATGGACGTATCAAATCTGCTGTTGGTATCGGAGCACTTCTTACTGAGGGTATCGGCGACACTATCCGCGTGAGCCTTTCAGAAGAGCCAGAATGTGAGATTCCTGTTGCCAAGAAACTCGTGTCATTCATTCCTGAATGTGCGGAGAAGCGCGAGAATGCACGTATCGAAAACGGCACTCTCTACCTTGACTTCAACGAGGATTCACTCGAAGACCTTCAGCTCAAGGCTGCTATGACCGCAGGTGCTCTGCTCATCGACGGTAAGGCAAAGGATTTGGTTATTAAAAACACCCCGGCCTCTCCCCCCGCCCTCCCCCGTAGGGAGGGAGCCAGAGCGCAAGAAAACAGTCTCCCTATGCAGGGAGATTTAGAGGGTATTCTCAACGACCTCGCCGACAGCATCCTTCAGGCTGCTCGTGTGAAGTTCACTAAGACCGAGTACATCTCATGTCCAGGTTGTGGAAGAACTCTCTACGATCTCCAAGGCACAATAGCACGTATCAAGGCGGCTATCAAGGCAAAGTCTGCAGAGAATCCACGCTTTGCAACTCTCAAAATCGGCATTATGGGCTGTATCGTTAACGGTCCGGGAGAAATGGCAGATGCCGACTACGGCTATGTAGGTGCAGGTCCTGGCAAGATTTCCCTCTACAAGAACAAGGTTTGCGTGGAGAAGTCAATTCCAGAGGCAAATGCCGTGGAGAAGTTGATAGAGTTTATTGAAAATGACAAGTAAAGACCCACCCCTGAACCCCTCCCATAAAGGGAGGGGAATAGATAGTATTTTCAGCTATGGGGGTGCGTCCTAAATTCTTTTCTTATCATCACTAAATTAGAATAATTATTAACTTAAAGCCCGTCAACCACCTCTGCGGGATTAATACATACTATTCCCCTCCCTTTATGGGAGGGGTTCAGGGGTGGGTCTTTAATGGAAGTATCAAACGCATTCGCAGAGAAACTGCTCGCCGTTAAGGCAATCAAGCTTCAGCCAAACGATCCATTCACATGGGCATCTGGCTGGAAGTCACCAATCTACACAGACAACCGCAAGACTCTTGCTTATCCAGAGCTTCGCTCTTTCGTAAAGCAGGAACTTGTTCATCTCGTTCACACAGAGTTCCCAGAGGCAACAGCCGTAGCAGGTGTGGCAACTGGTGCTATCGCACAGGGCGCTTTGGTAGCTGATGAACTCCTTCTCCCTTACTGCTATGTTCGTCCAAAGCCAAAGGACCACGGCATGGGCAACCAGATCGAGGGTACAATCCCAGAGGGCGCAAAGGTTGTTGTAATCGAGGACCTTATCTCAACAGGTGGCTCTTCACTCAAGGCTGTTGATGCTCTTCGCAAGGCAGGTTTCGAGGTTGTAGGTATGGTTGCAAGCTATACATACGGTTTCCCTGTTGCTGAACAGGCATTCAAGGAGGCTGGCGTCCGTCTCGTTACTCTCTCTGACTACGAGCACACCACAGCCATCGCCGCAAAGACCGGCTATATCAAGGAAGAAGACCTCGCCGTCCTCGCTGAGTGGCGTAAGGATCCGTCCAATTGGCGTAACGACCTTAAATAAAATTAATGACAGGTTGCTTTCGCCATTTACAAAAACAAATTAAAACAAAAGAAAACATAGAAAACAATAACTTTTTATGTTTGAAAGGAAAGAAATAGAACCTGTTCTGAAAGCTAAATTAAAGAAATATGTCTATGACATAGTAGGATGTTGTCAAGAAGTACATAAAGAACAAGGTCCTGAGCTAACAGAATATATCTATCAGGAATCATTGGAAATCGCATTTAAGCAAGCCAATATTCCATTCAAGAAAGAATACTATTTCAATCCAAAATTTAGAGGCGTTGTCTTAAACACAAAGATGCGTGTGGACTTCTTCGTAAAAGATAAAGTTTTCGTTGAGTGTAAAGCAATTAACGAAATAGGAGTTCACGAACGTCTTCAACTCTGGGCATATATGCGAGCAGCAAAAATCAGGATAGGAATACTATATAATTTCCTTCCTGTTATGGATGAATGCGAGAAATATTATTATGACCCAGAAGATGATAGTATAGGATACTTTTAAATTGTAAAAGGTTTTACTTTGTTTTAATTGGTTTTATCCTGTTTTTTAATTGGCGTAAGCAACCAAAATTAATAGTAGTAAATGTCAAAATACGAAAGTCAAATAAAGATGCTCAACGCACCCGTTGAGCGTGTATATGCAACGCTGAGTAATCTTGAGAATTTCCGTCCTATTCTTGAAAATGCAGCCAACAACCCAATGGTGGCAGAGAAGATGAAGGAAGCAGGACAGGATCCAGCACAGCTTGAAAAGCTCAAGGAAGTGGAACTTTCTGCCGACCGTATCGCCATTCCAGCACCTATGATCGGCACTATAGCCCTCAACATCATTGAGCGTGAAGAGAATAAATGCATTAAGTTCGCAACTGAGCAGTCACCAGTAGATGCTAATCTCTGGATTCAGGTATTGCCAGTAAGCACAGGCGGTTCAAAGATGCGCCTTACTCTCAAAGCTGATCTCAATATGATGATGAAGATGATGATTGGCAAGAAACTTGAGGAGGGTATCGACAAATTCGCAGATATGCTTGCTATGTTGCCATACTAAACCAGAAGGGTGTAATAGTCGGTGTAATACTTTTTGAAAAAAGTTTTTAATGCCGAGTATTACACCTTTGTCGGTTTGAGCGCACTAAAGAATTGGATTTCAATCCGTTTACCTTGGTGTAATACCCCCTAAAGTATTACACCAGTATTACACCAAATCGCCCAAAAGGGTGTAATACTTTCAAGGGTATTACACCGCATCTAACGCTCTGATAATCAATAAAAATATTGTTCATAATAGCAAAAGGTGTAATACTCCCTCTAAAAACTTTTTTATTTTTTCTTTGCAAGGGTATTACACCAATCTATTACATCCGCCTTGCCTTCGCTCTCCCTTCGCTGTGCCTCCGCTTTGGGTTCGCTCTCTCGATTGGAGCTGGAACGGATTTAGAACGGTTTTGTAACGGATGTGAAACGGACCTGAGGTTAGAAGAAAAAAGAGTAATTTTGTCGTGAATATTAAGAGTCGTAAACCTATAAAAAAATAAATAACATGCGAAAGATATTATTCATCATATTCCTTGCAGTATTACTCATCATATCCTTTGTGTTATTACGTAATGGAGTTTTTACACAGAAAGATTCTATTCTTGAGACTGATTCTCTTACCCAAAAAGAGATAAAGCAGTTGCAAGAGAAAATAATAATGACAGATAAGGATACGCTTTTCTCTGAGGCTTTCTTCATGAAATGGGAGGAAGCATCTACCGAATATGCACGTTCACATTCCAATCCTATGATAGACAGTATCTATCAAAAAGTATTCACATACATAGTTGATTCATTTAAGAAACGTGCTTCTGAAGATCCAACGTATAAGGTAGAAAATACTAAATATATAGTCCTTCCATGCTACCTTGAAGTCTGGGAAGAAGATACTGTTGTTGAGCAAAGTACAGAACATTCCAATAAAAATCTTAAAGTGGCTGAACTTGGTGTAGGGGATATAATTGGTGGCCATTATGAAAGAGTCGCAAGTGGATATTATGTCCCTCATATAAAGTCTGACAAACCTGTATTGTACGACTTTCCCACAATTCATAATCTCATGGAGAAATATCTGTATGAAAATGAAGATGAAATGAAATATAGAAGAAAAGAAATAGAAAATCAAAAGTATATTCCTATTGCCCCTCATCATTGGAGGAAAGGCTGGTATTTTTATTCTATGCCTATCATCTATAGAATTTGTTTCTGCAATAATAAGGGGGTAGGTGTATATACTCGTACTTTTTGGTGCGCAGGTAGTGATTACTTTCTACCTGCTAAAAGTGATGAAATCATTTGGAAAAGTAGCTGGATAGAATAAAAATCACATAAATAACGTGAGTTATATGAATTTATCCACTTGTATGTTATTGAAAACCATAAGGTTGAAGAAGCTCTGAAAGAGCGACATCTAAAAGGACGGTCCGTTAGGGCTGTTACAAGAGGTTGATGTTGGGGGAATGAGGTCTGTAGGACCGACATCTATAGTCCTAGTTTTCAGGTGTCGCACTTACAGCGCTCCATTAACCACACATCCACATATGACAGCCCTATCGGACTGCCCTTTTAGATGTCGGGCTTTCAGCCCTCGCTGTCTTTAATTCATCTAACTCAGGCTTAGAATAGCAGAATATCAGAAAAGATAAAGGAAAAGAAAGCCATACTTAAACCTATGCCTTACCTTTTCGTCTATGAACGGAAAGGTAATAATTTCGATTTGTGGAATACCTTGTTTCTATAATGTTAATTTATCTCATAATTTACATGTGTATTTGGGCATTAGAAAAAAAAGGAGTACTTTTGCAGTCGATATCCTAAATAAACACTAATTTACAACAAACATAACTAAAACAAAATAAAAAGCAAAATGAGATTTTACGCAAAACTCATGGGTTTAACCATCGCAGCAATGCTTTTCTCAGGCATGGCTATGGCACAGAATGTGCAGAATTTCTATGAGAAGAACCAAGTTCTTAACTACAACGACGGCGACAAGCAGGCTGGCGAAATGCCTCAGCCTGACAAGTTCGACCCTAACTTCCACATCTACCTCTGTTTCGGACAGTCAAATATGGAGGGAAATGCAAAGATTGAGCCACAGGATCGTGAGAACCTGAACCCTCGTTTCCGCATGATGGCAGCTGTCGATATGAACACTACAGGTCGTAAGAAGGGCCAGTGGTATGTTGCCGTTCCACCATTGTGTCGTGCCTGGACTGGTCTTACTCCTGCCGATTACTTCGGTCGCTCTCTCGTTGAGCAGCTTCCAGAGGAAATCAAGGTAGGTGTTATCAACGTTGCAGTAGGTGGTGCAAGTATCGATCTCTACGATGAGGACAAGACAACGGAATATATCTCAAAGCAGGCTGATTGGTTCAAGAATTTCTGTAAGGATTATGACAACGCTCCTATGCGTCGCCTTATGGAATGTGCCAAAGAGGCTAAGAAGGTAGGCGTTATCAAGGGTATCCTTCTTCATCAGGGTTGTACAGACAACAACCAGAAGGACTGGCCTCAGCGTGTAAAACTCGTTTATGACCGTATGCTGAAGGAGCTTGACCTCAAGGCTGAGGATTGCCCTCTTCTCGTTGGCGAGCTTATGACCCAGGAGGATGGCGGTTGCTGCTACCATCACAATGCTATCATCGACAGAATACATGAGACTATCCCAACAGCATATCCAGTTTCATCACTCGGTTGTAAGGGACGTCCTGACAAGCTCCACTTCACAGCAGAGGGCTATCGTGAGCTTGGTCGCAGATATGCCAACGTTATGATGTCTCTCCTCAACAAAGAGTCATTCAAGGTAGCAAGCACAACAGTTCCATGTCAGGAATATCCAAAGATTGACAAGGACGGTCGCGTGCAGTTCGGTGTTATGGCTCCACAGGCAAAGTATGTTGCTGCTGATATCTGTAGCAAGAAATATCCTATGGTAAAGGATTCAACAGGTTTCTGGACAGTTACTACCGATCCACTCGTATGCGGTAACCACTACTATTTCCTCACTATTGACGGAACAAATTACATCGATCCTTCTTCAAAGGCTGTATTTGGCTGTGGTAAGATGTGTGGTACAATCGATATCGACGTAAACATCAAGGACAACAGCACTCTCATGGCAAGAATGCATGGTGCTACTATGACCGACGAGGAAATCGCTCTTTATCAGCCAAATGCAAGTGCAAAGCGTGGTCAGGTGCGTGAGTGCCGCTACTGGTCTTCTGTAGAGAACCGTGAGCGTCGTTGCTTCGTTTATACTCCTGCAAGCTATGACAAGAACGTGAAGACAAAGTACCCAGTTCTCTATTTACAGCATGGTATGGCAGAGAATGAGACAGGCTGGAGCACTCAGGGTAAGATGCAGTATATTATGGATAACCTCATCACTCAGGGCAAGGCAAAGGAAATGATCGTGGTTATGGATAACGGTAACTGCGACTATGGTTTTGGCTCAAAGAAGGGCGAGACAATGCAGGAGTTCGGTGCTTCTTTCCAGAATGTACTCCTCAACGATATCATCCCATTCATTGACGGTAATTTCCGTACAAAGACAGACCGTCTGAACCGCGGTATGGCTGGTCTCTCATGGGGTGGTAAGCAGACTCTCGACATCACAACAGCCAACCTTGACAAGTTCGCTTACATCGGCACATTCAGCGGTGCTATCTTCGGTCTCGACCTCAAGACATACGCTAATGGTGTATTCGCAGATGCTAACGCATTCAACAGCAAGGTGAAGTATTTCTTCATGGGCATGGGTACAGAAGAGAACTTCGGTGCTGATAAGATGACAAGCAACCTTAAGGAGATGGGCATCAACGTAACATACTTCCCATCACAGGGCACTCACCACGAGTGGCTCACATGGAGAAGATGCTTCGCTGAGTTCGTTCAGCATATTTTCTAAAGTCCCCAAGACCCACCCCCTCACCCCTCCCATAAAGGGAGGGGAGTAGTTAGTGTGAGTTCAACAAAAAAGGAAACGGATTTATCTGATTTATCTGAAAAAAACGCGCAGATATTACAGCGCCAACTATCAGAAACATCAGATAAATCCGTTTCCCTTTTTATTTTTCAGCATAATTATAAAGAAATCAGTTATATGAAAATTCATCTACATCACGTTCATTAGATTTCATGTTTATGAAACCCATCCACAGAGTTTCCAATAAGCAGATTTTTACTATCTACTCCCCTCCCTTTATGGGAGGGGTGAGGGAGTGGGTCTTTTTTTTACCTTATTTTTTGGTATTTTCCCCAAAAATATGTACCTTTGCAACTCAAATAAACTAAGAAAAATCTTTTGTAACATTTTATCCCGCATTTGCTCCTGCGGTTATAGCATAAAGAGCCTATATGCTCTGGTACTATAAAAAAGTTTCCCCCTCGGGGGAATATGGGGGGCTGAGTTTTAGAAATGAAGAAAAATCTCGAAACAATTTGTATTCACGGTGGATGGAAGGCTACCAAGGGTGAGCCTCAGCAGTTGCCTATTTATCAGAGTACTACATTCAAGTATGACACAAGTGACCAGATGGCACGTCTCTTCGACCTGAAGGACAGCGGCTATTTCTACACTCGTCTGGCAAACCCAACAAACGATGCCGTTGCAAAGAAAATTGCAGCCCTCGAAGGTGGTGTAGGTGCAGTACTCACAAGCTCTGGTCAGGCTGCTAACTTCTACGCTATCTTCAACATCTGTGAGGCTGGCGACCACTTCATCACAGCAAACAATATCTATGGTGGTACCTTCAACCTCTTCGGTGTTACTTTGAAGAAGCTCGGCATCGAGTGTACTTTCATTGATCCAGAATGGGATGATGAGCGCATCGAGAAGGAGTTCCGTCCAAATACAAAGTGTTTCTTCGGTGAGACAATCTCTAATCCAGGTTGTAACATCTTCGACATAGAGCGCTTCGCAAAGATGGCTCACAAGCATGGTGTGCCTCTGATCGTGGATAACACCTTCGCTACTCCTATCAACTGCCGCCCATTCGAGTGGGGTTGTGACATCGTTACACACTCTACAACAAAGTATATGGATGGTCATGCTACTCAGGTAGGTGGTTGTGTGGTTGATTCTGGTAACTTCGACTGGAATGCACATGCAGACAAGTTCCCAAGCCTCACCACTCCAGATGATTCTTACCACGGTATTGTATATACTCAGGCATTCGGCAAGGCTGCATATATTACCAAGATCGTTACACACCTCATGCGTGACCTCGGTAGCATCCCAGCTCCACAGAACTCATTCCTCCTCAACCTCGGTCTTGAGACTCTCGCACTTCGTATGCGTCAGCATTGTGCTAATGCCCAGAAGGTTGCAGAGTGGCTTGAGAAGAACGAGAAGGTGTCATGGGTAAACTATGCTTCTCTGCCTTCAAACAAGAACTATGCTCTTGCACAGAAATATACTCCTAACGGCACTTGTGGTGTTATCGCATTCGGTTTGAAGGGTGATCGTGAGGAGGCTATCCGTTTCATGGATAACCTTGACTTCATCTCTATCGTTACCCACGTTGCTGATGCCCGCACCTGTGTTCTCCACCCAGCAAGCCACACTCACCGTCAGCTCTCTGAAGATCAGTTGCGTGAGGCAGGTATTGCTCCAGACCTTGTACGTCTTTCTGTGGGTATCGAGAATGCGGAGGATATAATCGCAGACCTCGAGCAGGCAATGGCTAAGATGTAAAAAGACCCTCTAAATCCCCCTGCATAGGGGGACTTTTAAAGATTTGGCAAAGCAAAAATATTATGTAGTATGGAACGGACCGTCTCCTGGCGTGTATTCCTCTTGGGAAGCATGTCAGGAGGCGGTCAATGGTGTTTCTGGGGCTAAGTATAAGTCGTTTAAGTCGCAGAAAGAGGCAGAGGATGCCTTTGAGATGGGAGAAGAGGGATATGAGGAAGCTAAGGCTAGTGATGCTAGCAGCTCTAGCAAAGCTAGCAAGCCTAGTGAATCTAGCACTTCTAGTAATGCTAGCGAGCCTATCAAGCCAGAACGCCCAGCCTATAACCCTGCAAATCTTCCAGCCGAAGCTATCCGCGAGGCAATAGCCGTGGATGCCGCCTGCTCTGGTAATCCAGGCGCAATGGAGTATAGAGGCGTGTATCTCGCCAACGGAAGGGAGATATTCCATTTTGGTCCTATCCACGGCACTAATAACATTGGCGAGTTCCTTGCCATAGTTCATGGTCTTGCTATTCTCAAGCAGAAAGGACTTGACACTATGCCTATCTATAGCGATTCGGTTAATGCACAACTATGGGTAAGAAAACATCAGTGTAAGACAACCCTTGTACGCAATGACAAGACCGAGAAACTACACCAAATGATAGAAAGAGCCGAGGCTTGGCTGAAAAACAATACCTATCGAAACCCGATTATCAAGTGGCAAACCGATAAATGGGGCGAGATTCCAGCGGATTTTGGCAGGAAATAGCGTTTTTTTGAATAAAAGTAAATATTTTTGAAAAAAAGTTGAAGAAAAGTTTGATTTATATCAACCTTTTTATTATCTTTGCAAATGTTTTCCGGCATACCCAATCTGGTTTAACCTCTGAATACTATACTCTCACAAAAATATTCTCACTATTAAGCTCCTAACAATACTGAACAATCTATTGTCGGTAAAACCATAACACTCACAAGAGTGATTCAATGGAACGGCATTTGTCACTCGACAATGCCGTTCTTTTTAATCTAATAACAAAAGACCTGAATGCAAATGAAAAATCATACCATACTCACCATACTCTTATCTCTTTTTACCATATCATGCCTTGCCATACCTGCAAAGCAGGTAAAGAAAAGCCTTACCCTTACCGATGGCAGTATCGTAGTAGCTACTCTCACAGGCGATGAGAACGGACATTGGTATGTTGACGATATGGGCAGGTCTCTCACAGAAGACAGCACAGGCATAGCCCACTACCTATCTCCTTATGAAACAGAGCTTTGCATGAAGGCAAAGGCAGAGCGTATGACCATCCGCAACAATAGCAGAAAGGCACGTCTGGCAAAAAGCAAGGCTATATATACAATGACACGTAGCTCTGACGATGAAGCACCCAAAGGGTATATAGGCAAGAAGAAGGGACTTGTTATACTCGCAAATTTCACGGACAAGAAATTCACCTATACACAGGATGATTTCGATGCTCTTGCCAATGAGAAAGGATATAGCAGGAATGGTGCAAGGGGTAGCGTGAGCGATTATTTCAGAGATCAGTCATACGGAAAGTTCGAAATTGAATTTGACGTGGTAGGTCCTTATGACCTTTCACATTCAATGGCATACTACGGCAAGAACAAGAAAAACACGAAAGGTGAAATGATAGATGGTGAGGATGCTCTTGTTGGCGAATTTGTAACAGAAGCCGTACAACTCGCAAACAAGGATGTCAATTTTGCCGATTATGACTGGGATCACAATGGAGAAGTAGATCAGGTTTATATCATTTATGCAGGATATTCCGAAGAACAAGGAGCCTCAACCAATGCTCTTTGGTCGCACGAATGGGATCTTGGATCTGCAAAAGAAGACGATTGCGGTGGTGATGGTCCTGTTCTTTTAGACAACGTATGGATCAACACCTATGCATGTAGCAGCGAGCTGAATGATTTCAGAGGTTCAACTATGTGTGGTATTGGAACTATGTGCCACGAATTCAGTCATTGTCTTGGCTTACCAGATCTCTACGACACAAGTGGAGGCGGCAAGAACTTCGGTATGGCTTCATGGTCTCTCATGGACTATGGCTCATACAACGATGATGGTCGTTGCCCATGCGGATACACATCATACGAGCGTTGGGTAGCAGGATGGCTTGAACCTGTAGAACTAACCACTACTAACACCTATCAGCTATCAGCCATTACCCAAACTCCAGAAGCATACATCATATACAACGAGGCTAATCAAAATGAATACTACCTTCTGGAAAACCGTCAAATCACTTCATGGGATGAAACAAACTCAGGACATGGACTTCTTATCCTACATGTAGATTACGACCATGAAATATGGGTAAGCAACAAAGTAAACAACGAATCTTCGCATCAGCGTCTAAGTATCTTCCACGCTGACAATAAAGCCTACACCCAAAATGCAGATCTTGCAGGAGACCCCTACCCTGGCACAACAAACAACAAATCGCTTACAGATACCAGTATTCCATCTGCCAGACTTTTCAACGCCAACAAAAATGGTAGGAAATTCATGGGCAAGCCTATAACCGACATTACCGAAAGCATTGACGGTACTATCAGTTTCACCTTTTCCAATCCCAAAGGCACTACAAGCATTAATACTGCATCAGCAGAGGCTAAGACAAAAATATACACTATAAACGGCATGTTTCTGGGTACAGACATAAAGAAGCTCCCTCAAGGAGTATATAAAGTGAAAAAAGAAAAATAACGTGAGTTCAATGAACCCACGTTATTTTTTAATCTATTTCTCCAACAGCCTACGACTCATATATCTAACAGGATACCAAACGGCAATCCATCCTACTGCAATAACAGTAAGGAATACTATAGCAACATCAATATAATGTACGCTTACAGGATAGGCATCAACAACGAATGAGCCACTTGAAGAACCAAGACGCACAATACCATACTCCTGTTGCAACCAACAGAGTAATAGTCCGAAGAGCACGCCTAAAATAGCTCCAATAAGAGAGATCATCCTGCCCTCAAGCATGAATATCTTTGCTATCTGCTTGTCTGATGCACCGAGACAACGCAGAGTCTCTACATCGTTCTTCTTATCAATGATAAGCATAGACAGAGAACTAATGATATTAAAACATGCCACTACGAGTATGAAGGTAAGGAAGATATATGCCATGAACTTCTCAATCTCCATAACATTAAAAGTATCTGCCTGTTGCTCATAGCGATTCAATACACGGAACTTATCTCCTGCCACCTCTTGCATCTTCTTCTGCACGGCATCAACATCCACACCAGGCTTCAACTTTAGTTCAAGAGCAGTCAATTCGCCATCACAACCAAAGAGATTACGGGCGAACTGTATAGAGGTGAGGATATAGTTCTTGTCATAACGTGACTGCTGTACGCTGAACACAACACCAGGAGAGAGAATTGAATCAACGACAAAACCGTCCATTGGGTTTGACAAATCCAACTGCCCTTCACGACGTGGTGCATAGATATTAAGATACCCTTGCCATCGAGCGCCTGTACCAAGTGCCTGTGCAAGTCTTATACCCATAATACCATATTGCAGATCAGCCACATGCAATTCATAGGCACCATCACCATAAAGGATATTCTGGATGTTAACCAGTTTGTTGAAATTATCATCCACACCCTTTATCATCACCATCGACTGCTGATCGTGAAAGATAGTGAGAGCCTGATCCTCCACGCATTCCGTTGCAACTTCAACCTCTGGGAACTGGCGCATCTTTGTCAGTTCGGGAGCATCGGCAGGGGCATACTTACCCATAGCAGGCACCACCTCAATCTGCGGATCAAACTGAGTAAAGAAGCCTGCCACCATATCGTGAAAGCCATTGAAGACACTGAGCACAACGACAAGCGCCATTGTAGCTACTGCAACGCCCACAACGGATATAAACGATATCAGGTTGATTACGTTGGTACTCTTCTTTGAGAAGAGATACCTGCGAGAGATATAGAATGGGAAAGACATAGGAAAAACAACAGCCCCTCACCCGTCCTACGGACACCCTCTCCCCAAGGGGCGAGGGAAAAATTACCATTGTACGTTTAAAAGGCGTGATTAATAACACTAACTTCCTCCTCGCCCCCTGGGGAGAGGATGCCCAAAGGGCAGGTGAGGGGCTACTTCTTCAGCAACTCATCAATCTTCTCCAGATAATCCAAAGAGTCATCGATGAAGAAGCGAAGTTCTGGAATGATACGCAACTGATTACGGACACGAGTACCGAGTTCATAGCGTATCTTCTTCTCATTCGCCTGAATGTTCTTGATAATCTCCTCACCACGCTCAGAAGGGAACACACTAAGGTTCGCTGTGCATATACTGAGATCAGGAGATATACGAACACGAGTAACACTTACCAGTACACCCGGCATCATACGTGTCTGTGCCTGGAATATTTCAGCCAGCTCCTTCTGGAGCATACGGCATATACGAGCTTGTCTTGTTTCTTGCATAATAAATAAAAACGGCCCCTCACCTGCCCTTTGGGCATCCTCTCCCCAAGGGGCGAGGGGTAAATTACACTTTATCGTTTAAAATCCACCCTTTGAAGGATTTCTACAAACTTCCTCCTCACCCCTTGGGGAGAGGATGCCCAAAGGGCAGGTGAGGGGCTTTAGTTCTTACAAAACCTCTCCCACTCCGTCTGGAAGCCGTTGAACACATTGATATCCACCTCTGTGTTGATACCCTTGACACGACCATCTGGACACAACTGCCAATAGACAAGGTTCACATTTGGACGATACATGCCATAGCGGGCTATCCACACGTTGTAATTCTTCATCAAGTCAGGTGCCGCTGGAAGATATTTGTTCACAAACGTCTGACTGACGTAAAGGATAGGCTTAACACCATGTGCCTGCTCAACCATATTCAGCCACTTACGAATATGTGCGAACAACACCTTAGTACCACCCATCATCTTTATCTGCTTCGCTGTTGGCTCAACGTCAAGCACAGGAGGGAAGTCACCATACTGATAGCGAGAGTTCTTGAGGAAGAACATTGCCTGTTCTGCTCCTGGAGTCTTGGTTGAGAAGAAGTGATAAGAACCCACCTTATAGCCACGAGAACGAGCAGCCCTGTAGTCGGCATAATAGTAATTGTTCTTCACACTCTTGCCCTCAGTAGATTTGATATAGATGAACGAGATCTTATAGTTCACATCACCAGATATCGTCTTCTTGCTGATATTGCCGAGGTGTGTTATCTTCAAGTCGTTCCAGTTGATGCCGAACCTCTGAACCTTGTTCACTATGCGCAACACCTTCTTTCCCTTACGGTTACGCACCCAACGCTTCACCTTCACCACTTTCTCGTGCTGATAACGTGAAATGTCAATACCATAGATACGCTCTTCGGTATAGGTGATAAGCTCACCGAGATAACTGCCGTCCTTCCATTCACCTATACGCATTCGCATACCAGGCGTGAGTGCCAGACCAAAGCCTGAGCGTAAGCCATGAAGCCAGTTACCCTCGTAGTAGCCACCATCATTTTTATAGAGCTTTCCATAACCATGATAGCAACCAGCAGAATCAACACTACCGATATAAGTTCCAACAGAGTCAATCCTCACATGACTTGGCAATATCATCTTTGGAGCCTTACACTTGGCAAGATACTGCTTTATCACATCGGTACTGAACGTATTCAGGCGAGTAGAGAGATTGTATGGCTTCTGACTATCCTTTGTACGGATAACCACCATACCATTCTTCTCCTTCACCATATCGCACTCCACACGAACAGGTTTGGCTTTTGGATTCTCCGATTCATTCACCCACACAAAATAGCGTGAACTCTGTTCCAGTCGCAGCTTTGCATCTTTCTTGATATTGGCAAGAGCCTTAGCCACAGCATCAAGCGAATCCTTAGAGTGGTGCATATACTCACTTGCACGAGTCACCACGTCAAAGCCGTCCTCCGTCACGTTATGAGTGCGGATATAGTAGTCGGCATGTTCTTCCTGTTCCTCGATATTGACAAGAAGAGCCTTTACCGCTTCTTTCTGACGAGCAATTATACCATGCAACTGCTCACTACTTGCCTTGCACAGCTTGGTTGTGTCAGCCTTCAGCACCATCAGCCTACCCTTGCACGAAGGAATTACAGGCAACCAGTTAACCCACTGGCCTGATACTGAATAAGTATAGGTGGAAGGTTGCAAATTACCCTTTCCACTTTTTAATTTACCCCCTCCGATAAAGAGGGTATCACCCTGAATATCGCGGAATGACATCAGCGTATCATTTCCCGACATCAAGAGAAAACAATCTTCACGCTCCACCTTCGCATTACTCATTGCCATTTCTTCGGGAGATATAGAGCGCGACTGCCAAAGAGCAACACCAATAACGATGCCGAGCACAATGGCAACTAATATACCTATCTTAATACTTACCTTTTTCATTATCCGAGAGCTTCTTCGCTCGATACAAATAGGGCTTGTCGCTCGCAGAGCGGTGCCCGTTTTCAATTTGTGAGAGCAAAATTACACAATTTTTTTTTCATAAATGCAAGTTGTTGATATTTTTTTATATCTTTGCAGAAAAATTGCGAAAATAATTAAAAGCGGAAATAGGAATTTACACAACCTATTCAATTAAAGCCTGAATATTATGCTTGTAAAAACATACTGTGCTACTATAAACGGTCTGGATGTTACCACGGTTACGGTAGAGGTGAGCGTGGAAATGGGACAATGCCTGTACCTCTCAGGCTTGGGCGACGAGGCTGTGCGAGAGAGTCAGAGCAGAATAAGGACTGCCTATCTGTATTGTGGATATAAGTTCCCAAACAAGGGTATCACGATCAATCTTGCTCCTGCCGATCTGCGAAAAGAAGGCACTTCATTCGACCTTCCCATAGCCATCGGCATTCTTGCAGCCAATGAGGATATGCCAAAGGATTTATTGGATAAGTACCTCCTCATAGGAGAACTTGCCCTTGACGGTTCGCTACAACCTATTCGTGGTGCTCTTCCTATTGCTATCAAAGCAAGAAAGGAGGGGTATAAAGGCATGATACTTCCTCGTGCCAACGCACGAGAGGCTGCTGTGGTGAATAATCTTGAGATCTATGGCATGGACACGCTTACTGATGTGGTGCATTTCCTTTCAGGACAGAGTGATGCCCAACCTCTTGAATATGACACACGAAAGGTGTTCTACGAGCAACAGGCAAATAGCAGCGACCTTGATTTTGCAGATGTCAAGGGACAGGATTCCGTGAAACGTGCTATGGAAGTGGCTGCCGCTGGTGGTCATAACATAATTATGATAGGTCCTCCAGGCTCAGGAAAGTCTATGATGGCAAAGCGTCTGCCAAGCATTCTCCCTCCTTTATCCCTTTCCGAGAGTTTGGAAACTACTCAGATTCATAGCATTGCAGGCAAATTGGGCAATGTCAGCAACAAGGATTCTGCGCTTATCTCTCAACGGCCTTTCAGAAGTCCTCACCACACCATATCGCAAGTAGCTCTTGTCGGTGGTGGTTCTAAGGCTATGCCTGGTGAGATTTCCCTCGCTCATAATGGGGTTTTATTCTGCGACGAGTTGCCAGAGTTCAACAAAAACACGCTTGAAGTGTTGCGACAGCCACTCGAAGACCGTAGCATCACTATCTCACGCGCAAAATACACCATAGAATATCCATGTTCTTTCATGTTTGTTGCAAGTGCCAACCCATGTCCATGCGGTTACTATGGCGATCCCACGCACCATTGCGTATGTACTCCCAATCAGATACAAAGGTATATGAATAAGATTTCTGGTCCTTTGCTTGATCGTATTGATATTCAGATAGATATTGTAGCCGTACCATTCTCTGAACTATCAAAGACAGCCAAGGGCGAACCTTCATCAGAGATTCGCAAGCGTGTAATCGCTGCCCGTCAGATTCAAACAGAGCGTTTCAAGGACGAGAAATCCATTCATTGCAACGCACAGATGACCGACCGTATGCTGAACAAGTATTGCGCTATTGACGAGCAAACCACCACCCTCCTCCACAACGCTATGGAGCGTTTGCATCTATCAGCAAGAGCATACTCACGCATTCTGAAAGTTGCAAGAACCATCGCCGACATAGAAGGCTCTGAGCATATCCAAATGCCACACATAGCCGAGGCTATCGGGTATAGGCAGTTGGATAGAGGAGACTGGGCAGAGAGAGGATTATAGAAATAAATACCCTAAAACCCTCTAAGATTTCAATTATTTCAATAATTTCAATTAAAAATAGACGCACATATTCTGATTACAAATCAGATTTGAGGATGTATCTACATAATAGGGTATGCCCAAATTTAATTGAAATTATTGAAATAATTGAAATTTTAATGTCAAATTAAGCCTATACTCTACCTCCGTTATAAATCCGTTACAAAACCGTTACTGATCCGTTCCCTGTAATGGGCGAAAAATGGGATTTGGTAGGGATTTGCATAGGAATTGTAAGGGACTTGCTAAGAGCGTCCCCCTCCCTACTACGGAATCCAGTAGCGAGTGATGTTAGTGATAACTCCATTTTCTATCTTTACATGAGTATCGATAGGAATAAACGTTCTATCTCTCATGTTCTCTATGTATTGCTGCTGATCAACACGAATAGTATCGTAAGGCTCGTTTGGATCTACCTTACTACAGATGAAAACAAAATCCTTGCTCAAAGGTAACGTTACCTTACCCATCTTATGATATATGGAATGAGGAGTAGGATCAGCTACAGAACGATATATTCCCTTGGATTTCCGTTCAAGGAGAGCACCATAAATAATTTGTCCACCATTGGCACGAATACTATCTTGCCTACGTTTTTCCTTTAACTCCTCTTCCCTCGTATAACACGTTTTACCCGTTGGCCCATCATTTATAATCATAAGACTATCTTGCCACTCAATTTTTTCAACTACAATCGTCCTATCATCGAACACTATAGTATCGCCAGCACGCATCTTATTCACGGCTTTCGCATCATATATATCCTCATAATAAACAGTCATGGATAGGGTGTGTTTGTCCCAGTCGAAATCAGAGACTTTGAAGTTCGCAGGCACAACCACATTTTTCAGCGAATTAAGTGAATAGCTCGGTTTCTCTGGCACAACTTTGATGTGCCCATTGGTAGAAAGCACAACAGAATCACCGGAAGTAATCTCTGTACTGTCCGTCTCGTTAATAGTAGCAGTATTGCTGTTGCCTATGCAACTACCTAATGCAAGTGCAAAACCAAGCATTTGTAATGTACATTTTCTGTTCATCGTCTTGAAGAAATAAATAATAGTTTAGGATATAAAAACAGGTGCAAATATAGAAATAAATCTTGGATTTTGCAAATATCTGAACAGAAAAGTACTAGAGATTGCTTGCTAATGCCTTTGTTAGCTCCACCACGTCGATAGGCTTTGAGATGTGAGCATTCATACCACAACGATATGCCTGCAGACGGTCTTCGGCAAAGGCATTTGCGGTCATGGCAAGTATTGGAATACCCGCCTTCTCACTATCGTTCATAGCTCGGATAGCCTGCGTTGCCTCATAGCCGTTCATAACAGGCATCTGGATATCCATCAGGATAAGGTCATAATAGTGAGGCGCAGCGGCTTCTACCTTGTAGAGACATTGCTGTCCGTTGGCAACATAATCTACAAGGAGCCCCATCTCCTTCAGTATCTCCATAGCTATCTCCGCATTCAGTTCATTGTCCTCAACAAGCAATATACGCTTACCACGGAACATAGACGGATCTACCTCTAACCCATTGTGCGACATCATGGCACTACCATTGGCTATGCGATGAGGAAGTGTGATAGTAACCTTAGTACCCACACCTATCTCCGACTCCACCTCTATTGTGCCGTTCATGATCTCTACAAGTCGCTTAACGATAGGCATTCCAAGTCCTGTGCCTTCCACACCCACCTGAGTAGTGTTATGTTCGCGTGAGAACTCCTCGAAAAGATGTGGCAAGTAGTCGCTACTCATGCCAATACCAGTGTCAGTTATGATAGTACGGATAAGGGCATAGCCTTCACGTGGCGATGGTATCTCAGTGGTGAGCATATTGATGGTTCCGCCCTCTGGAGTGTATTTGTATGAGTTTGAGACGATGTTAAGGAATATCTCTCGTAACTTGGTAGGATCGCAATACACATTGTCGTGCTGCACATCGACGGTATGCGAGAATGTGAGTCCCTTCTGGCTCATCATATCCTCAAAGAGGGCAAAGAGGGAGTCGTTGAACATCTTTACATTCCATACGCCCTCATCAAGAGATATTGTACCTTTCTCAATACGTGCCATCTCAAGCACATTGTTGATGATTGAGAGCAGCACACGACTTGATGCCTCTATCTTATGAATATAGTCGATGCGACGCTTGGCATCATCCTGATACTTGGAGAGCAAACTGGTAAAGCCCATAATAGCGTTCATAGGCGTGCGGATATCATGGCTCATATTGAAGAGGAATGCAGTCTTTGCCTTGTTTGCTGCCTCTGCCTGCTGACGAGATTCCATGAGTATCTTCTTATCATGCTCCTCACGCGCAATAAGCTTGTCAATACACTTACAGCCCACAACGATGTTATTATGGTCTTTGATATCCACAGGCATAACCACAGCCTCGAAGTTCTCCTGACCGGCTATGTTAGGCTTCGTCTTGAAACGAATTGATATATTGAAATCACCACAGCACGCACGACGACGAAGATAATCGAGATTAGCTATCCTATAAAACTCCTCACGATATTCTTCTTCCACGAAATTACCTATATACCCACCAAAGAATTCTTCAAAATAAACGACCTCTGGCAAATGAAGCTTTTGCGCATTCTGACTATCATCCATCTTATGAATACGCATAATGCCTGTCTGAAGATCAACGGAAAAGACAGTTGAATACTCGCACGCAAGCGCATTATTGAGCTTGTTGGTAATTTCCATCTCACGCTTCAGCTCTACCTCCTCGGTAATGTCGTAGTTAAAGGCGATACACTCCAGATGGTTGTTTGTAGGGTTATTGACAAGTCTGCCAACAAAACGCACAGGCACAATGTCACCATTCGAACGCCTTACCTCCGTGTCAAACGAAAGCGACATTTCGCCATTGGTGTATGTCTCCAATACATTCTCGTATGAAAACACGCGACGAAACTCCTCTTTTACCTCCTTAGTCTGAAGCTCTTTCTCAACAGCTCGCAAAACCTGATCAACAGAAGTGAAGTCAATATCAGACAAAATTCCCTTCTCACGACTGAAACTGAGCAGTTTCCTATCGTGCAAGTCAACATGACATATTCCCTTTGCCATGTTAATAGAACTGATAATAGCATCAACCTCTCTCTTGTATCTCCTCTCCAGAAGGTGCATCTCCGTAATGTCAGAAGCATACTCTACAAATGCCTTCCTGCCATTCCAGTCAATAATCTTGGTCTTTATGGAATATACACCTGTGAAATCCTCCACATTCTTCACAACCTCAAGGTTGCCCTTCTTGTTGCGAAGCGGACAGTAAGAGCAGATCTCATCGCTCTCCATAACATATTTATGGCACTTTCGCCCAAGGTATGGCTCACCCG
Organism: uncultured Prevotellaceae bacterium; assembly: GCA_946411565.1. Lineage (GTDB taxonomy): Bacteria > Bacteroidota > Bacteroidia > Bacteroidales > Bacteroidaceae > Prevotella. The sequence goes on along the minus strand of CAMKEM010000003.1, from coordinate 87,134 downwards.
CATGGGCAGAAGCCTTGAGCAAACGCGTATTGGCATAAAGCATGTCACATGTCTCCATGTCACACACCATGATCATCTGGTCAGAGTCGTCAAGAATCTGTTGAAGTGCAGATAGTTCATCGTTCATTGTATGGCTTATATCAGGGTAGATAATAGGTGTAGGATGCTTTTATAAGTGCTTCTTTCAAGGTGTCGGGTGATAGGTGTTGGGGAATAGTGTATAGGCCAACACCTATCACCCAATAACCATCACCTATTTACGGGTGCAAAGATACTGTTTTTTCCTGAAACCTCCAAACAAATTGAACGAATTTGTGAAAACATACGGCAAATATCGCAAGATACTAATATTTAGCACATCTGAAACTCCGATGTTTCTCCATCGCTTCTCCATCGTTACTCCATCGTTACTCCATCGAAACGATGGACTTGATATGGAGTAACGATGGAGTAACGATGGAGTATCTTAGGAGGAAGGGCGGAAAAAGAGGGAAAAAGAAATAGGTGTGCAAATCATGCACACCTATTCTCGATAATATCATTATTTGTCTTATGGGAATTAATCCTTTACATACTCTGCGAAGTCTGTGAGACGCATATCGCCCTTGCGACGGAGAGTGTCGTGGAATGCGAATGCACAAGGCAGGTTGTGATGAGTATGACCACCAGTAGCGAGCTTGAGATAGTCGCGGAGAAGTGGCTTATAGTCAGGATGTGCACAGTTCTCGATGATGAGCTGAGCACGCTCTAATGGACTCTTACCACGAAGGTCTGCAACACCCTGCTCTGTCACGATTACGTTTACATCGTGCTCTGAGTGATCCTGATGGCTAACGAATGGTACGATAGAAGAGATGATACCATCCTTGGCAACAGAAGAGCAGGTGAAGATTGAGATATAAGCGTTACGCTCGAAGTCGCCTGAACCACCAATACCGTTCATCATCTTTGTACCAGAGATATGGGTAGAGTTAGCGTTACCATAGATATCAACCTCGATAGCTGTATTGATAGCGATGACACCAAGACGACGGATAACCTCAGGAGCGTTACTGATCTCTGACTGACGGAGTGTAAGACGATCCTTAAGCATATCAATATTATCATAGATCTGCATCAGGCAGTCGTTGCTAACTGTGAGAGAACAGGTTGAAGCATCCTTAACACGACCAGTAAGCATCATATCAACGATAGCATCCTGAAGAACCTCTGTATAGATGTTGAAATCTGGAATATTCTCATCCTTAGAGAGAGCACCGAGGATAGCGTTAGCCGTTGTACCTACACCACTCTGGAGTGGAAGGAATGAAGATGGGATAATGCCACGCTTCATATCGTTGAGAAGGAACTGAGCCACGTTAGCACCAATCTGGTCTGTGATAGGATCAGAACCCTTGAAACCACGAGCCTCATCAGGGATATTGCACTCAACAACACCTACTACCTTTGACTTTGGAATCTCAACGTATGGCTTACCGATACGGTCACTTGGCTTAGTGATTGGGATAGGCAGACGGAAAGGAGCATCAAGAGGCTCATATACGTCCTGAATAAGACCTGTCTTATCGCTATGGAAAGAGTTTAGCTCAAGGATTACCTTATCAGCAATACGTGCTACTGTAGGAGAGATACCACCTGCAGCTGTAAGGGAAACATGATAGTTTTCACCAACTTCCTCAATCTTTGAAACCTCAAGGATAGCCCACTGGAGCTTGCCATAGAAGCCATAGCGAAGATCCTGAGCCATGTGAGAGAGGTGGAGGTCGTTGTATGCAATCAGGTTCTGATTTACAGTCTTACGGAATGAAGGGTTTGTGGTGTAAGGCGCACGGAACTTGATAGCGTTAGCCTCAGAGAGGACACCATCAGTTGACTGGCCAGTACTTGCACCAGTGAAGAGATTAATCTGAAACTCGTTACCCTTGGCATGTTCTGCCTCTGCAATCTTTGCAAGTTCACGTGTAACAGCCTTAGGCGCACCAGCAGGTGTGAATCCGCTAAGACCGAGTGAATCACCATTCTTGATGAGTGCTGCAGCCTCTGCAGCAGTAATTGTTGTGTACATTAAAAGATTATTTTATTTTTGTTATACTTTCATTTCAAGGTGTTGGGTGATAGGTGTTAGGTGTTGGCGTATAGTACTTTCGTGAATATACAAACCGCCAAAACCTACCACCCAACAGCTATCCCCTATTTACGGGTGCAAAGTTACATATTTTTTGCGAATTAATGACATAAAAAAAGAAGAAATTACACATTCGTATATAAAATGTGCAATTTCTTCTTTGTTGTAGGGGGTTGGATAGACCCTTTCCCCGCTTCCCCTGCATAGGGGAAGAGCCTGTCCGCGATAAGAAGTCCCCCTATGCAGGGGGATTTAGGGGGTCTATTTAACGCGTGCTCCTGCAACGGTGAATGTTCCGTTAGCAGTTTCTATGACAAGACGACCATTCACGAAGTACTTACGAGCCTTCTGAGTGCGGGTTACAACAGGAGTCTCGAAGTCGTTAATACCAGTTTCAGCAGCTCCACTGTAAGTAACGTCAAGGATAAAGCCTAACTGCTCACCACCATTAGTGAACGTAAAGCTTGATTTATCACCAATGCTGAACTCCTGAATATTTGGTGTATTACATAGCTTCTTGTTCCTATCATCAACCTCTGTGATAGTAGCAACACCATCGTTAGGCTTGAAGGTTGTCTTATTGTCAGCATCAACCTCCATTGTACCATACTCCTGACCATTGACCTCATACCAGAAGCATACACGATCGCCAGAACCATGCTTGTAGCTGATAATCTTCACGCTACTGATAGTCTTGCCTTCTGGAGCATAGAATGTATTCTGTGCACCATTAGAAAGCTTGATTCCCTTATAGGTGATGCCATTATATACAATTTCACTTGCAGCACCGTATGCCTTTGCATCATTACCAGTAATCTGAACCTTTGCACCGTCAAGATACTGAATAGCATTGCCAGCCTCGGTGAAGAAATAAACCTGTGAAGCCAGTACACCAATTGTTGGATAATACTCCTCGAAGGTCTCCTCTGCATTCTCACGTTCTGCCTTTACGATATGCTCAACAAGAGAATTTGCATACACCTCAAGGTTGGTGTAGTATTTCTTTCCGTCAAGCTCATAGTCGTTGGCATTAGCACGCTGAGGATCCAGACCATATTTCAGCTCAAAGTCGTCTGGCATACCGTCACGGTCAGTATCCACTATCTTATCACCCGTAAGTTCTGGCCAAACAAGAAGTGCACTCTTATCATCTTCCATGATAGCACCTGTACGATTCTTTGCATCCTTGGCTACACGCTCATCTACATTATCGCGCAAAAGTGATGCTCCTGCAAATTCAAGAACCTTATCAAAGGCATCATTAGCCTTATGTTGAGAAATAAGATTATACTGAAAAGCATTATCGGAAGACACGAACTTGGTTGCAGAAACACAGTTCTTCTTCCAATCTTCATAAGTAATTGGCGACTTACTATCCATTGTGATAGCTGTTGAACAAGTGTTATCATTGGTAACATCAGTTGCACCCTCCATCACATTACCTGTGATATAGAACTTGCCAGGAACATCTGTACCAGAACAGTTAGAACATGCTGTAGTAGGGTTAAGAATACGCTTTCTAACAGAATACTTTGTGCTTGGTCCCGGCTTATAATAGTTGTTGATAATATTGAAGGTCTTTGCCTCTGCACCAGCATCAGTCTCACCACCATAGGCAGAATTGCTACCCCAGTTGTAGATTACGTTATTAACATAATCAACAGGACCTGTGAGCGATGATACATAGCCGTGGTCAAAACGAATCATACGAGAATCGTTGTGTGCAAGGAGATTATGGTGGAAACTCGCATTCTTACCACCCCAGATACCAGCAAAACCGTGTGTACCTTCCTTATATTGGTTAGTCTTTAGACTCTCAGAAAGTATGCACCACTGTAATGTGAAGTTCTCATTACCATAGAATGAGCCTACCTCATCGGTACTCCATGACATAGAGCAGTGGTCAATAATGATATTCTTCTGTATAGCATCATCATGATGTGCAGCAGATACAGCATCAGCATCACCGCCAGTACTACCCAGACGGCAACGTATGAAACGCACGATAACATTACTAGAATTGATAGTAAGATTATGTCCTTTCAAACAGATACCTTGTCCCGGAGCTGTCTGTCCGAGAATTGAGATATCACCCTTGTTAATCTTGAGATCACGCTTGAGTTCGATGGTTCCTGCCACATCGAAGACAATAGTACGTGCACCACTCTTCTTTGAGATGAAATAGCGGAGAGAACCTTCAATAGGATTATTATCGTCTGAATAGTCTTCGAGTGATGTCACATGATATACTGCGCCACCACGTCCACCTGTCGTAAAACGACCATAGCCTTCAGCACCAGGAAAAGCAGGAGCAGAAGAGAACTGTGCAAAGGCTGTAGCAAAAGCCAGAGTACATAAAGATAGTAGTGTAGTTATTCTTTTCATATATTTAAGGTTTTCATTTAATTATTTTGGGCAAATTTACACATATTTTTCGAGATTGCAAAGAAATTAACAAGAAAATTGTAAAAAGAAGAGTTAAAGTGAAAGATTGAAGAACAAAGAGGATTCTGTGCCGTGTCTTAGATTGCGAAGAATGCAGAAAGAAAAAACAGGTTAGTATGCGAATGATACTAACCTGTTGTATGTCAAAACGCAAAAGACAAAAGGGTAATGCCAAATGTCATTTACTTGATGCGTGCACCAGTTGCAGAAAATGTGCCATTAGCAGTCTCGATAACAAGGCGACCGTTTACAATAACCTTGCGAACCTTGTCTGCCTTAGCTGCAGAAGAAGCAACTTCCTTGATGCCTGTAGTTTCTAATTCATAATTGATTGCGATAGCATAGAGACGACAGCCATTATTAGTTTCCTTAATCTTAGCTGTACCACCCTTTGTTGCAACAACCTTCATAATTTGGTAATCAGTCTTACCTTTACTTACAACTTCTGTACTAGCGTCATCATCATAATACGTAATGCATGGCTCTTCACCATAAATAGAGAACTTTGAGAACTTTTTCGGAGTTTCTACACCATCCACTATACCATCCGCTTTCGCTGCAAATTCTACATAGAGGACATCATCTTTTTGAAGAGGCACATTGATAACGAAGTTCTTAGAGTCGAACTGAGCAAAATTAGCCCCAGTCTTAAAAACATTATTCTTTGTTTCTGAGTTACTATACTCAAAGAATATATCTTCATTTGCTGCAAGCTTTATCTGCATTTTCTCACCGTTTCCAACAGTATAATTCACAGAATAACAATCTGGATTATCATCCATTTTGTAGGTTGTTGCCTCACCGTTACTATCTACGATGTAAGTCTCAGCCTTATTGTCCATCTGATAGATAGCAGGCTCAGTCTGGGCGTTAACACTAACTGCCATAAGAGCAGTTACAAAAAGAGTAAAGATTTTTTTCATATCAAATAATTTAAAGTTAGGTAACTTATGATTCTATATTTCGTGCAAAGTTACAACATAATTCTATAAATCGCAAATCCAACTTTACAAAAATTTTATTTTTAAGTTTTTTTATAAAACAGGGAGCGCAACCAACGTCACACTCCCTGAAATATACTGATTTACTGATTATTAATACCAACGTGGGTCGCCAGCCTTGAGTTTGCTAACGCTCTCGTTCTTTATCTTGAAATCACCATTTGCAGCATCCGTATATTGAGGATCAAGCTCTATTGCCTTCTCATCAACAAAGAGGTTGCTCTTGCCAGCATCAACACCATCAAGAACATTGAGCTTAGCACAACCGCTATATACATTGTTATTGCCGAATGTTGGAACACTTGTCTTTGACTGGTTGCTCCAAACAGCTGTTGTGTTAGTCACAATATTATTTGTCCAGTTGATTGTCGTACCAACGAAACGAACATACAGCAGACGCTTGCCACTCTTGTTTGCCGCAGCATTGATAGTGCAATGATCTATGGTTATCTTTGGAGTTGCACCTGCAAATGCATCGGTAGCATCGTCGAAGCGAACAAAGTCACGCTCTGCACAGCTATTATAGATGGTAGAGTTAGTGATTGACAGATCATCGATACATCCAGAACGACAGTCGAACATATCACCACCCTCACAGGTAATATCGTGAATCAAACAGTTATTAAGCTTGATGTAAGGAACCTTTGCTACAACATTAACATAGTAAACGCCCTTTCTGTAGTTCTTTATTTCTGAATTGTCAACAGAAACGCCACCTACCTTCGTTCCCTTGAAGTTAAAGCACTGGTCTCCTGTTGTGCCAGTACCATCCATGTTTATTTGGTTAATTGTCAGTGAGGCACCATCATTAATCTCGAAGCGACCATTGATGGTTGGAATACGTGTTGGGTATATACCCTTGATTGTTATGTTCTTGCTAACTGAAAGTACACCAGCAGTTGCACTACTACTCTCGGCCTTTACTACGAATGTACCACCTGTAAGGGCAAATACATCACCATCCTTTGCGTTGGATATGAAATCAGCAAGATCGTCTGATGGACGTACAAGAGTAGCACCATCAAGATCTGCAATAGTTGTAAATGCCTTACTTCCACGCTCTTTCAATACTTCTTTTACAATATAATAGAGCTTGAGCGTGTATCTTGTCTCAGGATTTAATCCTTCAACCTTTGCCGTGCTTGATTTCTTCTCTGCATCGGTAATAACGTGGGTAGTAACAAGTGCACCTGACTGATCGAAAGCACGAAGTTCTGTAACATCAGTTTCACCTTCTGCCCATGAAACAACAACGCTTCTATCTGCAATGTTATCTTCCTCGATCACATTGAATATCTGTTGTGCAGATGTACGGAAGAAAAGTGTTGAAGCCTTTGAATTACGACTTGAATTGCTCTTGTCATTGGCAATAACCTTTACACTATAACGGGTATCGTAGGTAAGTCCCACAAGCTGAAGCTCAGAGTCTGTAATATCCTTTTTAAGTGATGGAGAAGAAGCAAATGTAAGACTATCATCTGCATATACCTCCACTGAATAGTCGGAAACACTTGCAGAAGATTTCCACTTGAGTAACGCAGAAGTTTCCTTAACATTATTCACCTCAAGACCAATTGGTGAAAATTCTCTGTCATAGATAATTTCTGTGATTTCATCCATCGGATCGCTACATGATGCGACAGAAAGCACACCCAATCCGATCATACAGCTATAGATAATAGATTTTTTCATATAAGGAATTTTTAGGTTTTAGGTTTTATTTCATTGAAGTTTCGCAAGCTCCACTTCGTAGTTTTTGAGGTTGTAGGTTATAAGGTCTAAGGACAAAGGACTAAGGTCTGAAAGCTTTTGACCTTAGACCTTTGTCTTTATTCATTACAACTGACCGTAGTTTCCTTCATTGTTGAGCATACCATTGCTCTTGTCAACAAATGTCTTCCAGATAGGCCAGAGATAGTTAAGGCTTGGCTTCTTGATAAAGAGACCATCCCAGTAATCAGAATCGATTACCTCTGCACCATCATTGATGAACCAGCTCTTAGTGGTAAAGCCATCTTCCTTAAGACTTGATCCAATCTCATCGCTCTGACCTTTTTCAAGACCATAGATTACGATAGCCTCACCAGACTTGCCATCACCAACATACATGTCATATTCTGAAATGAGTTCCTTATCAGTCTTTTCATCGTATGTCTTTACATAAAGTTTCTCTGGATATCCAGCGTATGGGCCTTCACGGAATGCAAGCTGCTGCAGCTTAGTCTTAGCCTCTTCCATTTTCTCGTCAATGATACCCCAGCGAACGAGATCTGCACGACGGAGAGCCTCACCTGCGAACTCAAGTCCACGCTGATCTACGATACCTTTCTGGAATGCCTCCTTGCTCGCAGTATATTTTGCCTTAAGGTCAGAAACCTCATTTGCAGGAAGTACACGTGCAAGTACAGGCTCCATGTAAGGCCATGCTGCTACAGGACCATCAAGATAGTTGATTGCCTCTGCTGCCATGAGATATACATCGGCAAGACGCATGTACTGCCAGTTAATACCGTCATCATTTGTAGATGTCACGATACGATCCATCCACTCATAACGTAGCTTACCAAAGCACCACTGCGTAATCTTACGAAGTTCCTGAGGAGCTTTACCATCAACGAGTGTCTTACTCCACTGGTAAGGAACACAAGTAATATCACGACGCTTATCATTCTTGCTATAATCATAGAAAAGGTATGGCATTGGACCATTTACACCACCTTGTGCCTGCTGTGTATATTGATCCTTAGCCTGATGCTTTACACCCCATGTGTAGAGCACACGACCACGACCTGCAGAGAATGGGATTTCCCAAAGGCTTTCAAGGTTGGATGCTGGAGATGCTGTACCATCAGAACCATCCTTACAAAGATTCTTGAAGTTATCTTCAAACTCACCAAGAGAATTCTTGCCAGAATTAATAACATCAAGACATTCCTGCTTTACGATTGCCATCATCTTGTCCTGAGAAAGCTCAGGGTTGTTGCTACGACGATAACCATCCTTACGAAGAGCATAACCACAAGCATAGAGAGCAAGACGTGCACGAAGTCCCTTTACAAAACTTTTGTTTACACGCTCGGCTGTCGTAGTGATACGGCTCTCGTTTGGCCAGTAGCAATACTTCTCTGCCTCTTCAAGATCATAGAGAAGCTGAAGATAAATATCATCCTTGTTAGTACGTGGAAGGTACATATCATCAAGAGTAATTGGAAAGAAACGAGCAGGTACATCTCCCCATCCCTTGATAAGGTCGTTATATATTACGGCACGCATGGTAAGAGCCTCGCCAAGAAGATGAGCCATATCTGGCTTATTCTCAATGTCACCATATTTACGAATGCCCACAATAGCAAGGTTAGCACGCTCAATACCCTCATAGAACTTTGCATAGGCATTGTTGTCGGTGTTCATCTGAGCATTGTTATCTAATGTATTGAAATTACAAAGACTCATCTTATCGTCATTTTTCTTTGACAGACTTGGATAAGTGCCAGATGTAGTTTCAACGTCAGAGTTTACACCATAGTAAGGAAGATAACGCCCACGATATGAGTTGGTTTCGCCAAAAGATACATTGATTGACATTATCTCCTGCTCAGCCAGACCATAGACGCTATATACAGTACTCTCATCAAGAGTAGAGATTGAAGGCGCATCCATATCACATGACGTTACAAGACCTGCAACAGCAAGTGAGAATATAGACAGTTTTATATATTTTTTCATTTTACAATGCTTTTAGAAGTTCAAGTTAAGACCAAATACAAATGAACGGCTACGTGGATAAGCAGAATAGTCGATACAAGGAGTTAGGGTGTTTTTGCGAACACAATCAACCTCAGGATCTGAACCTGTATAATTAGTCAATAAGAATACATTATATGCTGTTGCATAAAAACGCAGATTTGAGATATGCGCCTTCATTGTCAGCTTCTTTGGAAGAGTATAACCCAAAGTCAAAGTATTCAGACGGAGGAATGAACCATCCTCAACAGCCCAATCTGTAAGAACGAAACGGCTCATCAATGGGCTCCACATAGTTGTATTAGCATTCATTGCTTTCAACTGCTCAGGATCATTACAGAGGGTACCATCAGCGTTGAGGTTAGTCCAACGCTTGCCGTCTGCCATCTCGGATGACATACTACGATAACTATATTTAGATGTTGAGGTAAACTCTATCTTGTTGGCATTATAAACCTTGTTGCCAATGCTATAGTTAAAGTTTGCACTAAGGTCGAAACCATACGCACGAGCACTGATACCGAAACCGCCACTTGCAACAGGAGCAACAACACCTAATTCTGTCTTGTCATCCTCTGTAATAGAGCCATCAGCTTTATTTCCGTTTGCATCAGTAGTTTCACCAGTAGAATTCCATACCCAAGCATTCTGAGCTTCGTCCCAGTGCTGAGTTGTAGATGCAATCTTCATTGTACCAGGACGAATATCACCAAGAATAGGTGTTCCATCAACTACACCATCCTTAAGAGTCCAGCTTTTTGTCTTCTCATTATAACCAACGAAATCATCAACCTCGTAGCGACCAAGATTCTTGTAACCAATAATCTCACCAAGTTCATGATCCAAGGCTATTCTATAGTCGTTACCTATCTCTGTTGAAGCCCAACCAGAAGCCCATCCCATAGCATTACCATCAAACTTCTTGAGCGTAGTCTTGTCGAAACTTACATTTGCATTAAAATCAAGGCCCCAATCCTTCTGATTAACTATATGCCAAACCACTGTTGCCTCAAGGCCCTTAGTCTCTGTTTCGCTTTGATTACGATACTGATCATCATAGCCAACACCAGAGATTGGATACAACATAAGAAGGTTACTTATTGAATTAATATAAGCATCCAAAGTAAGAGACAACTTGCTACGGAAAAGAGTAACGTCAAGACCTAAGTTACGTGTAACTGTAGTTTCCCACTGAAGAGTCCTGTTTGCCATTGTCTTCTTAGGTGCAACGAACTGATCAAGACCATTTACCCATGATGTAGTTTTTACTTCGTATGACTGAATAAGCTGATCAACAGGAATACCATTATTACCAGTTGAACCATAAGATAAACGAAGTTTCATATCATCAAGCCATTTCTCTGCGCCCTTCATGAAATTCTCTGAAGAAATACGCCAAGCAATAGCTGCTGACGGGAAATATCCCCAATGGTTTTCGTCAAGGAATTTAGAAGAACCATCAGCACGCATTGTAGCATTGAAAAGATACTTATCTTTGTAGTTATAGTTAAAACGACCAAAGTAAGAAAGTAGCTTGTCATCTGCCTTGTAGTAATCACTAATACTATAAGGCTTGCCTGAAAGCGTAAGTTTCCAAGCTGTCTCTGCATCATAGTCAATAGGGAATCCATGAACCTCATTGGTTATTTCATGCTCCTTTGTTATAATGTACTCATGACCAAGCATGATATTGAGGGCATGTGCACTATTTGTACCGAAAAGTCCCTTAAAATCATAGTTAATAGTATTTGTATTACGGAACGTGTGACGCTTTGTGTCAACATTACGAATAGCAGGTTTACCCTGATTATCTGCAGCTGGTACATTCCTTACATAATATGCAGTTGTACCCCAATAACGCTGCTCATACTGAGAATATTCATCATAGCCAAGTTCCGTCTTAAGTCTCAAGTTCTTAGCAATTTCCCAACCGAAAGCGCCAGAAAGATTCAGGTTCTTACGTGTCTTTTTTCTGTCATTATCTTTCTGAGCCACCACTGGGTTATAGAGGTTGCCAAGGTCATCGTCAGCTGCACCTGCTGTTGTGCTGAGATTGATTGGGAAAATTGGGTAAAGAATTGTATATCTCAGACGCTTATCTGAATCATAAACACTTGTTGGATCGTTAGAACCAGCACCTTTTACATCAGTATCTGCATAACGAGCCTGAAGATCAAGAGTTGTAGTCTTGCTTGGCTTTGTATTCAACTTCAAGTTGAAGTTATCACGCTTAAATGAAGAACCTATCTGGATACCCTTATCATTCACGTGCGCATAGCTGAACACAAACTTCACATCATCACTACCACCAGTTACGTTTACGTTCTGATTGAATGTTGTACCTGTACGTCCAAACATGATATCCTGCCAGTCATTGGTCTCAATGTTCTTATAGAGATCCATGTCCTGATAGTTGCCAAAGTAATCTGTGTAGTCAGTCATCTTTTCAAGATTTCCCTGATTTCTCAGAAGAGCAAGCTCATACTGCCACTTAACATAGTCGTAAGCATCAAGAACTTCTGTCTTCTTGGCAAGATTCTTCCAGCTATAATAAGCATTGTAAGAAACATTTATCTTACCTGCCTTACCACTCTTTGTGGTAATAAGGATTACACCGTTAGCACCACGAGAACCATAGATAGCAGATGAAGAAGCATCCTTCAACACGGTCATGTCCTCGATGTCAGAAGCAGGAATATCGTTTATGCTCTCTACAGGGAAACCATCAACAATGAAAAGAGGTTCATTAGACTGTGTTATTGAACCACCACCACGAACACGAATCTTAACTGCTGCATCTGGTGAACCTTCAGTCGTGGTTACCTGCACGCCAGCCAACTTACCTGTAAGTGCCTCTGATACAGAAGAAACAGGTACAGCCTCAAGAGTTTTGCTGCCGACTGTTGCAATAGGACCTGTAAGATCCTTCTTCTTCATAGTACCGTAACCAATTACAACAAGATCCTCAAGAGTGTTGTTGTCATCCATAAGCACAACTGTGACATTTGACTGTCCCTTTACGTCAACTGTCTGTGCCTTCATACCAATGAATGACACGTTGAGCTTGTGGCTCTTACCCTTAAGAGTGATTGTGAAATTTCCATCGATGTCAGTAACAACACCATTCTGGACACCCTGTTCCTGTACAGTCGCACCGATAACCGTTTCGCCTGTAGCGTCCTTAACGACACCTTTCACAGTTTGTGCTTGTACTGCTGCACATACAAACAGCAATATAGCAACGAGCGCATAGCGTACGTTTTTGATTTTTTGAGACATATATTTTGCTTTGTTAGTTGTTTGTTACTAATGATTTATGATTACAAAGATAAATAAGTTTCATTGCAGTTACCACTACATATCACTTTGATTTGGATGATTCCCGTCCATGCAAAACGACTCACAAGAGTACACATTTCGCAATTTAGGGGCAAAGATACATTTTTTTTATATTATTATCGCTTTTTTTAAGTTAAAATAGGTTAATTCTTGCATTTTTGTTCAATTAACATTACGAACTCAACTATGTTTTTACAAAGTAAAATTAAACCCTTTCCCAACAAACTCGTCAAACTAATGGTTACAAGACCTAAAAGCCTTTATTTTTCAAAAACCTTGTAGCCTTTTATGCCATAATCATACCTCCGTTCCAAGTCCGTTTCAAAACCGTTCCAAGTCCGTTTCCAGAAATGGGAGGAAAATAAGAGTTAAATAAGATTCACATAAGAACTGCATAAGAACCACATAAGAGCTACATAAGACTTGAAAGGGAGCCTAAATGCAAATGAATTTTTAACGTGAATTAGACGATTTTTATAGCAAGCAGCAAACTGCTTTTAACTGACAATCATTCTTCGCAAGGCTCAGGCGCTACGCAGAGTCCCAATCTTACCAATCTTAATTCAATAAGAAAGGCTCGCTTACGCGAATATATTTGGAAAGTAAATTAGGAATAAATTTTATCAGTAAATTAATTTACTGATTTAATTTTCTTATAATTTACTTTCTAAAAACATCTTAGGGCGCAAGCCCAATTTATTTTTGGATTAAGATTGGAACTCCGCGTAGCGCCTGAGTCTTGCGAAGAATTGTTGTCAGTTCAGCATCGGAGATGCATTTATTTTGAATTTCATCAAATTCACATTTATAGTATAGATTCTGCAATATTGATAGAATATGTCTTACAAGCAACAGCTCTTCCACCAAAGTTCTCCTTTTGCAGAATAAGTCCTTCATTGAGATTAATTCCGTCTTCTGCCATACTTGTACCAAACTCGAAATAGCGATATTGCGGATTATTTCGATAATGCCCAATAAGAGAGAGCATTAGATAGTCGAGGGCATTACAACGTTTACCCTCATGAGAAGCAGAAATATACTGTGTTCGAACTACCTGCTGAGTAAAAAAAAGCAGAGTACCAGCAATGGTAGTTCCATTAGGATCCTTAACTGTACAGCATACAATATTTTCTGGAAATCTTTGCTTAAGCAATAATATTTCTGATAGGCTATGAATAGGATGCGAACCAAAACGCTCCATGAGGTTATCCTCAAGTATTGGCCAGAAATCATTTATTTCTGCATCCATTACTACGGTATAGCCTTGTCGCTTAAGTTTATTGAAATATGTTCGCTTGCGTGATGACGAAACGTCATTTATGATACTATTAAAATCTATCACAGTCATCATATTACAAGCCACTTCTACGGCATTATATCGCCATAGCCAATAGTCTTCTTCCTGTGATGGTATGAGATGATAAAGATATGGTATCTGCTTGTAACGCCACTCGCCAAAACCGTTTTCTTTTAGATAGGATATTGTCTGCTCAAACAGCTTCCCAACCTCTGAAATATGGACACTTGGAGACAGGACAAAGCCACCATAGGTAAGACCTTGGTGGGAATGAAGAATAAGACCCTCTCCCCGCTCCCCCTGCATAGGGGGAGTGCCATAGTGCGAAGGAAGTCCCCCTATGCAGGGGGATTTAGAGGGTCCATTAGCTGGAAGTACCGCAATGAGCCTACCTTTCTCATTATAGTACATCAGCGAGTGATCGTGAAAACGGTCGCAATGATAATCCATATATGCACGCAGAAAAAGGAAGGTGCCGTTTTTCGACACCTTAACGAATTCATCCCATTCGGAATGTTTATTTTGCGTATATCTGCAGATACTTATCATAGTCACGGATATAATCGTCTTCTGAGTATGAATGACTGGCAAGTACAAGACAAAGGGCACCTGTGGTAAACTCCTGTTCGTGTGCCCAAATACCTGGTGGGACAAGAAGTCCTTGGAATGGTCTGTTTAGTGTGACGGTCTTTTCTTCCTTTCCGTCACTCAGATAGACCTCCAAAGCGCCAGATGCAGCTATGATGAATTGCCAGCATTCCTTATGGGCGTGTGCTCCACGATCTTTACCCGCAGGTACATCATAGATGTAGAATACACGCTTGATAGGGAATGGTACTTGCACATTCTCATAGATATATGTAAGGCTTCCGCGTGGGTCTTCCTCCTTTGGAAGCTCAATTATCTTGCAGTCGGATAAATTCATAAGAGAACAATAACCCCTTTCCTGCCCTTCGGGCACCCTTTCCCCGTGAAGGGGCAAGGGGAAAGTTAGTACAGCAGTTAACGGGGGGAGCTATAATTATATAGCTATATAACGAACATATTAGGGATTTATTGTAACTTTCCCCTTGCCACTTCACGGGGAAAGGGTGCCCGAAGGGCGGGAAAGAGGTCGTTACTCCGCATGTTCCTTCATATACTCTCTTGGTGAGAGTCCATACATCTTCTTGAACATTGTAGAGAAGCTGGTAGTGCTGTTGAATCCACAACGGTACATAACCTCGGTGATATTCTGTCCCTTACGACTAAGCAAACGGGCAGCCTGTTTGAGACGAAGATTACGGATGAAGTCGTGAGGTGTCTGGTTAGTGAGTTCCTTCATCTTACGATGCAGGTGCACACGACTGATACCTACTTCCGTACATATCATATCTATGTTCAGGTCGCTATTACTGAGGTTAGCATTCACAACGGCAAGAATACGGTTGAGAAGCTTCTCGTCAGCACTTTCAATCTCGATATCGTCGATATGCTCGCTATGGTCTTCCTTGCCAGTGAACTTGTTCTCCATGAGTCGGCGTGAAGAAATGAGGTTGGCAATGCTTCGACGAAGGATATCCATATTGAAAGGCTTGGTAAAGTAGAGGTCAGCACCTGTCTCAAGGCTCTCCAGACGGTCTTCATCACGTGTCTTTGCCGTCAGCAATATCACAGGAACGTGGTTGGTATTTACGTTTGTCTTGATTCTTGCACAGAGAGTATTGCCGTCCATCTGAGGCATCATGACATCAGAGATGACGAGTGCTGGAATCTCGCGAAGGATATTAGGCAAAGCATCCGCACCATTGTTGAAACTGAGGATACGATATGTAGATTCAAGTTCTGCGATGAGATATGTGCGTATTTCATCGTCATCCTCTACTATAACTATTGTCGGACGTCTTGAACTGCTACTGATTGTCGTTTTTGTCTGTCTGTTCTCAACTGCCTCCTCATTTGTCTCTACCTCTGCGGAGTTCTTTAGTTCCTGTTCAAGGAGGTTTGACATATCCTCCTTTTTCTCCTCTTCGTGCAAGGCAAGTTCCTCCTTTGAGAGATGCTCGCATCCCATAGGAATTGTGACAACGAACTCAACACCTTCATCCACGTTACGTGCGATGATATTGCCGTGGTGGAGTTGCACGAGAGAACGTGTAAGGTCGAGACCTACGCCTGTGCCGGTCTTTGTCTGATTGGTGAGGGATGTAGTCTGATAGAAACGTTCAAAGATCTTTGACAGGCTATCCTCTGGAATCTGCTCGCCGCTATCAAAGACGACAATAGTTGCCTGCTGACTGTCGGAGGAGATAGTAACTCTCACGGTACCGCCTACAGGGGTGTATTTCATCGCATTTGACATGAGATTAATGATAACCTTGTCAAAGTGACTTGTGTCAATCCATACAGGTAATGTGTCGTTCTCGTGTACGAACTCTATACTTATCTTTTTGCTTGTTGCCTGTGGCTGGAATATCTTTATAAGGTCGTTAGTAAAGTATATGAGGTCAGTCTCACGCATGTGCATAACCATCTGTCCCTTGTCAATCTTACGGAGATCCAGAATCTGATTGACAAGATGTAGTATTCGCTCTGCGTTGCGCTTCATAATCTCATAGATAGACTGATGGTGAGGGTCGCTGTCCTCACGTATGAGTTGAAGCAAAGGTGTCACGATGAGAGTCATAGGGGTGCGAATCTCATGTGAGATATTAATGAAGAAACGCAGCTTCTGCTCATTAAGTTCTTCCTTGTGAATATGCTCCTGAATGAGAAGACGTTCACGGTTTCGTATGCGCTGCAAGCGTATATACCATCCGATGGCAGCTAATGCAAGCAGTAAATAGATAACCTTGGCAAGTGGTGTGAAATACCAAGGATTATGGATTACCACCCTGAAGGTCTTCTCCTGTGAGCGGACACCATTATTGATGGCTACGACACGGAAGTCATAGTCGCCTGGCGACATTCGGCTCAGCGTTATCCTGTTCTCCCCGGCAGGGAGGACAACCTCCTTGTCGCCATTGATGCTATATGCGAAACTGATATGCTCAGTATTTGAATATGTAAGAGTAGAAAACGTGAACGCAAGCGTGTTGTCTTCGTGAGAGAAGTCGAATACATCGGTAAATGCAATTGCCGTATCGGTAATAACGTAGCTTCCTGATTTCATATACGACTGTACACGCTCATTACCACGGAATACACCTGTCAAGGTCACCTTGAGCTTTGCAGGCTCTGGAATGCTCTTTGGCGGATTGAAATATGACACACCTAACGTACCGCCAAAGAAGAGAAGGTCGGTATCAGGATCGTGGAATGACACGCCGGAATTATACTCGTTGCCTTGAAGGCCGTCGGAAACGTAGAAATTCCTCGTCCTGCCGTCTTTTGGATTGAATCTGCATAAGCCATTGGAGGTGCTTATCCACAGTATCCCCTGGTTGTCTGACTCGATAGCAGCAACGTGGCAGTCGGGGAGTCCGTCCTTTGTGCCATATTTGCGTAATGCATGGTTTTTCAGATTGTAATTGTATAGACCTATGGCCGTACCTATCCAGATCTCGTCATTGTTTACCTGACAGATTTCCGTGATTGATTCACGGTCAAGAATCTTGTTGGATTTGAACACCTTTGTCCAACTGTTGGAAGGCAAATCAAGACAAGACAGACCTATTGATGTACCCACATAAAGAATTTTCTTGTCGGGGCTCATACCCATCTCAAGAATGTAGTTGTTATGGAGGCAGTCGGATCTCCTGTAGTCGTGCTTGTATTCCGTAAGCTTGTCATGCTCAATGTCATAACACTTCAGACCATCACCGAGGGTTCCGATCCATAGGCGGCCAAGATAGTCCGTACGGATATCAAATACACTCTGCGCATTGCCGTAGCTGAATGAGGCACGATGATACTTGCCAGTCTGAGGGTCAAACCATCCGCATCCATCCGTATAAGAACCTACCCATAGTCTGCCGGAGTTGTCTTCTGTGATTGTAAGGATGGTGGTTGGCACCTCGTCGCTCTTACGGTTTCCGCCTATTGAAGAAGGGGCATAGTGGCGAATAAGCTGATAGTTGGAGTCGAGCGCGTAAAGTCCGTCCTGGTCACAAGCAATCCATAATGTGCCGTTTTTCTGGCGATATACAGCCATGACACATTGCTGACCAATCTGGTTGCCAGATGGCTGGTTAATTCCAAGACAATGGAAAGGAGACCTGACTGGCGATTGCATGAAGACACCTTTCTGATATAGCCCCAACCAGAGGTTTTGATTACGGTCTATGGCAATAGAGCCCACCTTTGTTTTGTTCACATCAAGCTGGGTACTTGCAATACGGGCAGGACGTATCTCTCCATTTCGAGGATTGAGAACCTTTACACCGTCACCATTTGTTCCAATATAGATATTGCCGTCATCACGCGCCTTGAGGGCCGATACTGTAATATTACCTGTAGATGGAATGAGTGTAAAACCCTTTCTGCTTGAGTTCATTACATATACACCGCCTTTCAGGTAGCCAAGATAAAGGTTACCGCTTTTGTCTATACATATTGATGAGTATGGAGAATTCTCGCCAGCAGGGAATTTGTTCGCAAGAATGTATTTCTTGTTTTCACCGCTGCCTGTATGTCTGTACGAGAGAATACCATATTTGTCGGCAGATGCCCATAGCATACCCTTATGGTCAAACAGAATATCCTTGACATACTTAGACTCGTTAATGCCGTCAATGATATTCTTAGCCTTGTCAATGTCTGTTAGTTGCCAGATACCGCGTCCGGAGGTACTGAAGACAATATTACCATCGGGGTCAAGGCAGAAGCAATTAATGTATGCAGAGAGTTCCTCACCAGTATCTTTGTTTGTGACACATATGAATTTACCTTTCTGCTTGACATAGAGGCCAGATGAAGAGCCTACATATATAAGGTTGCTCTTGTCTTGTATTACACAAGTGATATAATCGATAGGAAGGCCATTGTCAGCTGTATAGGTCTGAAAAGTATAGCCATCATATCGATTAAGACCATTGGCAGTAGAAACCCAGATGAAACCTTGCCTGTCCTGATACACATGCTGAACAAAACTACTACTCAGATTCTTGGTGGAGTTGAACAAAGTACCAATCTGTGCAGTAGAACTGACAGGCAGAATAAATGTAAGAAATATAGCCAATATGTAAAGCTGCATTTTGCGCAATACGTTTTCTCGGCTAATGGAAAGAGTGTTAATGTTTATCATCATGATTTAGTAGTTATGTCGTTATTATGAGAAGTGCATATCAGCCATTAAAGCTTGCATGACCCATTGTGTAAGGGCAAAGTTAATAAAAAATTCTTAAAATGTAACAATAGCAGTTATTTTTTTTACATTTAGAGTTCAAAAACGTAAAAAATTAACATATAGGCGCCTAAAATGGTATATAAAATGAAGTTTTTTGCATAAATAGCTAAGAATTCACTAAAGATGTTACAATGGCAAAAGTACGAGGAATAAAATACACGTCTTTTATAAATAAATAATATTAACTTTGCACTCGCAAAGTGAAACGTGCGCACACGAGCACTCATACACTTGCAAAACGCATACTGTAAGCGAATAGGCAACTAACAACCTTGATGAAACAAAAATCCCGATGATGAACAGAATTTGATTCGGAACATTTTTGTTAAATCCAAAAACATTTAATTTTTAGGAATAAATTTTCAGCTATCTTGGAAACACCGCATGGTGTCAAAACCTAAGTTAAGGATTTCTGCTCCAAAACTAAATGCCCAAAGGTATGTATTTGACGAAATCGCCAAACAGTCCCTGCAAAGGATCTACAATTCTGACTTTATAAAAAACTAATAATAAAACCAACTAAATGACAACAAGTAAAAATTTACTGAAGATGGGATGGCGTAATACTTCTCTCGCTGTCGCATTGTCCGCATGTCTGGTTAATTTCACGTCATGCGACAAGTATGATTTGGACAAGACCGATCCAGAAGGATGGGGTGCCAGCATCTACAGCTATCTTGCTGAAGATGGTCACTACACCAACACCATCAGGCTGATTGAGGATCTTGGCCAAAAGGAAGTGTTGGCTAAGACTGGTTCCAAGACGTTGTTCGTTGCAGATGACGATGCCTATGCTCGTTTCTATAGCAACAACAAATGGGGCGTTAGCCGTTACGAACAGTTGAGCACAAGCCAGAAGAAGCTCCTACTCTATGGTGCGATGATCAACAACAGTTATCAGCTCAATACACTATCAAGTGTAGGTGGCGACAATTCCATCGTTGAAGGTGCATGTATGCGCCGTTCTACTGCAGCTACTATTTACGACTCTGTAGCAGTAGTCAATGTTCAGGATCTCCCAAGTATGCGTCCAGAGGACAAGAAAAATAATTCTTGCTGGGCAAAATTCGCTGATCGTTCAAATGTAGTTCTGATGAAGGACATGTCAACAACTCCAATGGTTCATTTCGTTGAGGACTTCATCAACAACAACCATTTCGAGAACTCAGATATTGATTTCCTTTTCAATGGCAAGATTTCACGTCAGCCAGGTGACGCTATCGTCAATGGCATAAACGTTGGCCAAAAGAACATCAAGTGTAGCAACGGCTTCATCCAAAAGCTTGATGAGGTAATGCTTCCACTTGAGAATATGGCTGAACTTATCGCTCACAATCCAAAGACAAGTGAGTTCAGCAAACTTCTTGAGCGTTTCTCAGCTCCTTTCTATGCAGGTAAGGAGGTAACGGATCGTTATAACCTTTACTATAATACAAATGTTGACTCTGTATTCCAGAAGCGTTATTTCTCTAACCAGGAGAATCACGTTATGAATACAGACGATGACAACAAGGTTCATCAGGATCTCCTCGACTTTGATCCAGGTTGGAACAGATACTATCTCGATGATGTTTACGCTTCTGGTTCTAACGATGAGCTCGCCATTAACCGCGACATGGCATTTATCCTTGCTCCAAGCAATGAAGCCCTCGCTGATTACTGGAAGAACGGTGCAGGTCGTATTCTCATTGACCAGTATGGATCAGTAGAGAATATCCCTAACGATGTCATCAAGGAGCTTATCAACAACAACTTCAAGGCTTCATTCCGTGCTAAGGGCGTAAAGAGCAAGTTCCCTACTATCCTTAACGATGCCAACGACCCTATGGACGTTGATCCTTCAAAGGTAGAGGAGACAATGGTAGGCTGTAATGGTGTTGTCTATGTTACAAGTTCAATCTATTCACCAACAGCATTCGTCAGCGTCAAGTACCCTACCGTTGTCAACAAGACAATGAAGATTATCAACTGGGCTATTGATCAGAACCAATATACCGTATATCTGAACTCTCTCAACGCTTACTATAGCTTCTTCATCCCAACAAACAAGGCAATGCTGGAGTATATCAATCCTGCATCATACGGTAAGAAGCAGACAGAGCTTTATCGTTTCCACTACGACGAGACAATGAACAACCCTGTTTGGGCAAGCGTATATGCTTACGACCTTGAGACACAGACAATAGGCGATAGCATAACAGAGGTTCGTAACAATAGCGCCTTGATGAAGGATATCTTGAAAGACGTTCTTGATAACTGTATCGTAGTAAACAAGAACGTAGAGGATGGTCACGAGTACTATCTCACAAAGGCAGGTACAGCACTCCGCATCAAGAATGCCAAGAGTGGTGTAAATGGAATGACAGTAGAGGGTAGTTTCCAGGTTAACAACTCAAAGAAACCTCTCTATGTAACCGACATCTACGACCAGTCTCCTAACAAGGAACTCAACAAGGCTGGTAATGGTAAGTGTTATATCCTTGATACAGCACCTATCATGACAACTACAAAGAGTGTTATTGATGTAATGGCTGAGCACCCAGAGATGAGCGCTATGCGTGAGCTTATCGTCAGCAGCGGTCTTCTCGAAGAGGAGCGTAACAACCAATGCTCTCCACGCGAGAACATCAGCGTATTCAACGCATACCACTATACAGTATATGTTCCTTCAAACGAGGATATCAAGCAGCTTCAGACAAGTGGCAAGCTCCCTACCTTTGATCAGGTAGAGGCAGAAAGAGATAAGGGCAACACTGAGTTGGCTGACAATTTGCAGCAGAAGATTATCGACTTCGTAAGATACCACATTCAGGATAACTCTATGTATATAGGTGCTAATCCTATAGATCGCGAGAAGTATGAGACTGCCTGCATTGGTAGCAACGGAAAGTTCGAGCGTATCTACGTAACTCTTGACGAAGACAATATCACCATCCAGACATCTGCTAATGATGCAGATCCTGCACATGTAGTGAAGAAGGATGGTCTATATAACCTTCAGGCTCGCGAATACTTCCTCAACAATGCAAGAAACGAGGATGCCACAAGAGCAACAACTTCTTCTTCAGCCGTCATTCACATGATTGACAAGCCACTGATCAAGAAATAAGAAACGACCCCTAACCCCAACCCTTCCCCCGTAATGGGGAAGGGGGCGGAAGACCACGGGGAATCATTCAATAATGAAAATAAATGATAATAATTAATAATGAATAAAAAATTAACAAACATAATAAACAACGGATGGTCTATACTGCGCCAGCCTCTTGCCCCTTTATGGGGAAAGATGCCCGCAGGGCAGAAAGGGGTCGCAGTTCTTCTTCTTGCCTTATCCACCTCCGCCTATGCGCAACAAGCAGGCCAGATCATCTCTGGTACTGTATCTGATGCCATGGGACCTGTCATGATGGCTAACGTAGTCGAGATTGACGCGAGCAATCGTATCGTTAGCTCCACTCAGACAGATATCAATGGTAACTTCTCATTCAAGATCAAGGATCCAAAACATAAGCTGAGATTCAGTTTCGTAGGATATAAGACAAAGACAATTCCAATTAAGGGTGAAGTATATGAGGTAACACTCGAGGATGCAACAACCCTTACAGAGTTGACAGTCACCTCAAAACGTCGTTCTGGCGGTTCAGGTCTTTCAATCCCAAAGGATGAGATGTCAACATCAAATCAGTCTATCGACATGAAGGAGTTCGAAGGTCTGTCTATGACAACCGTAGATGAAGCTCTTCAAGGTCGTATCGCTGGTCTTGATATCGTGGCAAACTCAGGTAACCTCGGTTCTGGAACTTCAATGCGTCTTCGTGGTGTAAGCTCTATTAACAGCAATGCAAACCCACTTATCGTAGTTGACGGAAACGTATGGGAAAACGACCTCGGTAGCGACCTTGACCTTTCTTCTGCTAACGACGAGAAGTTTGCAGAGCTCCTCAACGTAAACCCAGAGGATATTGAGAACATCAGCGTATTGAAGGATGCTGCTGCTACTGCTATCTGGGGTTCACAGGGTGCTAATGGTGTAATCGAGATCAAGACAAAGCGTGGTGTGCGCGGTAAAACCCGTGTGACATACAGCTATCGCATCACAGGCACAAAACAGCCAAAGGGCTACAACCTCCTCAGTGGTGACGAGTACACCATGCTCCTGAAGGAGTCTTACTTCAACCCACGTCTGAGCAGTACTGCCAGCGACATCGTGGAAATCAACTACGATCCTACTAACCCTAACGGATGGAACAACTTCAACAAGAATACCGACTGGGTTGACGAGGTTACACAGATAGGTCTTCGTCAGAATCACTATGTATCACTTACAGGTGGTGGCGAGAAGGCAAACTTCCGTATTGGTGCAGGTTACGACCATGAGACAGGTTCTGTCATCAAACAGCAGCTTGACCGTCTCAGTACACGTGTAGCCCTCGACTACTTCGTATCTGACCGTATCAAGATTATCTCTAACCTCTCGTTCACATATACCGACAACCAGAAGAACTATGACAACCTTCTTGGCACTGCATACAAGTATATGCCTAACGTGTCAGTATATGAGATGGATATGGACAATAATCCTACAGGTAGCTATTTTATGCTTCCTACAACCATATCATCTGCTCTTGACGATCAGTTGCCAGATAACAAGTGGAACAAGTATAACCGTTTCAATCCTGTTGCACTTGGCAATCTTGCAACCAACAATGAGACGACATATAAGATCTCTCCTGAATTCCAGTTGGTATATAACCTCCTTGGCATTGATGACAGCAAGACACAGCTTAAGTATGAGGGTAAGATTGTATTCGATATCTTCAACCAGTATCAGGATTCTTTCCTGCCTGCTGAACTGATCACTCTTGGATGGTCACATCCTTCCAACAACCGAAAGACAGAATACAGCTACAAGAGCCTCGGAATCTCTACCACCCATACATTAACATTCATTCCTCATTTTGAGAACGAGGATCATTCTATGATGATGATGCTTCGTGGTCAGCTCAATGACGGTAACAGTAAGTCACAGAAAACCACAAAGTATGGTTTCCCTGGCAATATAAGCAACACAGGTGCAGATGCCGTTATAGATGAGGACTTTACAGGAGGTGCTGGTCAGTGGCGCAGTATCTACGGCACATACTCTGCTCACTATGCATATAAGAGCCGCTATATGTTCGATGTATCTGTACGTTGCGACGGTTCAACAAAGTTCGGTCCAAACAACCGCTGGGGTTTCTTCCCTGCCCTGTCAGGTCGTTGGAACATCAGTAAGGAGCCTTGGGTAACAAAGACTCTTCCTTGGTTGTCAATGCTCTCATTGCGTCCAGGCTGGGGTATCGTAGGTCAGCAGCCAAAGGCAGAGTATCTTTTCTACAGCCGTTATAAGAACGGTAAAGGTTATATGAATCTGTCTTCTACTAATCCTGACAACATACAGCTCAAGAACCTCAAGTGGGAAGAGAAGATGACCTATAACCTCGGTGTTGACTTCGGTTTCTTCGAAGATAAGCTCAATGGTAACGTGGAGTTTTATAAGCAGTACACATCCGACCTTCTCATGGAGAAACTTGGTCTTCCTACATCATCTGGTTATGCCAACTTTGCATGGAAGAATGTAGGTGCGATGGAAAATATAGGTTGGGAGTTCAACATCAACACAAGCAACCTCGTAAAGTTTGGCGATTTCGCAGTTGACTTCAACGTAACATTCGCTAACAACAAGAATGTCATCACAGAAATGGATGAGACCTGTCTTGCATCTCTCAACAAGGACTTTGAGCGCAAAAACGGAACATATCTCACACGTGTAGAACTCAACAAGTCTTTCGGTTCTATCTACGGATTCCGCTACAAGGGTGTATATCAGTATAGCGAATACTCACCAACAGAGGTAGTTGGCGTTAGCGGTCCTAATGCTCCTGTAGTTCGTGATGCCAATGGTAATGTCATCCTCGACAACCACGGACGCACCACACCTATGACATTCTGCTATAGCGGTACATCTGCCCTATATGAGTTCAAGGGCGGTGATGCCATCTACGAGGATATCAACCACGACGGTACAATCAACGAGCTTGATATCGTATATCTCGGTTCTTCTCTTCCTAAGTTCACCGGTGGTTTCGGTGTAAAGTTCAAGTGGGGTCGTTGGTCTTGGAACAACCAGTTCAACTTCCGTTACGGAAACAAGATCGTCAACGAAAACCGCATGAACCTTGAATCTATGTATGACAATGGCAACCAGAGTCGTGCTGTGAACTACCGTTGGCGTGTAGAGGGCGACATAGCTCCTATCCCACGTGCTCTGCGCCAGTATGGCTATAACTATCTTGGTAGTGACCGCTTCGTTGAGGATGGTTCATTCATCCGTCTCAACTACTCACAGATCAGCTATTCACTTCCTCCTGCAACCATCAAGAAGTGGGGACTTTCACAGCTCAGCTTCTATCTGTCAGCTAATAACCTGTTTGTACTTACCAAGTATTCAGGTTCAGACCCTGAGGTTGGCTACGGTGGCTATGGTATATCTTCAGACAAAGCACAGACACCACGCGCTAAGTCTGCTACGTTAGGTATCACAGTACAGTTCTAACGACATTAAGAAATTTAGAGATTAAGAAAATTAAATATGAATAAGAAATATACAAAAAAGTCTCTGATAGCATTGCTATCTACAATACTCCCTCTTGGGGGAGTGGGAGGCTTCTTTGCCTCTTGCTCTGACTACCTTGACATTCTTCCTTTGAACGAGGTGGTTTTGGAGAACTATTGGACAAAGAAAGAAGATGTGACCAGCGTCCTCAATGGTTGTTATGAGGCACTTACTGCCGAAGGTAGCCTTGAGCGTATGGGTATCTGGGGCGAACTTCGTTCAGAAAACATCGTACAGGGTGGTAACCTTGACAATAAATATGTTGAGATTCTTAAGGAGAACATCCTACCAACCAATGACCTGACCAAATGGGAAGATTTCTATAGTACTATCAACCGCTGTAACACCGTCCTCGCCTATGCTGACGGAGTACAGAAACTTGACCCTAACTATACAGAGGCACAGATGCTTGCCAACAAGGCAGAGGCAACCTTTATCCGTGACCTTTGTTACTTCTATCTCATCAGGACATTCCGTGATGTGCCAATGATATTCGAGCCAAGTATCGACGACGCACAGGAATACAAAGTGCCTGCAACCCCTATGAACAAGGCTTTGGAAATGCTCTCTGAAGACCTTGAGAAGATTAAGGATGATGCTGTTCTCCGTTATGTGGATGATAGCAAGATGACTAATGCCAAGGCAACTACACTTGCATACGAGAATTGCGCAAAGGTAACCCGTGCTGCTGTCTATACCCTCCTTGCCGATATCTATCTCTGGCGTGGTGAGTATGACAAGGCAATCTCTTGCTGTGATTTTGTAATCAACTTCAAGAAGAATCAGTACAAGGAAAGGGTTGCCAAGATTGGTCAGATGAACGATATGTTCCTCTTCAATGGCATACCAATGATTCGTGAAAGCCTCGCAAACTCTAAGACTTGCGGTAACGCCTACAATGAGATATTTAGTTATGGTAAAGGATTCTCATTCGAGAGTATCTTTGAATTAGGCTACTACCACGGTAATGTGGAAAACAAGTATATCTATAATTTCTATAGTGGAACTTCCGATATAGGTGGCTTTGCAGCACCAGAAGACTACTTTCAAAATGTCACTTCTGGCAATAATGAATACTTTGCCAAGAATGACTGTCGAGTTTACGAGAACATAAGAGAGGTCAGCGGCAAATATGCTATCGGTAAATATACGAATCGTAATGTAAGTCTCGAAAATGATAATGTTACCGACATAAAGAGCGTGAGATTTAATTCTACCGAAATTCATACTATTTTTCAAAACTGGATTATATACCGTCTTTCAGACGTTATGCTTATAAAGGCAGAGGCATGTATAATGAAGAATAATCCTGACTTCCAGACTGCTTTCTCGCTTATCAACTCCATCAACAAGCGTGCACGCAACTATACAGAGAATGTAAAGAGCGATTCACTTGCTTTCTCTACATATAGCTCAAGCAAGGAAGAAATGGAAAAACTTCTTTTCCTGGAGCGTAAGAGAGAGTTCATGTTTGAAGGCAAGCGTTGGTTCGACCTCGTTAGAAAGTCAGTTCGTGACAATAACACTCACTATCTTGCCAACGAGGCAACACAGAAGCAGAAGGAAAATGCCGTAGCTATCAAGATTCAGTTTGCTGATATCAATGCTATCTTCTGGCCATACAACAGGGATGAGCTGAAAAAGAACACTATGCTCAAACAGAATTCTGCTTACAGTGACCTGGAAGATTTCCAGAAGTAAAAAGAGATTAAGAAATTAAGAGATTAAGAAATTAAGAGATAAATGAATTATGAAAAAGTTCATTCAAAAATATATAAGTAGGGGTAGAGTGCCATTCTGCATTATACTTTCCACTTTACTCTTTACACTTGTTGGCTGCGTTGACAATGATGACTTGGATGACAATCAGGGCACATTCTATTCTGCTACAAAGCGCACGGCTGCGGAAATCATAGGTGATGACGCAGACAGATGCAGCATGTTCCAAGCTATTCTTGAGAAGGCAAACTATTACTCCCTTCTCTCTGTATATGGCAACTATACTGTTTTCGCACCTACTAACGATGCTATCAACAAGTTCCTTGCCGACAACAACTATGCTTCGCTCGATGCGTTGCTTCAGGATGAGAAGCGTTGCGATACTATCGCACGTACACATATCATCAAGGATGGTGCTTTCTTCACTACCGATGTCAGCGATGGTGCCCTTCCACAGATGAACATGGACGACCGCTATCTCGTTATGACTTGTGACAGTGATGTATCAAACAACAACCAGCTTCGCGTGTTTGTAAACAAGCGTTCACAGCTCGTTGAGAAAAACGACTCTGCCACCAACGGTGTTGTTCACTTCATCGACCGTGTCATTACTCCAAGCAGTAACATGCTTCCTGACCTCATGGAAGAGGATTCTACCATTTCCATCTTCTTAGAGGCACTCAAATACACCCACATGAGCGATTCTCTCACTACCCCATATATTGATTTAAGCTATTCTATTTCAGAAGACTCAATCAATGGTGAGATAGCAAAGGTAAGATTCGGTGGTCGTGACAATACTGTAACATATCCTCGCAGAAGATACATCAAGTTCACCGCTTTTGTTGAGCCCAACTCTGTATATGCAAGGAAGGGCATACACAATCTTGAAGACCTTAAGGCTTACGCAAAGAAGGTGTATGACGCTACATATCCAGAGGATGCAGGAAAATATGACGATGATCCAACCAACCGCAAGAACCCACTCAATCGCTTTGTGAGCTATCACCTCATGGATCGTATGGGCAACTATAACGACTGGGCACCTTCTGGCAGATTCCTTACCGAGTGTACAGTAACATCATTTGCTGATGCTGAGGACTTCTGGGAAACAATGTGTCCTAACACCATGCTTCGTTTCTGCCGCGCAGGTTCAGGTAGCAATGCAGGCCTCTATGCTAACCGTAAGGGCGTAGGTAACAAATACACAGTAAAGGGTGTTAAGGTTCTTACACCTTCCGAGTCAGGTAAATCAGAGCAGCAGGCTATAAATGGTACATACCTCTATCTTGATGACATCCTTGAGTACTCTACCAAGGTTCGTGATGAGGTTCTCAGTTGCCGTATGCGTATCGATGCTACTACCCTCAGTGCCGATTTCATGAATCAGGGTTGCCGTTTCAACGACGAGGCTGGTACATACAATGCCAACCTTTATGCCCTCAAGCGCGGATATATCAAGGGTTGGAAACTTTCCGACGATACATTCCTTGCAGTTCACGCAGCAGAGCTTTCATGGTCTTCATACCTTGGCAATGCTATCTGTATCAAGGGACAGTATGATGTACAGTTCAAGTTGCCACCAGTACCATCAGGAACATACGAGATCCGTATGGGTTACGTTGCCGGTGAGGAGCGTGGTGTAGTTCAGGTATATCTCAACAATGAGCCATGCGGCATTCCTGTTGACCTTACATACGGTACATGGAACCTTCAGGAAATCGTAGGTGATATTTCAGATACAGAGGACGAGGAGCACAACACTTCTATGGACAAGACCCTCCATAACCTCGGATATATGAGAGGTATGGACTCTTATCGTAAGCCAGGCTTGAACAGTTTCCGTCAGGATTCACCAGAGCACCTTCGCCGTATTCTCGCTACTCAGAAACTTGATGAGGGCAAGGAATACTGGCTGAGATTCCGTCAGGTATCTAAGGGTGACAAGGAATGGTCATTCGACTATATCGAGCTTTGTCCAAAGGACGTATATGCAAGTCCTGAGGGAGAAAATAGGCATTAAAGATATTAACCAACGGCCTCTCCCCCCGCCCTCCCCCCATAGGGAGGGAGCCGGAGAGACGGTGGGGAATTGATAATTGAAAATTAACAAAAAAATAATTGATAATGAAAATACTATCAAAATATACAAAGAGTCCTCTGATGGCACTGCTATCTATAATACTCCCCCTCGGGGGGGTGGGGGGTCTTACCTCTTGCTCCGACTGGGATAACCACTATGAGAATGAGGCTGCCAATGGTGCAGACCTTACTCTCTGGGATGCAATCCAGCAGCGTAGCGACTTGAGCGACTTTGCTCAGGTCCTTGAGAACACTATGGTATTCCGTCAGCACAAGAAAACATCTGTAAGCTATGCAGATGTGCTGAAGGGCGGACGTTCATTCACTCTGTTTGCACCAGTCAATGGTACATTCAACAAAGACTCTATCCTCTCTCTCGTCGCAACTGCCAATGGCGACTCTGCCGTTGAGCGTTTCTTCATAATGAACCATCTTTCACAGAAACTTGTTTCTGCCGATGGTACAGAAAAGAACTTCCGTCTCCTCAACTATAAGAACGTGTCATTTGCCGACAACAAGGTAAACAACGTAGCTCTCAGAGAGAGTAATATCCATAGCAAGAATGGTATCATGCACGTTATGGATAGTCAGTTGCCTTATATGAGAACTATCTATGAGACATTGGTAGCACTTCCAGAGTTCAAGTCACATGGTCAATTCCTTGCTTCATATAATGAAGATGAATTCAGTGAAAGTGCAAGCGTCAGCAGTGGTATTGTGGACGGTAAGAATGTATATGTTGACTCTGTAACATACGAGCGCAACAAGCTTATGGAGCAAATAGGACGCCTTGATGCAGAGGACTCTCTCTACTTTGTGGTTATACCAACAGAAGCAGGTTGGAACAAGGCATGGAATACAGCCTTTGAATGTTTCAGATTCCCTAAGTCTGATGACAGGGCTGATTCACTCCAACGCTACTATACCTATCGTGCACTGATGGATGATGCCGTTTACAGTTATTACCAGCAGAAAGCTCATATTGAAAAAAAGGCATATCCATATACATATATTAATTCTGGAAGTTATACTGGTCGTCAGGTTTTTAACTATTATAGAAATCCATTCAGTCAAACAGGAATCTTTGGTAGTGCAAAGGTTGTTTACCAATGCAGTAATGGTAAGATCTACGCTTCTGACGAATGGGCATTTAACCCAACCTTGACCTATAACGCAGATCGTTTTGATGAAGGCGAGAATCAATCAATCGTAATATCATATAAAGACTGCTCAATGACAAGAGTAGATGCGCTTGGTGATAGTATTTCTGCTCATGCATTTATGCATATCAAGCCTACAGGCGGTAATAGTAACTGGAATGTGACATATAAGCTTACGAATGCACTCTCTACAACGTATGACATATACGTAAAAGTTCTTCCAAAGTCAGTTATTGGCGGAGAAAACAAGCGTCCATGCCGTTTCACTGCAACCATCAATTATTATGATGAGGAAGGTAAAGAACAGCATTATACCTGCAACGACGGCACACCTTTCAATACAGATCCTTACAAAACTGATTACGTAAAGGTTGCAACATTCAAGTTCCCTACTTGTAACTACTTGGAGAATACAGGTCAGCCATCAATAACAGTGACATGTAGTATCCGTCCTAATGAGAATGCTAAGTACGATCGTAACTTCTATCTTGATGAAATCTATCTTGTACCAGTGGTTAAAGAGTAATTAAGATATTAAGATATTAAGACATTAAGAAATTAATTGAAAATGAATATACTATCTAAATATATAAACGAAAGGTCTATACAGCGCCCACTTCTTGCCCCTTTATGGGGAAAGATGCCCGTAGGGCAGAAAGGGGTTGTGGGTCTCTCATTCCTTCTTCTTCTCTCTTCCTCCTTCGCATCTGCCAAGGAGATAAGAGGTCAGGTGACTGATGCTGCAACAGGCAAGCCATTACAGGGTGTGAGCATCGAGGCATACGGTAACAGCAAGTTTGCAGCCATTACGGATGTTAACGGCAGATACTTCATCAGTGTGCCTGACAATGTGTCAAGCCTCTTTATGCGTGTGGAAGGTTCTCTACCACAGCAGGTGGCTATTGGCAAAGACCAGACAAAGGTTGACGCAAAGCTGTATAGTGATGTTTTCTCCAATTCATACACCCGCTCAACCGAGGCTGTAAAGCTATCTTCTGCTTCCGACTTCGACAACAACGTAGAGATGAGTATCGACCCATTCATTCAGCAGCGTCTTAATGGTCAGATGCGCACTATAAACCGTAGTGGCATTGAAGGTGCTGGTAGCGTTATGCTTATCAATGGTATCAACTCACTTTCACGCAATGCACAGCCACTCGTCGTTATCGATGGAGTTATCATGGATATGCAGTACAACCGTGAGGTTATTCACGAAGGCTTCTACAATAATATCCTCGCCAACATCAATGTTAACGACATTGACAAGGTAGAGGTGTTGAAGAATGGTACTGCTATCTATGGTGCAAAGGGTGCAAACGGTGTGCTCCTCATCACAACAAAGCGTTGTAAGAGCATGGCTACAAAGATTGATGTAACCATGGGCGGTAAGTTTCAGCTACAGCCTCGCACAGCCTCTATGATGAACGCTACCGATTACCGTACATACGCTACTGAGCTTCTTAACGGTATCACTTCTTCCGTTAGTGGCATGAAGTTCATTAACACCGACCCTAAATATTACTACTACAATCAGTATCACAACAGTACAGACTGGAAGAAGGAGGTATATCGCAATGCCTTTACTCAGGCATACGGCATCAACGTACAGGGTGGTGATAACGTGGCAAACTATAACGTAAGCGTAGGCTACAGCCTTGCAGATGAGACATTGAAGGAAAGCGACTTCTCTCGTTTCGACCTCCGTATCAATACAGATATCACTATTATTGAGGATCTGGACGTGCGCTTCGACGTATCATTCAGTGATGTTGACCGTAGCATCTTCGATATGGGCGTAAGCAAGAACCTTGAGGTAGGCACACCTACAGCCCCAAGTTTCCTTGCACTCACCAAGGCTCCTTTCCTGTCACCATACGCTATCGACATCACGGGTAATAAGAGTTCATATCTTGCAGAAGAGGATGACTACCTTGCAGAATTAGGTTCTTCATTAGGAAATGACAGAAGCCTGTCTAACCCTTCTGCCATACTCGAATATGGTACAGGCGACAACCGTAACAACTTCGGCAACCGTCTCGTGTCCTTCTCTGTTAATCCTAAGTATAAGATTAACAAGAACCTCAGCGTGCAAGAGGCTTTCAACTTTACTCTTGTAAACACCAATGAGGACTACTACCTACCAATGTCTGGCGTACCATCGTATCTCGTTCCAGAATTCCAATATGTTGCTGTATCTTCAGAGAATACAGTAGAGAACATCAGACAGTCAATGACTTCACGTCAAAATGCCATTCAGAGCGACACACGTCTTGTATGGAACAACACCTATGGAGTTCATGACATAAAGCTTACTGGTGGTTTCCGCTATATCAACAACAGTTTCAGAAGCAATTTCCAGAGTGGCTATGATACAGGTAACGACAAGACTCCTAACCTTGGTATAAGTCTTAGATATAAATCAACCAATGGAGGTGCTGATGACAAGTTCGTGGATATGACCAACTATGTTGTTGCCGACTATAACTATGCTCAGAAGCTCTATGTCAATGCTGGACTCTCAGCAATGGCTTCTTCACGCTTTGGTAAGGATGCCGTAGGTCTCAAGGCTCTGGGTACTGTCTGGGGTATATTCCCAAGCTTGCAGGCTTCATACGTTATCTCTAACGAAAACTGGCTTGCAAAGGTAAAGGGTATAGACTATCTGCGTCTGAATGCAGGTTTCGACATCACAGGTAACGACGATATCGACTACACAGCTTCACGCACCTATTTCGTTTCTAAGATTTTCCAGAATCAAGTAACAGCACTGACTCTTGGCAATGTAGGTAACAGCAATCTGAAGTGGGAAACAACACGCCGCGTCAATGCTGGTTTCGAAGGAAACTTCATCGACAACCGCTTGCATGTAAACTTCAACTGGTTCGCAGGCTGGACATCAGGTCTTGTAACACTCCGTCAGATGGCATGGACAAGCGGTCTTGACGCTAACTATATCAATGGCGGTAAGCTTCAGAACACAGGCTACAACCTCGATATGTCATACCGCGTGCTCAACACCAAGGACTGGCACTGGGAACTCGGTGCAAGTGTAGGTCACTATAAGAACAAGGTGACAGAGATTGGCACAGACAACAAGAGCATACTGACTGATATCTGCAACGGTACTATCATTACTGCGGTTGGAAATCCAGTAGGTATGTTCTACGGCTACAAGACCGATGGCGTGCTTACAACAGCAGCACAGGCACAAGCTGCAAACCTTAGCTACATAGATAGCAAAGGCGACAAGATTGCCTATCAAGCTGGTGACATGAAGTTCGTTGACCAGAATGATGATCACATCATCTCTGAGGCTGACCGTGTAATCATCGGTGATCCTAACCCAGATATCTATGGTAACATCTACACACGCCTCAACTGGAAGAACTGGACTCTTGACGCTTCTTTCACATACTCTCTCGGCAACGACATCTACAACTACGAGCGTAGCATTCTGGAAAGCGGAAAGTACTTCTACAACCAGACAACAGCAATGAATAACCGCTGGACAACAGAAGGTCAGGTAACTAATATTCCACGTATCAGCTATCGCGATGCACAGGGTAATGCAAGCTTCTCTGACCGTTGGATTGAGGATGGCTCTTACCTTCGTCTGAGCAATGTGACAATTAACTACACTCTGCCTATCAGCAGCACATACCTTCAGGGTATCACTGTATGGGGTGCAGCATACAATCTCTTCACCCTTACCCACTACCTCGGTTCTAACCCTGACTGCTCTACTTCAAGCAATATTCTCTATCAGGGCATTGACTGCGGTCTTCTCAGTTCAGGCAGAAGCTTCGCAATGGGTGTGAAGATTAATCTGTAACCCCTAACCCCACCCCTTCCCCCGTGGAGGGGGAAGGGAGAGGCCGCGCAAAAAATAATTAATAAATTAAGACATTAAAATATTAAGAATTTAATGAATATGAATATACTATCTAAAAAAATAAGCGAAAAGCCCGTACTGCGCCAGCTTCTTGCCCCTTTATGGGGAAAGATGCCCGCAGGGCAGAAAGGGGTCGTGGTTGCAGTTTTCACTTTATTCTTTACACTAAGTAGCTGCTCTGACATGCTCGAAACAGATAGCAGCATGATTGAGTTCGCTGAGGATAACCAGCTTAATTCTGCACGTGATACCGTATTCAGCCTGATGGGTGTTGTGCGTGGCATTCAGACTATTGCCGACCGCACTTTCATTCTTGGCGATATACGTAGTGATCAGGTAGTCGTTACAAATAGTGCAACACCAGCTATCAAGCAGCTTGCTAATTTCGAGGTAGATACCGACAACCCTTATAACAAGGTGAGCGATTACTATGCCATTATCAACAACTGCAACTATTACATTGAGAATGCTGATACCGCACTTGTAAAGCTCGGCAAAAAGGTGTTCGAGAAGGAGTTTGCAGCAATAAAGACATACCGTGCATGGACATACCTTCAGTTGGTGAAGAACTATGGAAATGTACCTCTCGTTCTAAAACCAGTTCTCACCGAGGCAGAGGCAGCAGCAGAAATGAGCAAGCCATATTCTGACATAAACTCTATCTGCAACTATTTCATTGATGACATCAAGCCATACGTTGATACGGAATATCCAGCTATCACAAGTTCAAAATATTCAATTCCTGTACGTGTGCTTCTTGGTGAACTTTGCCTTTGGGCTGGTAGATATAATGAAGCTGCACAATATCTTCATGAATATCTAACGATGAAGAATAAACCTGTACGTACTGGAATAAGTAGTAAGCAGGTTTCTAACCTTACAAAGGTAGGAACTGGAGATATTAGATATACTGCAGACTTCAGTAGAACAGCTTATAGCATATATGATAATAGTACTGAGATGCTGTTTTACGTACCAATGGCAAGTTATGACTACGCAGGTGTAAAGTCTGAAATCTCAAGTGTTTACGAATCTGTCCTTGCCAACAACTATTATACCCAGATAGAACCTTCTCAAGCATTGAAAGATCTTTCGTATAAGCAGAACTATGTATATTGTTTAGAGGCTTCACAGACAGAAAGAGATACCATATATCTTGGAAAAGGCAGGTCTTTCGAGTTCTCAAACGGTGACCTTCGTCTATATAGCACATTATATCATGACACTCAAAGTGTCGATGAGGCTTCTCCTTTTTCAAGAGAATGCCTAACTAACTACAAGACATCATATACATCTAGCATGATATGGTTCTACCGTGTTCAGCAAGTTTACCTCATGTATGCAGAGGCTCTTAACCGCCTTGGCTACCCAGAGGCAGCGATGTGCGTACTGAAATATGGTCTTCGCAATCAGAACATAGAGAGATATGTTTCTGAAAAGGAGCGTGAAAAGGCAGGTTCACTCCTTGACTTCGATGACGAGGTGTTTACCAAAGACAACACTATGGGTGTTCATGGACGTGGTTGCGGTGATGTGGACTGTGACAAGAACTACTGCGTTCCACAGCCTACAAGCGAACTTGCTTCTTACGAAGACACCGTTCAGTATCAGATTCCTCTCGTAGAGCAGATGATTATAGATGAGTACGCTCTTGAGTTCACATTTGAGGGTAAGCGTTTCTATGACCTTATGCGCGTAGCTCTCAGAAGAAACGATCCTGCATACCTTGCCGATGCTATTGCGAAGCGTAACGGTACTTTGGACGAGACTCTTCGCTCTAAGCTCATGGATAAGAATAACTGGTATCTGCCGCTGAAGTGATATAAATGAAAAATGAAAAGTGAAAAATGAAAAATACAAGTTAGTATTATTATCTGCGATTATTCCGCAAAAATGAGTAACTTGTATTTTTCATTTTTCACTTTTCATTTTTCATTTACTTTCTACCACGGGCAATAAACCATTGCGTCTTTGCGTTTAGAAAATAATAACATGTTCGGATAAAAGACCAATGTTGCGATGAGCCTCGAAGAGGCGACACCTAAAAGGGAAGTCCGGATTTGCTCGCGATCTGAGCTTGCGAAGAAGGGCTGTTATATATGGATGCATGATTTTGTGAGCGCTGTAAGTGCGACACCTATAATCAATATCGCTCTTTCATAGCTTTTTTTATCCGTACAACTTCTAAAAAAGAAAACTAAAAACAAATAAGACTATGTTCAAACGGATAATACTATCATTATCTTTACTTGCATTACTGCCATTAGGCAAGGTCAATGCTGCTGTAAAACTTCCACAGCTCTTCCAGTCAGGCATGGTGCTTCAGCGCAACCAGCTTGTACCTATCTGGGGAACTGCCGATGCCAACGAGACGGTGAAGATTACTTTCCGTGGCAAGACCTATACCACAACTGCCGCTACTGACGGAAAATGGCGCATTGACCTCCCAAAGCAGAAGCATGGCGGTCCTTTCGAGATGAAGATTAACGACATCACCCTGAACGACATTCTCGTGGGTGACGTGTGGATTGTATCAGGACAGTCAAATATCGACACTAACATAGAGCGCATCTATCCTCGCTACAAGAAGGATCTTGATGCCTATACAAGCGACCAGATTCACGTATTTCAGGTGCAGACAGACTTCTCCGTTGACCGCTTGACGGACGTTCGTCCAACATCTTGGAAGCACGTAAACAAGGAGAACTGCTGGAAATTCTCTGCCGTTGGCTATTTCCTCGGACAGATGATGCTCAAGCGCACAGGCATTCCACAGGGTATCATACAGAGCAGTAAGGGTGGCAGTCCTATCCAGTCATGGATTGATATCGACTCCCTCAAGCCAACACCTCAGAACCCAACACCCAACACCTATTACGCTAAGTATCTCCTCTATACAGACAAGGAATACATAGCTGCACAGGCAAAGGCTAATGCCATCGCAGGTAATGTGTGGACAAAGACGATGGATCAGAACGACCCAGGTCTTAACGTATATTCAAAGGCAGACTATGACGATTCTTCTTGGAAGAAGGTAAACCAGTATAACAACCGCGAATGGGCAATGACTCCTGTTGAGGGCTCTCGTCCTTCTACTCTCGGCTCTTTCTGGCTTCGCCAGCATATCAAGGTAGATGCCGCTCATGCAGGAAAGCCTGGTATCATGCACATGGGTACTCTTCATGATGTTGACCAGACATACGTCAACGGGCAGTTTGTTGGCACTACTGGCTATCAGTACCCTCCTCGTCGCTATGCGATCCCTGCTGGACTTCTCAAGGAAGGCGACAATGTTATTGCCGTGCGTGTCATCTGTAAGGGTGGAATACCATTCTTCTATACAAAGAAGCCTCATCAGATTGAGTTTGACGATGAGTCACTCTCTCCTATCGAGATCTCTTATGAATGGCTCACAAAGCGTGGTGCCGTGATGCTCGAAGGCCCTCTTGGCGGTAAGCTCGACACAGAGAATCAGGCTTCTATGCTCTATGACGGTATGCTCCATCCACTTGCTCCATACGCTTGTTCTGGCATAGTATGGTATCAGGGTGAGTCAAACACTGGTACGCCTGACGACTACGGCATTCTGCTAAAGAAGCTCACAGGCAACTGGCGCACGCTCTGGAAGCGTCCTGACCTTCCTTTCAACATCGTACAGCTTGCAAACCACATGGAACCAAAGGATCAGCCACAGAACAGCTCTTGGGCTAAGGTACGCGAGCTTCAGCGTGAATTTACCGATAACGATCCATATTCTACCCTTACCGTCAATATAGACCTTGGCGAGGCTTCGGATATCCACCCACTTAGCAAACGCGAGCTTACAGAGCGTATCGTCCTCGGACTTGAGAATAGTGTCTTTGGAAAGAAAAACGTGCTCTCTGCCGAGCCTTTAGAGGCACATCTTGACGGTGGTAAGATTATCCTTACTATGGATCAGCCTCTCGAACCATGCGATAATCTCATGGAGTTTGAGGTTAAGGGCGAGGATGGCAAATTCCACAATGCTCAGGCTTCTACTGATGGCAAGACAGTAGTCATCACTCCTGCAACTGCCATCACCGCTAACCCAACCATCCGTTTTGCTTGGAAGGACAATCCAGAAAAGCATAACATGAAGGGCAAGAACGGACTTCCTGCAAGTCCATTCCAGTTAGACGTTAAGTAACGATTGTTTATATCATATTTTCAAGGAGCACCCTCGATTTGAGGGTGCTCCTTGTTCTATTGGGAAGAATAAACAACACGAACACATGTATCCGAGATATTCAGAAAAAACTTTTTTGCGCTAATCCTACACTCCTACATCGACACATGCTTCAAGCTATTGACATTCAAAAGATTGCAGAGATTTCAAATATTCGCTAATCCTACACTAAACCTACATTAATCCTACACTAAAACCTGAATTTTTCAGAAATTCAGATTAATTGATAATTAATAATGTATAATTATTCGCAAAGCTCATCAAACTAAAGCAAGTGATAATTTAGTTAGATTTGAACGCTTATGATACTAATTAACGTGAGTTCGATGAAAACCCTGAAAGGGTGATATAGCTTAGGATAGGGTGTAACCCTATCATAGATAATGCCCCATCGCATTCCAGAGCGCCGTAGGTGCGACATAATTCCATATTATTCGGGATTTATTATTATGAAAATATACCGTCCTTACAGGACTTTTGGGAGGGGATTGGCAACGTGTTGATAGGGTTGCACCCTATCCTAAGCTATATCACCCTTTCAGGGTTTTAGTGTAAATTTCTCTAACTTATATTATTTTAGATAGAAATTCATCGAACTCACGTTAATTATCAATTTCATGACTTAACAGGCATGATTAGTGTAGGTTCTGTGTAGGTTTAGTGTAGGATTTGCGAATATTTAAAATCCTTGTAACATTCTATGTTTGTGCACGTTATACAAGGTGGCGATGTAGGAATGTAGGATTAACGCGAAAAAGTTTTTTCTGAGGAAAAAGTTGATAAAATCACTTCATCCTTATACCTCCGTTATAATACCGTTACAAAACCGTTATAGATCCGTTCCGTAGAATAGGCGAAAAATGGGACTTACAAGGGAGGTGCATAGGACTTACAAGGGAGGATGTAGGAGTCAAAAAAAGCAGATTGCCTCGCGACAATCTGCTTTTTTTATTTTCGATAGATTATTAGTCTTACTTGAAGAGCAGTGGAGCCATTTCCTTAAGTGAACGACGCCATGTGAGGAATTCGTGTGCTGTGCCCTCTGAAACATAGCCTGTTGCCTTGAAACCAGCAGCTGTAAGCTCTTCTACAGCCTTCTTGATGCGATCTGGTGTCT
Source organism: uncultured Prevotellaceae bacterium (assembly GCA_946411565.1). Lineage (GTDB taxonomy): Bacteria > Bacteroidota > Bacteroidia > Bacteroidales > Bacteroidaceae > Prevotella. The sequence goes on along the minus strand of CAMKEM010000003.1, from coordinate 47,025 downwards.
CCTTGCTACCGCAAGAGAGGAACATGTGCTTAGGAGCCTTGATGTTCTGGAGATCCTTTGGCTCGTAAACACCACCACTGAGCAAGCCCCAGTAACCGAATACCTCTGGACGTGCGAGTGTTGCCATACGAGTTTCCATACCACCCATAGAAAGACCTGCCATAGCACGATGGTCACGGTCAGCGATAGTGCGGAAGTGTGAATCTACATAAGGAACAAGCTCATCCATGAGAACCTTCTGGAATGCTGTCCAGTCGAACTCGTTCATGTGACCGAACTTAAGCTCGTTTGTCATACCGTAAGTCATTACGATGATGAATGGCTCACACTTACCCTCTGCGATGAGGTTGTCGAGAATGAGGTTAGCATGTCCCTGATTGCTCCAAGCAGTCTCATCCTCACCCCAACCATGCTGGAGATAGAGAACAGGATACTTGTTTGCAACTGCCTTACCACCCTTCTTCTTAGTTGGGTTCTCGTAGCCTGCAGGAGTATATACGTATGCCTCACGCTCTGTGTTTGTAGATGGAGAGTGGAAGATAATCTTCTGTACGTTACCATGAGGAACGTTCTTAAGAGCATAGAAATCCTTATCGTGAGCAGGAATCTCGATACCAGACTCCCAACGTACTGAACCATAGTAGTTCTTAGCACCTGGATCATTTACTACGCCACCGTCGATAGTAAGGTGATAGTAGTGGAAGCCCTCGTCCATAGGACCATCTGTAGTGCCCCACCAGTAGCCGTCCTTACCCTTGCGGAGAACAGTACCGCCTCTGCCACCAAGACCAAGGCTAACGATAACAGACTTAGCCTGTGGTGCCTCTACACGGAAACGTGCATAGCCCTGAGAGTTAACCATTGGGTACTCCTGACCTGGCTGGTTGAGCTCGTTTGGCTTGAAGTCCTCGATTGGAGCTGCATTATCCAAAGCAGGATCGAACTTGAGAACTGCATTGTAAGCCTCCTTCTTGTTGAGGTCCTTGTCGAAAAGGAGAGGATAGTTAGATGTACCTACCCATGAGTCACGGTCAGAGAGGTTCCAGAATGTAACAACGTCAACAACGTCCTTATGCTTACGCAGACACTTGAAGAGCTGTGCGTACTGGTCTGTGTGGAGAGTCTTAACCCAAGGCTTGATCTCTACACCCTGACGGCTGAAATTTAGCTGACCACCCATTTCCTCATTTGCACGGATATCAAGCTCGGTGATCTGGATATGCTTAACGAGAGTAGCATACTTGTCGATAGCATTACCGAAATCCTCCATTGAAGGGTTGAAGATGTTGAGGTGACCCTGCATACCGATACCATCGATAGGCACACCTGCATCCTTCATCTTCTTAACCATGTCATAGATACGCTGGCTCTTTCCCTTGTCGAATGCGTTATAGTCATTGTAGAAGAGGAGAGCGTTAGGATCTGCCTCACGAGCGAACTCGAATGCCTTTGCGATGAACTCGTCACCACAGAGCTTGTAAAGGTCTGACTCACGGTATGGGCTACCTGCAGGACGATTGCCCCATGCAGGACGCTGATTATCAGCCATAGCCTCATTTACTACGTCCCAGCAGTAAACGATGTCCTTATAGCGATTTACGACTGTGTGGATATGATCACGAAGACGCTGGTAGAATACTTCCTTCTTTACGAAGTTACCCTTCTTATCACGAAGCATCCAGTTAGCGAACTGGCTGTGCCAAACGAGACAGTGACCACGCATTGGGATCTTGTTGCGACGGCACCAGTTAGCGATGCTATCAGCTTTTTCCCATTTCCATTCACCCTCATTAGGATGAAGCTCACCTGGTTTCATGTCATTTTCGCAAGTAACGCTGTTGTAGTTCTCGAGGACTACTTTCTGCTCAGCCTCAGAGAAGTTACGAGTGTTGAGGGCAACACCTACCTTGAAATAGTCTTTGTAGGCATCCTTGAGTCCCTGAGCAAATGTGTTCTGAGACGCAACGAGTGCAAGGCTAAAGACTACCGCCTTCATTGTTGGGTTAAGTTTCATAGATATTTTTTAAAAATAAAGACCCACCCCCCAACCCCTCCCATAAAGGGAGGGGAGTGGTTAGCTTTCATCGCTATGGATGGATCGCCTTGTTAATTATTATTTGTTATTTTTTTATTTTCAGATGTTCCTCCCTATAGCGATAGAGGTATTTACTTCCCTCCCTTTATGGGAGGGGCTGGGGGGTGGGTCTTCTATTTAATTATCTTCTTTCCATTTAGGATATATATCTGACCCTTCTGTGGCTCAAGAACACGCTGTCCGTTGAGGTTGTAGAAGCGATTGTCGTTAACAGGGAACTGGAAATCCGTAATTTGCAATTCGTTGATTCCTGTTGTCTCTGGTGAATAGTCAGCATTGTTTGTGACATAGAAGTTCTTGATCTTGATCGGAGAACCACCATTGTCCCATAGTCCGAGGATATAGATGTGTGAAGCATCTATCTTCTTACCATTTGCCGTCATATTCTGGAGATTGACAATAACCGTCGTCTTCTTGTTTACACTCTTCTGATACGGAGTGCCCCAGTAGTTATTAGCATCAAACAATCTTAATGACCAACCATTTGACGCAGGAGCCTCTGCAAGGTTTAATACAAGATACTTAAATTTTGAGAAATCACGACCACCAGAGAACTGGAAACCGCCAAAACCATATTGACCAACCGTGAGTGTGAATGTTCCGTCTGAGTTTTTAGTTACAGAACCCTTTTCCCAGATCTCAGGATTGAAATAGTCCTCATCATTTGGATAATACCAAGGAATGCTTGCAATAGAATCCTTGACATGCTGAATAGAATCAAGAATCTGCTTTTCCCTCTCCTCGCTGTAAGAGGTAATGTTTTCCGCATATTGCTTGAACCAACGATAGCATGCGCGTGGGCAAGCCTCTGGATCTGTGTAGAATGTCTTACCGTCTGGTTTGCTGTCAACATATTTAGCCAGTTTGTCAGCATCGGTAAAGAGCATCCAACTAACGTTTCCTGTCTTATCCATGATGAAACGGAAGTTTGCACCAAAGCCGACACCGCCCTCTGTGCCAGTTGTTGCCTTACCCCAAGAACTATTATATTTCTTAGGAGCCCAATCCATCTCTGTTACGAGAATAGGAGATTTTGCAGCTACACCAGAGATGCTGTTCGTCCAACCAGTATTGAACTCAACATAGCCTGCTCCTGAAGTTTCTACCTTCTGCTCAACAGATGCAACCTCAGAGTCAGAGCCATACCAACCCGGATAGCAATGAACGGCATAGCCTATGTTCTCGCCCTTGATAGGATACTTCTCATAGCCCTGATAGTTCTGCTGCCAACAAAGACCAGGAATCCAGAGAATGTTATTACAGCCAACGGCACGAATCTCATCAACAACTTTCTGGAAGAACTTAGTGCAGTTCTTCTGAGAACCATCTGACCAGTTTGTATATTGACCGTCATCAGCCTTCATATTCACAGGCTCATTGGCAAGTTCGAACATAACGTATGGGTTGTTCTTCAGCTTCTCATGACTGCAAACGTAAGTCCATACCTTGATGAGATACTGCTGATAGTCATCACCAATGGCAAGATTCTCAGGACATACACCCGGTGGACGCATAACCACATAGATGCCGTTCTCAATAGCATATTCTGCCATAGGAATAAAGATCTGATCGAGATATTTCTTGAAGAGATCCATATCAAATGCCACGATATTATTCTCTTCATAGTACTTTCCTGGGTTTGCGCTCTCCCATTGCTTTACCTTTGTCTCGTTATTACTCCAATGAGGATCCATGTGAAGGCGCATCCAGTTTACCATCCAACCAGCATTAAGCATCTTATCAATCTGCTCCTTGTTCCATTTCACGCAGGCAGCAGCATCATGTGTCTTGCCCCAAAGGACATTACCATTAGCATCCTTACACCACGCATATCCGTTGAAATAAGCAGAATAAGTCTGGCCGAAGCCGTGAAGGTTTACGATACTGTCATTGCCGTTCACATCCTTAGCCATAAGGTAACGGCCTTTTACGAATAGTTCTGGCATACGCATTCCGCGCCAAGCAAATGTTTCGTTAGAAACAAAAGAAAGGAGAACCAAAAGTGAGAGTCTCCATGTCATGTGTAGAAATTTGGTCATTATTATTTCGTTTAAGATTAGTATCTGTTTAGGGTGGGGTTAGAGATTAGAGTTTAGGGGTTAGAGTTACGGGTAGAGGTTAGTGCAAAGCACCAATATCCATCACCTAACACCCATCACCTGAATTTGCGAATGCAAAATTACAAAAAAATCTTTATACATAGTATAAAAAATCTATTAAATTATCTTTTTTATGATGATGAAATAATAAATTGGGACAATTTAACCTCAGATTTTAGAGATGTTTTGGATTCACGAAGAAGGGCTTTTGCTTACGTGCAAAATGCAGATGCGGGCATTATGACTGATGAGAGAATTCAAAACTGCCAAAAAGATGAGCCATTACAATTTAAAATCACTTCATAAATCGTCCCAAATTATTTTTTTATCATCACTTATCCCATAAAAAAACAGTAAATGCAACATAGAAGAGAATACGTTGATCCTCCGCTCTTCCAAGGAACCAAACTCGGTGAACCTCCGCTCTATGTCCGTTCCTATATGGGACTTTCACCGAGTTTGGTTAGGAGGAACATAGGAAGAAGAGCGAAGGATCAACGGATTTTGACCTGTATGAATCCTCGTTGTTCTGGTACGTTTCTACACGGGAAACCCCTCGACAATGAGTGTTTCCGTTCATCTACGAGGGGTCAAAATATTTAATAACAACTAATATTCAGTTCATAGTTCATAATTCATAGTTCATAGTTCACAAGCTCCGCAGTCATAGTTAACATACGCAAACCAACTATGCACTATGAACTATGAATTATGAACTACTTAACATATACCTTCTTAACGTCCTTTCTATTTCTGCGAATGATATTGATACCACGCTGAAGTGAAGGAATCTTCTTGCCATCTATTGTGAAGATCTCAATTCCATCCTTTTCAACATCCTTCAGGAATATATCATCTATACCAGTTGCAGAAGGATTCAGGTTCTTGATTTTGCAAGCAAAGAGAAGGAACTCGGAGAAGCCTGTGCCGTTGTTCTGGAACTTGATGACATAGTTGCCCTCGGTAGCAATGGTGAACTCAAGGGTATGCTCTTCTGCAGATGAGACATCAGCACCTTGATTGCGATCTACATTTGGCTGGGCAAGTGTATAAGCACTTTCTGCAACCACCTTTCCATCTGATGTGAGGATCTGAGCCTTATACTCAGGTGTACCCACCCATGCTGCCATTACGTAGCTAAGACGATAGTTGCCAGGGGCAAGGGTGAGAGGATAGCCGCTCAGCTTACCATAATCGGCGAAGTTAGTACGCCAATAGAGGGCTGCATCATAAGCTCCTGTGAAGCCCTTGAAAGTACGAGGACCAGAACTGTAAGTGTTAGGATATTGATGTATGCTACCGTCATCAGCACGCCAACCCTCTGGCATTGCTCCATTGGCAACATTATCAAAGCTGAGAATATACTCAGCAGCAGTATCTCTAAAGACAGGCTCAAGGGTTACGATGTCGTCAGGCATTGTGAATGAGAATGTGCCATCCTCATTCTCTGTGAGTGTGATATTGCCGTGGATGATATTCCAACCAACGAAACTACAACCTTCACTTGCCTTTGGTGTGAGGGTTACGATCTCACCTTCGGCAGCAGCAGATACGCTTGGAATTGCGGTACCTTCCTCGCTCTCGTGGATGGTGATCTCAAACTTCTCTGCCTCCTGCTCAATAGGTGTGAAGATAACCTGATCAACAAACATATTGACACCTCCAGTATTGAAGAAGTAGAAAGTATTCTCACCTTCATTCATTTCAAGAGTTACACCAGCTTTATTCCACTCATTCTTTGCAGTCTTAGTGAAAGAAACTGCCTGAGAGGTATTATTGTTGCTTCTGAGCTTGACATTAGCATCACGAACGGTATTGTTATAGCGAACCATTGCTGTATATTGACCAGCCTTTGGTACGCGAACCTTACAGGTAAGTGCACCTGATGTATTTGTACCAGTCACGATGAAACCGTTGCCTGCCTGTCCTCTTACCCATTGATAAGATGAATAGTAAGGAGTAACCTCATTACTTGCGATGCTACGATAGTTCATATCCTCAGCCTCGATGATAATCTCACCATCGTATGCTTCTGGCTGCTTTGGAATCTCAAGACGCTCGCTGCTTACCATATCGGTGCTACGCTCTGTCTCATTTCCTTTACACTCAATCTTGATATCAACAGGACCGTTATGGCTAACCTTCAGGGTATATGCGCTTGTCTCAGCATCCCATGAAGCTTCTGTTGTTACCTTTGCCTCTGCACGCTTTGTGAACTTGAAAGTTGGTTCGCTTGCAGCACCATTAACAATTATGATATCCTCAACGTTCTTTGTTGTGTCTGAACGATAGTTGTTCAGATACAATGTGATAGAATCTGCATATTCCTTGATAAGACCGCTACTGAGCTTTCCGTATGTGAGGTCAAGGCTCTTACAAGTATTATACTGAAGAGGAATATTTGCAGAAGCCGTTGTCTTCTTGTTGAGGTATGTGTAAGGAGTATATGTAACAAGCTGATTCTTGTAACGAGATACGAAGAGATCGCCTGTACTTACCTCTGGATATGCAGCATTGAAAGCCTCTGTCTTCTTTGCAAGAGAAGACCATACGCTTGTACGCTTTGACTTATTCACCTTTGTAGGGATGCCAGAAGCAATCTCAGTAATGGCAGGAGTCATAGGAATAGTGCCATAACGACCAGTCTTCTTGAGATACCAGTAGTTATTCATCCATTGACCGTCACCCTTGTTGAATGGATCTGTCTGCTTGTAAAGACCATCATAAAGATTACCCCATGTGGCATATTTATCCTCGTCACTACCGTCCTTTACATCATTAACGATAATGATCTTTGTTTTGTCGATAACTTCCTGCTGAGTAGGGATGTAGAGCGTTCCGTCAATAATTTTACGGAACATATCAATCCAGATATTACGGAAGCCTGGGAAAGTGCCCCAATTACGCTGTGTATAGCCGTTTACATTTGTATTGCTGAGATTCTGGAAATCCTCTGTCCAGATAAGCTCAGGACCATCCCATACAGCACCACCATTCTGGGCTGTCTGCTCCATAACAGTTCCGATACCTGCTGCTACAGGATATTTCTTTCCGTGCTTCTCGCCAAGGATAGCATCAAGAGCACCATTCCATCCGCAGTTGTCATAGCGTACGCCATAGTTCTTGGTAAGGCCGGAAACGAAAGGTCCGAAGCAGACGCTCTCATTGTTATAGAAGCAAGAGGATGTGGTGTATTTATAGAGCCAGAGAATAGCCTCTGGATAATCCTTTGAAGCCTGAAGGAGATCTGCATTACGCTTGAGCATACCAACAGGGTTGAGAGGATGTGACCAGATGTTTCCACAGAAACTTACTGTCAGGAAACCACCATACTTATGGTGCATAGGTATGAGCTTTGCAAAGAGAGCTATACGTGCTGACTGTGAACTTGAGAACAAGTCGCCTGGCTCATCAAAGCCCCAGAACTGCTCAGCATAGTTCCAGCCAAGGAAATTAGGGAATTTCTTGAAGAAATACTCGAAAGTTTCAAGGTCATTCTCGTGAATGTGAGTATGACCACCACTTGCAGGCTGAAGTGTGAACCACATCTTGTTCTGCTGACAGATTGTAGCCCATGACTTATATGTACGGATAGCGTTCTGTGGACGCTGGTGTATGTTCAGCTTTGTGTCATACGCGCATGAGAGCGAGAGATTCAGAATAACGTATGGCTTAATGTCGTCAGGAATAAGGTTGATGATCTTCTGTGGATCAGCCTGATTCCATACATCAACGTGCACAAGCCATGCAGGATGCTTTGAATCAATAGGGCGACGCTGCTGTGCAAAAGCATCGACCGAAAACAAGGATAAGGTCAAAAAAATGACTAATGTCGAAAGGATTTTTTTCATTGTTTTTATTGATTAGTTTTTTGTAGATTCCTTTAGGTTCTCTGGCTCCCTCCCTATGGGGGAGGGCGGGGGGAGAGGCCACCTTACTTCCTCAAACTCTCCTCCCCATACAGATACTGCTGCTTATAGCCACCAAAGTCGATGACGATCTTTTCGAGCACGATACCTGGATCATTAGGAGTAAAGGTGAGAGAGTGAATGCCATTTGATGCAGATCCAAGAGGTAGGCTTACCTTCTTCTCTATCACACGACGTGCAACAGTTGGATAGTAAACGCTGTAGATATTCTTTGGATCCTCGTTCAAGTTATCGTTGAAGTTTACGACCTCTGCCTTACCACCATCAAAGGCAACAGAATATGTCATACCACCCTTGTTGAGATAGTCAAGAGTTGACTTCACAATGACATAAACTGTTGGGGTGACGTTCTCGCCAGCCTTTGGCTCATAGCGGAACTTATATGTAAGTGAACCACCCTTTACGTCGGAAGTAACAGGAAGGAGGGTAACACCACTCAATGTGCGTCCTACGTATGGGAGAACCGTCCACTTGGCATCAACAGGAGAGGTTAACTCGTTGAAGTGCTCTGCCTCCATAGCAATATATCCCTTGCCGTCTTCCTCGAAGATATTCTCAATCTTGCCTTCTGTACGGAAAAGCTTTGGCAACATATCAGCCTTAAAGTTATCATTCCATGTTCTGTAGCCGATATGCTTCTGAATCATCATACCATCCCATTTGCCACCTGCAATTTCCTTGTTATACTGAGCCATGAGCTTAGCATCACGCTTGAAGTACATCTCGCACTTGTCTGCCCAATCATTCATAGCAGCATCGCCCTTCTTATTGAGAGCATTGTTCATTGCCTGAGCATAGTACATCTGATGAAGGTTAGCCAACAACTGTATTGGGAAGAGAATGCTCTGGAAATATGCATCCTTAGCCTCTGCAGGAAGTGTGACATACTGACGGAGAGCCTCAACCTCAAGAGTCTTATGCTCATCTACAACCTTTGCCCACTCACCAGTCTCAAGGTTATATGTCCTTGCGTCAAGCATCTCAGGAGTACATCTACCTGCAAGCTTGCAATACATGTTAAGGATTCTTGTAGCTTCTTCAGCTTCACTTTCGCCAACGATAGTTGCGCAGAAATCCTTTGTATGATCAAGCAAAGTAGAAATACGATCTACATTACTCTTTCCACCTTCAACTTTACTCTTACCATAATTCCAAGCCATATCCATAAAGAGCTGGATAGGATATTCCATTGGCTTGAGGTCGCCTACATTAAGAATCCAGAGTTTCTGAATGCCATTCTCGTATGCAAGAGAAAGCTGCTCCCACATGTTCTGAATTGGTGTTACGTTGAGAGTCTTTGTATTACGAGGTGCACCTACATAGTCAACGTGGTAGTAGAGTCCCCAACCGCCTTTACGCTGACGCTCCTTAACTGTTGGCACACGACGAACGTTACCCCAGTTATCGTCACAGAGAAGAATTGTGACATCATCAGGCACACGCATACCATCATCATAATAGTCAAGAACCTCTTTATAGAGAGCCCATACCTGAGGCACATCCTTTGCAGCCTTGCCCCGAGCCTTTGCAATGAGCTTACGCTGGTTGGCAACAATACTCTCCATAAGCTTCAGATTTCTATCCTCGCTCATAGCCATATCGCCATCACCACGCATACCAATAGTGATGATATCCTCTGTATGCTTGTTACGCTCTACACCACCATACCAGAACTTGTCAAGGTTGTTCTTGTTGGTTGCATAGTTCCATTCGTGATTACCTTCATCCTTGCCTTCCTGCTTACGTGTAGCCAAATCCTGTGAATCAACATTTGGATTGTCGCTATGATTATGCCACTCCTTCTGAGCACGGCACATAGGCTCGTGGTGAGAAGTACCCATCATGATACCCATATCATCGGCAGTCTTCATGTTGAGAGGGTCATCAGCATAGAAAGCCCATCCCCACATAGCTGGCCACATATAGTTACCCTTCAGACGAAGGAGAAGTTCAAATACCTTTTCATAGAAATTATGATCACCATACTCTGTACCAAAGGTATTCTTCACCCATGTGGTAAGGCAAGGAGCCTCATCATTAAGGAAGATACCACGATACCTTACGGCAGGCTCACCGTCAGTATAGATTCCATTCTTTACGTACACCTCTTTCTGCTTCTTCACAGGAACGTCCATCCAGTAGTACCATGGAGATACACCTATCTGACGAGAGAGCTCATAAATGCCATATACAGTACCACGGCGGTCACTGCCGGCAATAACTAGTTTTCCGTCAATAATATTTAATATATACTTTTCTATCTTACCATTAAGAGCCTTTGCATCAATCTTTCCACTCTTCACGAGCTGATCAATAGCAGCACTATTGCCGATAGTACCGGCAATGATACGTGCTTCAGAGTCAGAAGAAGAAATGGTGATATTGGCATCACATACTTTCTTGAAGTCGGATGCAAGGTTCTTTGCTGCAAGTTTTACAGCAATATTATCATTGTCGCTTATACAAATAGAAAATGACTCACCTGTCTGACACAGTTTCATATCACCTTGTGTGAATGAAATGAAGTTGTCAGCAGCTGATACAGGCACAATGTTTAATATCAAAAAAGTTACGAGCAGAGAAACGAGTTTTAGTCTGTTCATTAGTCTATGTTTTAGTCTTGAGTTTTATGGGTTATATTTTCTAAATCGTTCGCAAAATTACAATTAATTTGTCTATTTCGCAGTTTTTTTTGTTTCACAAACTTTTCATAGAATTACATATTCAACAAGAAAACCGCCCCCAGCATATGCCAGAGGCGGTCATCCACTTATTTTTTAGTTCATAGTTTATAATTCATAGTGCATAGTTGGTTGGCAAACGCTAACTATGAATTATGCACTATGAACTAAAAAGCACTGTGAACTTACTTCACGATCTTGCTAACCTTTACATAGCCATTTGCCCAAGACTCAACCTTGATGGTGATACCCTGTGGGTTAAGGGTAAGCTTACCATCTACAGTATAGTATCTTACGCTTGATGGCTCACCTGCAGGAGCAGCCTCAACAGCCTCGATGCTTGTTGCGAGAAGTTCATCAATTGCAGCAGCAGCCTTAGCATAGTCGAAGTTATCTGCCTTACCCTTGATAACGAGAGAAGCCTTATCAACGCTACCGAAACCAGCAGTTACATTCACATGAGCACCGATTGTTAATGAACCGAAGTTGTTGTTATAGATTTCAGGAACTACATCAACAAACTCCTGAGGAGTGCTGCTGCCGCGGTCGTATGACCTTGTGCCATCCTCTTTCTCTGTACCCTCGTAAGCAATCTGCTTCTGGTTCTCGCCTTCACCGAGGTAAGCGTATGATCCGTGTGGGTCAGAACCATCCTCACCAACTACGATAGAAGCGGTATATTTAGCTACAGGGATATCCTCTACGAACTGCTTAACATCATACTCATGGTCTCCCCAGCCTGTTCTAACAGCATTGTCTGCGTATGGCTTAACATCAGATGCACCAGTCTCGCCCCATGCGGTGTTGAATACTGGAGAGATAGTACCCTTCTGAATCTCGATTGTCCAGCCAGGGAAATCTGTTACCTTAGCATCAACACTCTGCTTACCAGCAGGGATAACAGCAGTGCTATAGAAGTTAGCATTCTGGATAAGGAATGAAGCTGGGATTTCATTTTCAACTTCCTCACCAGTTTCAGCATCCTTTGTCACGAATGGGTTACCTGTAGCAATCTGCTTGTAGAGCTTAGATGCGAAGACGTACTTCAACTTAGAAACGAGCTTCTGGTTGTCTGTGATAGCATTGCCAGCAGCAATTACGCACTCTTCCTTAGTCTCAGCCTCTGCATCAAGAGCAACGATAGCAGCAGCAAGATCTGTAATCTGCTTTGTAATCAGAGGTACACATGTCTCAACCATGTTCTTGAGCAAGTTACCATTGTTCTTCATAACAGTTACAGCTGCATCGAGAGCATCATCATCGAGAGCAACGCAGTCAACATCCTTATAGTCAGCGTAAGCCTTCTCTACGATTGGGAACTGTGGAAGGTTCTCAAACTTAGTATCCTGAGCAGCGTCAAGTCCAGCCTTAACATCCTCAAGGGCTGTTGGGAAGCCGTCGATGTTAGAACGACGCTTCTCTGACTTCTTCACGATAGCATCAATAGCAGCGAATGCCTGGTTATATTCGTCTGGTGTATGGAAGTCAGGATTTGTGTAGTCCTTGACAGCCTTCTCAAGAGCATCACGTGTAGCGCCCTTGTACTTCTCGTCAGCTTTAGCCTTAGCAAGCTCTTCCTGAGCAGGCTCAAGTCTCTTTCTCATTTCTTCAGCATACTGAACAGCGAGAGAAGCGGTTGTCTCAACAGAAATATTACCTAATACTACCTCACCTTCGCCAGGACCGCTTGCTGTGAACTTGAGAACGTACTTACCCTTTTCTGGAGCATTCCAAAGGAACTGAACCTTTGCAGACTCGCCTGATGCGTCAGTACCAGAACCACAGCATACCTTTGTTCCGTCTATGCGTGTATATACAGGTGTACCATTGATACCATCAGCCTGCTTGTAAATGTCAAGCTGGATGTTATATACATTATTTTCACCTGGGTTCTTCCAACCTATGAGGTTGTATGAAATCTGATAGCGTGCAGCATCAAGATCGAGAGTCTTCTCTGGGAGGTTGCCAGCAACAGGACCACCATGATCAGTTTGAACGTCGAACTCACCGTATGTGGTATAGCAGCCACCACCGAGGTAGATGCTTGGACCTGTCATACCCTTGTTACCGATATTCTTGATACGTGGGCCACCACCACCTGTCCAGTCAATGTCTTCGGCACCCCAGTTACAGTTTGCACCTGGATCTCGCATACGACCATCATTGCGGTAAATCTTCCAACCTGTTCCATGCTCAGGAGCATGGTCAGCACCTACACTACCGAAATCGTTCTTAGCAAGCACCTCAGTCTGAACCTTGTCACCTACGCCTTCCTTATATGAATATACCTCGAAGCCACCACAGAGAAGCTCATTAGAACCCTCTACAAGTTCAATAGAGAATGTATATTCACCACCATCAGAAGTAAAGCGGTATGTATCAACCTGAAGGTTGCCCTGACGATCCTTATTGAGCTGAGTAGAAACATTTATCTTCTCAGCAAGAACCTCATTGCCAGCAGCATCCTTCAACTTCATATTGAAGCCACCAGTTGTTGCCCAACCTGCTGTGAATACGCGAAGCTCAACATCGCCCTTCTCAATCTTTACAGGATCAGCTGTGAGGACAGCCTTACCCTCCCAGTCACGCATATAAACTGGTGCCTGAACGTTAGAGTTTGTATAAGCGAAGCAACGAGCACCGCTACCACCTTCTGACTTGGTTTCACCTACCATAAGTGTCCAGCCTTCAGGGATACCACCCTCTTCAGCAACAGTCTTCTTGTCAGCAAGAAGATTGTATTCTGTCTCTGCAAGCTTAACCTTACCGAATTCGTATGTCAGAGTGATGTCCTGACCTTCAATATTGTATGCACTTACGATATTCTCAACCTTGATTGTGTATGTGCCCTTAGGAAGCTCAGCACCGCTATACTCGAATGTGAGAGTCTTAGAAGTCTCACCTGTAGTCTTCAATGTAAGAGCAGCACCTGTTGACAATGTAGCCTTTGGAGCAGGCTTAGCTTCATTCTTTACAACAAATACCTCTCTGTCGAAAGTAAGGGTAATAGTCTTGATATCCTTTGTATCGAGACCGAATGAGCCGTCCAATGGAGTTGAAGCCTCAAGAGCAGGATCTGAATATACACCAGAATAGATATCACCAGAAGGGTTGAACTCTGAATCGAGAACTGCAGTTTCTGCAAATTCTTTCAATTCAAAGCCATCGTCACACTTTACAAGACCGTCAGGGTTCTTGAATGTAACCTTAACCTCTCCACCACTGATTGCATCAGTAAGGAAGATATAGAGCTTACCATCTGCACGAAGCTCTACTGACAGGATTTCTGCAGCCTTACCATCAACAGTAACAGTAGCTGTGCTGTTGTCAAGTGTGTAGATGCCAGAAGCCTTTGTCTTTGCAAGAGTTGCGGCGTTAGTTGGATGACCGAGATCAACACAGATAACATCTTCCTTATATACAATACCTGCAATAGCAGCCTCTTCGAGAACTACCTCGTCAAGGTTGAAGTCACCTGGGTTATAGATATTGAAGGCAGCAAAGTACTTGTCCTTGTTAGCTGCTGCGTATGCCTCCTTACCAGAACACTGCTTATCATATTCAGCATCCTGATCAGCCTTGCTCTTGAAATAGAATACGTGTGTATATTTCTTGAAATCTTCGCTGAAGTCTGTAATGTCTGCCTGAGAACCGTTTACTGGGATATCAGCATTCTCAACACCCTGCATCAAAGATACTCTTGCCTTTGTCTTCTTATCTGCATCAGTTGCGTCCTTATAGGTGTTGCTACCCTTGAAATAATATGTCAGACGATAGCTCTTGCCCTCCTGAAGTGGAAGATTACGGAACTTGATAGCGCGACGCCATGTAGCATCATCGTTTGTTACAGATGAAGAGTTGGAAATACCAAGAGACTTACCCTTTACAGATGTGTCACTAATCTTCCAGTCATCACCTTCTTCCTGGTTGATGAACTCATAGAAAGCAACGTCTGATGCACCCTTTGACTGAGCAGCATCAAATGGCTCCTGGAATACTTGCTGTGCCTGAGAAACAAGACCGCAAGACAACATTACGCTTAAACTGAGTAGATTTTTAAACTTCATACTTACTTGGTTTTAGTTTATGTTTATGGTTTGTTTAAAATTATGAAATATCCGTGTTTTATGATTTTTATGGTTACAGCCTCAAAGGCTGATGCACGTCTATCATGTTTTTCCTGTGGTCACATCCTTGATCCCACAGACGAAATTTCAAGGGGATGTCGGCAAGCCAACGTCCGACTAACATTTCGGCTGCAAAGGTATATTATTTCCATAAATAAAGGCATTTGAATTGTAACATAAAGTTTTTTTTATGTAACATAAATGCGTTTCTGATACTTAAAATAAGGTTTTTTAAGAAAAATATGGATTATTTTCTCTCTTGGGCACATACTCAGATGTCATCAATATCGAAGTACGCGTCAAGGCTCGGAGAACCCCTCGTTCCGTCTGCCTGTAAACAAAAGTTTTCCTTGTGTAACAAATATTCTGACGGTAATTATATTGACACAGAAAAGAATATATATGGAACGCGATTAATTGCACATCCGAATAAAAAGAAGTACCTTTGCATCAAATTCATAAATGTTAGGTTAGTAGTAATTAAACCAGAAATGATTTAGTAGTTAGTTAGTATTTGCACCCACTGTTCAATAGCGATTGTAAACAGTTGGGTGCTTGTTTTTTTACTCCCTTCTGATTGTAATTATCGAGATTTAACATAAGGTCGATGAATTAAAAGCTGCGAGGGCTGAAAGTCCGCCACCTAAAAGGGCAGTCCGATAGGGCTGTTACAAGAGGTTGATATTGGGGGAATGAGGTCTGTAGGACCGACACCTAAAGTCATAGTTTTCAGGTGTCGCACTTTCAGCGCTCTATTAACCACACAACCGCATATAACAGCCCTATCGGACTGCCCTTTTAGGTGGCGGGCTTTCAGCCCTCGCAATCTATTAATGTCACAATTAATGTTTCATTAATGTCCTAATTAATGTTATGCGACAACAAAAGGCAATTCGTAGAACTCACGTTAATTTAATGTAATTTCGCTGAACCTATACACAGATAAAACCGTTCTAAATCCTATGTAAATACCATAAAGACACCATATAAATACCATAATAATACCATACTTTATGGTAATATAATGGTATTATAATGGTATTATCATAGGAAGAAATACGAAAAAATATACTCTTTGTGTAGTTTTTCTGCTTGTATTACGTTTCTATAAGTAGAAGTTAACAAAAAAAACAGTAATGACAGAATTAGAAATTAAATTTACCGAACTTGTACGCGAATACAAGAGCACTGTGTACTATGTGTGCATGATGTTCGCAGAATCGCCCGATGAAACGGAGGATCTGGTGCAAGAGGCATTGGTCAATATGTGGCGAGGATTCCAGTCGGCTAATGATGTGTGCAAGTCGTGGGTGTGGCGAGTTACAATGAACTCGTGCATCACCATAGACAGGAAAAAGAAGAAACGTAGCAAAGAATGCCCTCTTACCGCCGATATTGAGAGTGTAATGCGAAGTGATTCTTCTGATAACAACGCCAACGTGAAGATGCTCTATGACCGTATTCATAGGCTTAATCCCTTCGACCGTGCCATTGTAATGCTATGGCTTGAAGGAACTTCATACGATGAGATTGGAGAAATCATGGGAATTACTACAAAGAATGTTTCCGTGAGACTATTAAGAATAAAGGAACAACTAAAAAAGATGAACGATGGAAAATAGAATTGAAAGTCAGGAACTGGAAGATATGCGTCAGCAGATGATGTCTCTCAGAGAGCAATTGGATAAGCAGATTGTGCTTAACGAGCAGTTGCTTAAGGACAATACGATGAAGAAAGTGAAAAGCATCAATATATATGGGTATATATCATTATTGATGCTGATTCCAGCTTTTACTGGTTTTTGTATTGTGGATTATAGATTTGGATTATCTTTCACATTCAAGGTTTTTGCTGTCATAACGGTGGTTGTTATTGCATATCTTGAATACTGGTCATCACAACGTATAAAGGATTCAGATTTCTCTACCAAAAGCGTCAAGGAGATAGTATCAACATTGATTAGTATGAATAAAAATAATCGAAAAATAAGATACATGGATATTATCTTGTCCACGATTATGGTTCCTTGGATATTATATGAAATTTATGCAAACAGTTTTTCAAAATTTATATTCAAAGAAGGTTTTCCTACATACCAGTTTATTGGTGTAAACCTCACGATATTCTTCTCTATCTTGATAGCATTTATTTTAGTATGTAATAAATATTACAATAAGAACCAGCAGAATATCAACGATATGATAGAAATGCTGAAAGAAAAGGAATAGAAAATATTTAACGTCAGTTCGACGAATTCAAAATAAACGCATCTCCGATGCTGAACTGACAATAATTACCAATCTTACCAATCTTCAACCAATAAAAAAAGAGATAAAATTGAAAATTATTGGACTAAGATTGGTAAGATTGGTAATTATTGTCAGTTAAAAACAGCTCGCGGAACTATATGTTCCTGAAAATTATCTTATCCGTTATTTTTAATTCCTTGACTATCTTTATGAACTCTCCTTTATTAAGAGGGCCTATAAAGTTCTCGTCAGGAAATTCACTTACGGGATTCTTAAGCGGAACAATATAATATAGCGTTTTCCTTTTAGGATATAATCCACGCGAAGGATGCTGCTTTGCTATAATGAAATCATCGTTATGCCAGATAGCATAAACCATTGGAGGGACACATCCTACATAGTCACCATTACCTAACCCATAGGATAATGTCCTATCTGCATTTGTGTCTGTAACGACCAGATAATAAGAGCCTGCTACATGAGTAACATCAATATCTTGGCAAGATACAAATGAGAGTAAAACAATAAAGATGTAAATATATTTTCTCATAATTGTTCAGGCAATACTTTTACATCTTAGATATTCCAATATTCAGAAAAAGCGGTTATTGTTGCCTGCATATTAGATGGCATGTCAATTCCCTCTCTCTTGCAGTAAGCAGAGAGTTTTGCTACGAAATCATCGATAGAACAGGCTTCTTTGCCCATTGTGTCCTTTACTATACAATAAGGAAGGGCGAGGGAATCAAAGGCACAATAGAGAACTGTGATGGCAACAAGTTGAGACATAGAACAACCACCGATGAATGCCATCATCTGCCGTTTGAAGGTCTTTACCAGTTTGTCAACCTCCTCATCGCTCATTGCCTCAATTTCCTTTGCCTCGTTTAATGCGATGATAGGGTCATATTCCACATTGTTATCCAGACAAGTGAGCAAATCCTCTGCAACTGTCCTCTGGTCGTATTCTGCCGTCAGATCGCAATAGGTATAGTGATAGCAGAGGATTGAAGCGCATGATGTATAGTCGGCTTCTGCCTCAAGCTCCTTGATTATGCGATTGGCGAAATCCTCGCTGTATGTATAGATGATGTTACCCTTTGGGGTGTGCATCTTCTTCTTATTCTTGAAAATGGTGAGGTGGTCACCTTTGGGTTGGAAAGTATAGTCGGACATAAAAAGCGGCCTCTCCCCCCGCCCTCCCCCATAGGGAGGGAGCCGGAAGGCGATAGGCATGTTAATTGTTAATTTTTAATTGTTAATTGATAAAACTTTTTCTGAGAGTTGTCTTTGCAAATGCGGCTCGTATTCCGAGGCATCAAGGATATGAACCTTGAGAGCAGAGGAATTGGGATATAGGTTGAAATAAGGGTCGTTTGTGACGAAGAAATCAACACTCTTAATTTCCTTGCTCATTAGTACACCATTACGATAACCCACTATGCGTTGGCGTATGCGTGGAAGTACCTTAATGCCTGAACGTCCATCGTGGAACTTCACTACAGCCACAACGTGCCAGCGCTTGCGAGTACCTGCAAGTTGCTGTTTCTGTTCGGGAGTGCTCTTATGGGTAATCGTGATATTTCTTCCGAAACGCAGGTTTATGTCGTTCATCATCTGACGAAAGACCTTTCCATGAGCACTCGTGTCCTTGATGCCGTTGAAGTGTATATAATAATGTGTCATCTCATGGATGATAGTATCTTCCACCTCGTTTTCGGGCAAGTCAAGACGAGTGCTGATACGAAGACGGAAATCGTATAGCTCAAGTTTGCCAAGCAATGTCCTTCGCTTCTTATAGACAAGCATTCCGAGGAATGTCTTGGCATTGCTTAATTGAATGGGAAGAATAGGGAGTTTATCATCAAAGATAAGATGATTAAACTCCCTAAACTTATTTTCAATATATTCTATTGTTGGCTTCACTTGGTTATTGCCAAACGAAGACCGAGGTCGGCATTATTGCCTGTTGCACTATAAGAAGAACGTGAAGTGTAACGGCAATCGCTCTGACCAGAGTTCCAGCCACCACCACGAATTACGTATGTGCGTGTAGAATCAGCCTCTGGACATGGATCCTTCTGAGCCTCTGCTGGATATGTGAAGTGTCCATCCTGACACCACTCCCATACATTTCCACCCATATCGTGGAAACCAAGCTCATTCTTATCCATTGCAGCTACAGGATTAAGAGTACCGCGTGAGTTGCTCTTATACCAAGACACATGATCAACATATATACTACCGCAGAACTGCAGGCTCTTTGGCTTCTTACCACCACGAGCAGCATATTCCCATTCTGCCTCTGTTGGAAGACGGAACTTCTTGCCTGTCAGTTCGTTGAGCTTCGCTACGAATGCCTGGCAATCATCCCATGATACATTTACTACAGGAAGGTTCTTGCCCTCCTTGATAGCAGAAGGATTACTACCCATAACAGCCTCCCAGAGTTCCTGAGTAACCTCAGTCTTACCGAGATAATAGTCCTTTGTGATTGTCACGTCATGTGAAGGCTGCTCTTCTGTAGGAGTAACCATCTGCATCTCGGCAGTAGCACCAATCTTGAAAGGACCAGCCTCAACGAGAATCATTTCATAGTCAACACCCTTTGATGTAAGTACAGCCGTACCATCATCGTTGATTTCAAACTCGGTTTTGTCAGCATCACATGATGTCAACATGCAAGCGCTTAGTAAAGCTGCTGCGCAGTAGTAAATAGTCTTCTTCATTTTTTTATTTATTTTGAATAATAAATTATAGTCCTTGTAGCCCCTCACCTGCCCTTGGGGCACCCTCTCCCCAAGGGCAGGTGAGTCTTTTTTACACAAAGTCTTCCATTCCTTCCTCGTTCTCTATCTTTCCGAGGAGCCTCCTTATCATAGCAGAGGAATCCTCCTTTGGACAGATGAGAAGGACGTTGTCTTTCTCTGCAACAATAAAGCCAGCAAGTCCGCTAATGACGGCAAGCTTTCCGTTAGGCAGGGAAATAACATTATGACTGGCATTCTCAACCATCAACCTTGATTTCTTGTTGACAAGAACATTGTCCTCATCGGCATTAGCGAATGCCTCATAGATACCATGCCATGCACCAATATCTGCCCATCCGAAAGAACATTCCTTCACTACCCTCTCAGGCATCTTCTCAAGAATAGCCATATCAATAGATAGATTAGGACTCATGGAATAATCCATTTCTTCATCAACACCCATAACCGTAATGAGTTGATTACTGATATACCCCGCCTTCGACATATAGATACCTGTATTCCAAAGGAACTCACCACTATCCATAAACATACGGGCAAAATCACGATCAGGCTTCTCTGTGAACGATTTTACGTAATGGGTGGTAGGGTTAGGATGCTTAGGAGTGGCAGGAACCAAATCGCCCATCTGAAGATAGCCATATCCAGGCTCTGGTCTTGTAGGTCTGACACCCATGGTCAGCACGCTATCATAGCAGTTGATATAGTCGGTTGCAGCATCTATAGCCTCAGCAAACTTATCTTCATTCATTACAACCTGATCAGCAGGCACTATGATAACATCACCTTCTGGGGGAATAATGCCAGAACGGAGAGCCATGAGAGTGGAAGGTGCCGTGTTTCTGTTGATAGGCTCAAGGATGAGGTTATCATTAGGCAGGTCAGGAAGCTGTTCACGTAGGATATATTCAAAAGCAGTATGAGTAACCACAAGGATGTTCTCCTTCGGCATTATCTTCTGCATTCTCTCGTAGGTCTGCTGGAGAAGTGTCTTGCCACAGCCAAAGAAATCGACAAATTGCTTCGGAAGGTTTCTGCGGCTAACAGGCCAGAGTCTTCGTCCTTTACCTCCAGCTAATATTATTGCATATTTCATGTTCTATTATTTTTGATTTAGGTATCGAGAAAAAGTATTTTTCTCGTTTACAAAGGTAGTAAAAATATCCGAAACCTCCAAACATACGGGAAATATTACGATAATTTAGCAAAAAATGTCCATTACTACCATATTAAAAAGCAATAATATGCGATGGATGTCGTTATATAGGGTATAGCAATTATCCACCGCTATACCTATTTATATGATAACAGCCTCGGTAGTAACATATAATCATCACCTGCTTGACATTGAGCCAGTGTTGCGAAGCCTCTTCGCATCACCTGTAGATGTCGTGTACATAATTGACCATTCGGCTGACATTATGCCTGATCTTGAGCGAGAGTTGCTTGAGTTCAGCAACCGAGTTCTTACAGGAGAGCCACAACTGCGCAAGAAGGTTGAGTCAGGTTTTCATCTGCTCTATTTCCGTCATGAGAATAACGGCTATGGTGGTGGACATAACTTTGCTATCCGCAAGGCAATAACACTTGGCAGCAAGTATCATCTTGTGGTAAATCCTGACATCTGGTTTGGCCCTCGCGTCATTCCTGAGCTTAAACGCTATATGGATCTCCACGAGGATGTGGCTCAGATGATGCCGAAGGTGCTTTATCCTAACGGTCAGATACAGCGACTTGCAAAACTTCTGCCTACGCCGATAGATATCTTCGGAAGATTCTGTCTGCCAAAATTCATGATTGCAAGAAGGAATGCACGCTATGAGCTTTTCTACTCAAACTTTGAGATGGTGCTCAACGTGCCTTACCTCTCTGGATGCTTCATGTTCTTCAGATTGAAAGCCTTGCAGTCGGTAAATCTCTTTGATGAGAACCTCTTTATGTATGCAGAGGATATTGACGTGACACGCAGGTTGCACGAGAAATACAAGACTCTCTACTATCCACGCATTCCTGTATATCACAAGTTCAATAGGGCTTCACATAGCAGTTTCCGTCTTTTCTGGATTCATGTTACCAACATCATCATGTACTTCAACAAATGGGGATGGTGGAAGGATAGCTTTAGAAAAGAAGCCAACAGACGTGTTGAGGAACAGATTGCCGATGGTGGTATCACGGAGGATAAGCCATTGGTTGCAAGGAAAGCAATTCTGAAGCCAACACTTCTTCAAAAACTGAAAATTAAAAGTTGAAACACATTCTCACTATATTATTCTCACTCTTAACTTTTTCTTATGCCTGGGGTGATGCCATAGGCACATGGAAGGTATATCCATCATATAGTGACGTTTCTGATATTGTTCCTACGGGAAGGGAAGTCTTCGTGCTTGCTTCCCAAAGTTTGTATTCATATAACGTAAACGACGGTTCATTACGGACATATTCCAATAATGACCTGCTCAATGGCTGCAACATCCAGAATATTGCATGGGTGAATGCAGCCAAGAAACTCGTCATTACATATTCTGACTATACGATAGACCTCCTCTCGCTAAATGGTGATGTGGAGAATATAAGCGCACTTGCCAACAAGCAGACAACTGACGACAAGACAATAAACTCTATCTATGTTGATGGTCAGTATGCTTATCTTGCCACAGGTTTCGGCATCGTAAAGGTTAATGCCAAGGATGCTACCATTGCCGATACCTATAACCTCGGATGCAAGGTGAACTATTGCTATATTTCCGAAAACCACCTCTATGCAGCTTCTGAAAGTAAAGGACTGTTGAAATGCGTTCTTACGGCTAATCTTCTTAATAAGAACGAATGGACTTCCGCAGGCGGTTACAAGAAACAGACAAAGGAGAAATATATATATGACTCTACCAATAAATGCTATTGGGCAACGGATACTGACAGCAAGCTTACTAAATATCAGAAATCAGAGAACGGCTCTTTCGAGGCTATCAGTACAGGTGTTATTCCTGATGGTCCTCAGTACAACGAGCATAACTATATCCTTTACAACAACGGCAGAATACTATCCGTGCGTGGAAGATACGAATATGTTTCTTCTGATACCAGCACCCCAGGAATATTGCAGGAATATGACATAGCAAACGACAAATGGACGAGCTATGACAATTCATTTGCAACGGAAAAAGGCAAGGAATGTATTGCACAGACACAGATTAGCGTTGATCCTAAAGATATGAATCATATCATGGTTGCTGCAAAGTCAGGTCTTTATGAATATAAGGACAAGAAAATGGTGGCATACTATGACATGAATACCGATGATCCTATTATCTCAGTTATCAAGAACGTCAATTATTCCGTTGTCACATCAAGTGCCTATGACAAATCTGGCAATCTGTGGCTTTTCAACATGGGTAATGACAACATACTATGCCTCTCGCCATCAGGTGAATGGAAATCCTTTCAGCAAAGCGGATTGACAACCAATGGCGATTGTAGAATAAAGAAAGCATTCTTTGATTCACGAGGCCTGCTGTGGTATGCTAATGATAACTGGAAAAAATCCATGTTCGGTTTCTATGACATCAATTCCAACCAGATGCGCCAGATTACGAGTTTCATCAACCAACGTGGCACACGTATGCTTGAAACGAAGAATCTCTTTACAGTAGCCGAAGACAAGGAGCATAACATCTGGGTTGGATGTGAGGTTGGTGCTTTCTACATCACTCCTGACGATGTAACAGAAATGTGCAGTTCCACAGATATGAGTAATATCAACATCAAGCAAGCTGAGGTTAGAAGAAATGACGGAACTGATTTCATCGACTACCTGCTTGCCAATGTGTTCATCTGTGACATAAAGGTTGACAATGCCAACCGCAAATGGTTTGCCACGACCAATGGCGTATATCTTATCAGTAGTGATAACGAAACGGAACTTGCCCATTTCACCACGGATAACTCTCCTCTTCCTGACAATGAGGTAAAGAGCATAGCCATTGATGAGAATACAGGCATGGTGTATTTCGGAACGCTCAAGGGATTGTGCTCATATAAGAGTGACGTCACACAGTCGTATGGCAGTCTTACGGATGATAACGTATATGCCTATCCTAACCCTGTAACACCAGATTTTACTGGCGATATCACCATTACAGGATTGACAATAGGTGCACAGGTCAAGATTCTCACAACATCGGGACAGTTGGTGAACGAAGGCACATGTACTGGCGGTTCATATCTATGGAATGGTTGTGACCGAAACGGCAAGAAGGTTGCCTCTGGTGTATATATGGTCAATGTGGCTACTGCTGGAGGAGAAAGTGGTATTGTCACGAAGATTTCAATAGTAAGATAAAAATGAAAAGGGTGTTTTGCTTTATTATTCTAAATTCTCTGTTGTTGCTACAGAATACTGCGGCAACAATAGATGATATGAGAAAAATGAGCATCCCTATTGTCATTGTTAATACTCTTAATGAAGAAACACCTACATGTGATTTTGCACATGCACCAGAAGGTCAGGATGGTATAACCTCTATCAATCAGACAAAGGTTCCTGCACGAATGTATATCATCCTGCAAAATGACACCTTATATGATAGTGGCGAATATGAAGATAGTGTTAGTGGGTTGACGATTAGGATTCGTGGAAATACGAGTGCCTACGACTATCCTATGAAGCCATACAAATTGAAGTTACAGAAAAAAGCTGATCTTCTTTTGCGTGGTGACAAGAAGTATAAAGACAAGGACTGGTTGCTGCTGAATGACAACAGGCTTAATACGGTTGTTGGTAACAAAGTATCAGAACTGGTTGGCATCTCATGGCATCCAGAATACGAATATGTCAATTTCTTCCTTAACAATGACTATCAGGGATTATATCTTCTCTCTGAATCCATAAAGCGAAATTCCGATTGTCGCATTGATGTAAACAAGGAGGAAGGATATATCTTTGAAAATGATGCTTATTGGTGGAATGAATCCGTTTATGCCGACACTCATGTCATAAATTCAAGATACAATTACACTTTCAAATATCCTGACAGCGATAAAATAACTGAGGAACAAGTGAATTATATCGCTACTGTTATGGATGATGTGGAAACCTCTATTCTTGATGGAACATACCCTGATAAGATAGATATAGAAAGTTTTGCAAAATGGCTTCTCGTACATAATATTATCGGATCTTATGATTCTGGCGGTAGTAATATGTATTTGACAAAATATGACAATGCATCTAAGGTGTCTATGTCATGTCCGTGGGATTTCAGCGGAATGATGATGTGCGGCAGCTATTCCAAATATGATGAGATGTGGGCAAGTGTTCAAAGGAATAAACTTTTCTATTATCCATATCTTATTTCAAATAGTAATGATGCGTTTCAACTAATGTACCTGGAGCTATGGAATAGTATAAAAGATGTATTGTTTGCAGAAATGGACAATTTCCTTGCCGATCTCAAGAACTCACCACAGGCAGAATCACTAAATTCGTGCAGGAAGTCCACAGCTTCGAAATGGTATGGGGAAAACTCCTACGAATGCAAGAAATCCGACATCTATGCCGAGATTGATGGTATGCGCGAGTGGTTTAATGGTCGTAAGATCTGGATGGATGAGAATACGAATAAAGTGTATACAGGCATATTAAGAGTAACGGCAGAAAGCCCAAAGTCTCATACAATATATGACATGCGAGGAAGAAAAGTCCCTGCTATGTCACAAAACGGAATCTACATTTTCAATAAGAAAAAAACATTAAATAGAAAGTAAATATTTCATTTGATATCTATATCTGTCATAATTCCGCATAAAGGTCCGCAATGGCAGTTGGATAGATGTATCGAATCTATTCCACAGCGTGACGATCTCCAAACCATCGTAATCCGCGATGAGGATGGACGTGGAGCTGGATGGGCACGCAATCAGGGACTTTGCAAGGCAGAAGGCCAATACGTTATCTTTGCTGATAGCGATGATTTCTTCCATCCTTGCTTTAACGATTTCCTTGATTCTACTAAGGAAGAAACGGCAGATGTTATCTATTTTAATGCAGATTCCATTGAAATGGGAAGTGGCAAACCTTCATGGCGTGCCAATCACCTTAGCAGGATTATGTCTTCTACTGATTCTGCATGGCAAGAAAGGCATCTACGCTATCATTTCACGGAACCGTGGTGCAAGGCTATCAAACTGTCATTTATAAAGGAACATAACATAAGGTTTAGCGAGTCAAAAATCCTCAACGATATATGTTTCTCTACTCAGGTAGGCATCTTTGCAAAGAACATAAAGGTTTATACAGAGAAATGCTATTGCGTGTGCAACCACGCTGATAGTACGGCAAAGAGGAAAACTAATGACAGGCTTCTCGATTACACCCGCGAAACGGCAAAGGCTAATATGCTTCTTATCAAGCATAATGTCAAGCATCATCATAGTCGTATGCTTCGCCCTATGATATCGTCATTAATTCACCTCCGCTTTCAATCTACACACAGATGTTGGAAGGAAATGCGGAATTGTGGTTACAGCACTCCTACCCTACTCTATTATATCGCAAGATATCCACGCGACCTTATGAAACTCGTTATTCGTAAGGCACAGGCAGGGGAGATTTTCTAATTAATAATTAACAATTAAAATCCCCATAACGATAAAAGCTATATAAAATCTCTCCCCCTCAGGGGAGACGGAAGAGGGCTAATTATGCGTATTGTTTACGTCATAGAAAAAATGTCGAGAATTGGTGGTATGGAACGTATCATTACCGACAAGATGAACTACCTCGTGAGGCATACAGAACACGAGGTCGTTCTGCTTTTGCTATGGCATGACGAGAAACCTTTTGCCTATCCTTTGGATGAAAGAGTAAAGGTCGTAAGGCTGAACGTTCCATTTCAGCATAAAATCAAATTACTCCTTGCTTTTCGCAGAACTATCCGCAAGATAAATCCTGATATAACAATATATACATGGGTTATGGGAGCTTTCCTTGCTGCTTTCAGCGGATGGAAAGGTAAGTGTATCTATGAGGCTCATAGGGCACGTCCAACGATGAAACATCAATGGACAATATCTTTAATGGAGAAGAAAGTAGATACTATAGTCACTCTTACCCAACAAGATACAAAGGATTACCCTCACGCCAAACACGTTACACTCATACCTAACTTCACATCCCAACATGTGGAAAAGCCTTCCGATTGCTCGGCAAAACATTGTTTAAGCATTGGACGACTAATTGACGTGAAGAATTTCTCCCGACTTCTTGATATCTGGAAACAAGTATCAGAAAATCATTCTGACTGGCATCTTGATATCGTAGGAGAAGGACCTGAACGAGAGGCTCTTCAACAGAAGATTGTACGTTTGAACCTATCGCAAAACGTGACCTTACACAATGGTACTACAGATGTAGTTCCATACTATATCAATAGTTCGATATTCCTAATGACCTCACGTTTTGAGGGACTTCCAATGGTCCTTATTGAGGCACAAACTTGTGGATTACCTATTGTAAGCATTGATTGTGACTATGGTCCTCGTCATATTATAGAGGATGGCGCAACTGGCAAGCTCATACCTTATAATGACGATAACGCTATGGCTAATGCTATCTGTGAACTTATTGAAAATCAAGAGAAAAGGCAACAGATGGGCAGGGCAGCCTTAAATGCGTCACAACGCTATAAGCCTGAGAATATAATGAATAAGTGGCTTGAATTGTTTGATGAAATAAGAAAATAATGAAACTATCAGTTATCATACCTGTATATAAAGCAGAGCATACTCTTGATCGTTGTATTGAGAGTGTGCTCTCACAGAATGTACCTGATATGGAGGTTATTTTAATTGATGATGGATCACCAGATAAATGCCCTGAATCGTGCGATAGATGGGCTTTGAAAGATAAACGTATAAAGGTCATACACAAGCAGAATGGAGGTCCGGGAAGTGCTCGTAATATGGCACTTGATATTGCCCAAGGCACTTATGTCACATTCATAGATAGCGATGATGCACTTGCAGAGAATACGCTTCTGCCTATAATTGAATATTTACAACGAGAAAAGGTAACTTTCCCCCTCGCCCCTTGGGGAGAGGGTGTCCGAAGGACGGGTGAGGGGCTACAGGTGAGGGGCCTTATCGACATCCTCGAATATCCTGCACATCTTTATATAGGTAGCCCTAAAGAAAGGAAACTCACCTTTGAGAATGCCATATTTGATATTTCAGGACAAGAGGCAAAGCAAAGTCTTTGGCTTGATAATAAGTTATATACTCATTGTTATAGCTGTAACAAGGTGTTCCGCCGTTCTTTGTTTGATGGTATCAGATATTCGGAAACAGTCACTCTTGGTGAGGATATCCGCCTTATTTCACAGTTGTTGAAGAAAGCCCGAAACTATGCCACAATCGATACTGGGATGTACCTTTATTACTTCAACGGAGAAAGCATTTCAGGCTCCCTGAAGTTTGCTGACGAGCTGCTATCCTCGCATCTCTATGCCGTAGAGCAATTAGACATCGACATCTATTCCAAGGCTTCTCGATACCTGTATCTCACCATGCTCAACTTTCAGATAGATGCCTATCGTTTTGCCAAGACAACACCTGCCGAGCCAATTCTGAAAAAGACATCAATACCTCTGAATTGTGCAAGAAACAGGAAGGAATTGATAAAAATCCTGCTTATGCGAATACTTGGAGTGAAAGGGCTTTGCCGCCTATCTTCCTCCGTAGATAATCCATCGATAATCCATCGATAATCCATCGATACTCCATCGTTTTGATGGACAAGCGATGGAGATACGATGGACAATCTTCGTATTTACAGCCTTGCATCATAGGCACAAGAATCCTTTCTTCCAAAGACAACAAAAAATTGACTTTAGCCTTTTCCCGTATTTTTTGTCTATATTATCCCTTTTTTATCCTGTTTTCGTTGTAAATAACAAGGAAACATAAAAAAAAAACAAAGTTTTTTATTCTATTTATCAAAAAATATGTACCTTTGTAACGAAAACCGAATTATCAATCAAAATAATACGAAATAATGAAAAAATTCATTCTAATGGTTGCAGCAGCTCTGACGTTGGCTGTTAATGCGAATGCACAGGAAGGTTATGAAGATACTAAGCATGAAGTGGCTATTGCCCTTGGTGTGGAATCTAACTCACAATGGATTGACAACTTCGAACATGTATTAAGTGCCTTTAGCGGCTACTCATACGATAATGACATATACATGGAGCCAATATCTGCCGAGTATATCTATCATATCAATAAAATGCTTGGATTTGGTGCTATCTTTACTTATGCAAATCATAAACAAGATGTATATAGTAATTGGACATCAAAGAAGACCTTAGTAGGAAATAGTTCAAATAGCTATTATACGCTGATGCCTGCCGTAAAATTCAACTTTCTGCGCAAGAAAAATTTTGGCTTATATTCAAAGGCGGCACTCGGTGTTACTTATCGAACAGAATTTATCGACTACGATGACGGCTCTGAGGACTACGACGAAAAGGATCTGCTCCTCAACTGGCAGTTGTCATTCATAGGCATTGAGGCTGGAAGTCCGTATCTGCGTGCTTTTGCTGAACTGGGTATAGGCGAGCAGGGTGTCGTATGTGCTGGTCTTAGATATAAGTTCTAACATAAGATGAAAATACTACTCTTAGGAGAGTTCAGTAATGTTCACAACAATCTGGCAGATGGTTTGAGAGCACTCGGTCATGATGTGACTACGGCTAATGGTGGGCATGGCTGGAGCAACTATCATCGTGACATCGACCTTGGCAGGTCATTCGGTGTATGGGGTGGTATTTCATTTCTTTTCCGTCTGCTGAAGGCTATGCCAAAGCTCTGCGGATATGACAT
The DNA here is from genome assembly GCA_946411565.1 of uncultured Prevotellaceae bacterium. GTDB lineage: Bacteria > Bacteroidota > Bacteroidia > Bacteroidales > Bacteroidaceae > Prevotella. Next base: position 17,194 of record CAMKEM010000003.1, on the reverse strand, counting down.
CATACAACTCGTAAACCCTCATTTCCTGCATCTCAAGGCTGAAAGGGTTATCCCCATTTTCAATTTCTTGAGGAAGCATAACAAGGGTATTGTGCTTTGTGCTATGGGCGATGATTATTACTATTGCTATAACCATAAGCACAAGAAACCTCTCGCATATTCTGACTATAACCTCGGCGATAAGCCTCGCTCTACTGAATTTGGAGAGCGTGCCTATAACGAGTGTGTGGGAACTGCAAAAGAGAAACTTTCAAGGGAAGTAGCTTACTGGTGTGATGCCGTTGTATCGGTTATTTACGAATACTGGGCACCCTACGATCTTGTAACCGACAAGGACAAGAACGGAAAGCCTATTCGTGAAAAGAACCATTTCATTCCTCTTCCGATAAAAATGCCAGAACCTGTATGCCCACCGCCATCCGACAAACTCCGCGTCTTTCTTGGCTACAAGAAGGAGTTTGGAGCATACAAAGGTACAGATATTATGATGAAGGTTGCCAACGACCTTCTTGCAAAATATCCAGATAAGATGGAGCTAAAGCTTGCATCAAACATTCCTTTTGCAGAATATCAGCACATGATGGATAATTCTGACGTAATGCTTGATCAGGTTTATTCATACGGTCCTGGAATGAATGCCCTTCTTGCTTTGTCAAAGGGTATTGTGTGCATTAGCGGTGGTGAGGCAGTAAACTATGAGATGATGGGCGAATATGACTGTCGTGCCATAATCAATGTAACTCCCTCATACGAAAGCGTATATACAGAATTAGAAAGGCTTATCCTCATGCCAAAGGATGAACTTCAGGCATTGAAAGAAAAGAGCCGAGAGTATGTAAGGCGTAACCACGAATGCGTAAAGGTGGCAAAGCAATATGAGGCTTTATATAAAAATATACTGAAACCTACAGCCTCTCCCCCCGCCCTCCCCCGTAGGGAGGGAGCCGGAGTGCTCAAAGGAGAAAACACAAGGGAAAGGCTTTTTATCAGATCGGCTCCCTCCCTACGGGGGAGGGCGGGGGGAGAGGCCGAGTGCTTTGGGGGCCGTAGACTCATGGTTCTCGGTGGCAATATCGTGCAGATGGAGGCTACCCTTGAGGCAAAGCGTCAAGGATATTATGTCATAAGTGCCGACCTACACGAGGAAAATCCTGGGCATAAGGTGGCTGATGAATATTGCAAGGTGGATATTGTGGATAAAGAGGCTGTGCTTCGTGAGGCAAGACGACTGAAAATTGATGGTATCGTACCTTACAGTTCTGATACCCTTGCACCTATTGCCGCTTACGTTGCAGAAAAAATGGGATTACCAGGCAATCCATACAAAGCAGTATGTACGCTTACCCATAAGGATTTATTCCGTAAATTCCTTAGAGAGAACGGTTTCTGCGCCCCTTGGTCAGATAGTTTCACTAATCTTGAAGAGGCAATTCTATATTTCAGAGAGAAAAGCAAAGAAGGCTGCAAGGCAATAATGAAGCCTGTGGATTCTGCCGGAAGCAGAGGTGTTTTTGCCATAACGACAGAGGAAGAACTTGCCGAACATTGGTCAGAATCACTATCATATTCTATCTGCGGAAGGGTTATTATTGAGCAGTTTATTGAGAAGGTAGGGCATCAGTTGGATGGTGACATATTCCTTGACAATGGCAAGATAATATTTGCAGGCTTCTGTGATCAGCATCATGTTGTGGGTAAGTCGGCACTCGTACCTGTATCGCTGAGCACCCCTTCTGAGCTTAGTCTGGGGATAAAACAGAAGGCTATAGACGAGCTTCAAAGACTCTTCTCTTTGCTTGGTATGAAGACTGGTCCTTGCAACGTGGAGTTTGTGGTAGGCAAGGATGGAGGCATATACTTTCTTGACCTCGGTCCACGAAATGGTGGTTGTAATATTCCATATCTTGAGTTACAGGCAACAGGCTTTGAAGAGAACACATACACCATTCGTGCAGCGGTAGGCGATGAACTCCCAAAACGTGATAACGTGCTCTGTGACAGCTCAAACTACGTTATGTACTATCGTCCATACGCTAATGAGAATGGTCGTTATAAAGAGCTTTGGATGTCTGATTATTTCCGCAACAAGGTTATCAATATCACTCACCTGATGAATATCGGTGATGATATCCAACTGACACATAACGGTAATGATACCGTAGCAGTTGTATTTGCAAAATTCAATAACCAACAGGAAATGCTTGAGACAATCGATAATATCTCTGAGCATCTTCGGGTAATAACAGAATAGAAATGAAAGAAATAGGAAGTATATTTCCGCTATATGAACGGCCCCTCACCCGTCCTTCGGACACCCTCTCCCCTAAGGGCGAGGGAGAAGTTAGTAATACTCCCTTATTGGAACCCTCACAAGCGATAAAAGGTAATATCTTCCTCGCCCCTTGGGGAGAGGATGCCCGCAGGGCAGGTGAGGGGCGGCTCTCCTTCTGCCGTGAAGCTATCTATCTCATAGCAAGCCATGAACTATCGCATGGCAAAAAGGCTATGCTTCCTAAATACACTTGTGATACGGTTGTTGCACCATTTCAACAACTGGGATACGACTATCAATTCTATCCTATTAGCAAAGATCTGACGATAGATATTCCAAAGGCAAAGGAGATATTCTCTGCCCATCATCCAAATATCATTGTCATTCATCCATATTTTGGTATGGATCTTACGAAGCAAGAGCAGGATATGCTTGAAGAAATGCACGAAGATGGGTGTGAGATTATTCTCGACCTTACCCAATGCCTCTTCTCTACTATGCGTCTGCCATTCATAAAATACTATGTAGGAAGTATCAGAAAATGGTTTGCCATTCCCGATGGTGCTTTCCTTGAAACGAATGAAGAAATGCAGATGCCAAGTATCGGAAATGATGATATTGTTGCTCTTCAAACAAAGGCTATGCAACTGAGAGGAGAGTATTTCCAAACAGGTGATACTTACACTAAGGATGAATCAATACGCCTCTCACACGAGGTGGAGAGTCTTATGACAAGACCGATAACTCCACACATCATGGCAACATCATCCAAGGACCTCCTTAGCTTTGAGAATGCGGAAAACCAACAGAAGATAAGGCTTGACAACTACAAACGCCTTTACGAAGGACTGAAAGACGCAAAGGATATAGAACTTATCGCTGATATCAGTCGTTTGACCACCGCCCCACTCTTCTTCCCATTCCGCGTAAATGACATATCTGCTATGCAAAAGAAATTGGCTAAGAAAGCCATCTATGCCCGACTGATATGGGAAAAAGAAGACCGAATACTGACCATAACAGTTGATCAGCGATACGACCTCTCAGACATGGATAGGGTTATTGCTGCAATTAAAGAATAAGATTAAATCGGTTGTGATTCCGATGTAAATCTGTTGTAAATCCTATCTTCTTCCGAACCAAACTCGGTGTAAGTCCGTTCCAGGAACGAACATATAGCGGAATTTCACCGAGTTTGGTTCGGTAGATGAACGAAGGATAAGCGATGAAAGTGTGGAGATAATAGGTGTTATTGGAAAAACCAAAAGTCAAATATTGTAATATTCTTTGGGCATCATAAGGATTTTTAGAGCGAATCAACAGGAATAGAATCTCCCAAATCATCCTTTAACGTTGTGCAATCCAGATATTCGCGCTTGCCTATATGTACAGGAGAATAATTAACCCATGTTTTCACACATAAACTATCACCTTTTCTTATTTTCAATATCTGAGAGCCTCCTGTGTGTATGCCGTCATACATGAAATAATACTCAAACATCCATTTTATTTTCTTGCCAACGGCAACATCGCCTGTATATATTTTACCCACCGGGTATCTTAGTTTATGTGTCGTTGCAGGCAAAGAGTCATTTTCTGTCCAGATATATAGACTATCATCTTGAGTCAAAGTAATGGAATAATTATGACATTCATAATGTAAATCTATATAGTCTTTCTGAGGATTCTTCGGATCATCGCATTTACCAAAGATTATCTTATCACTTGTTATTGTCAAGGTATCTCCATCAGGTAGTTCAATAATAGCAGAAGAATAATTATAATCCTTATACCATTTATTAATTAAGAATGATACAGGTATCAACAGCAATAGAATAGCCACCCACGCAACAAGACAACGCTCCCAGACATTACGCATCCTAATATTTTTGACGGCAATACAGATAGCGTAAAACCACAAAATAACAAACGGAATAGATAGGAAGAAGAAGGCCATTAAAAATGATGCAGGATCATCAGAAAATACACATTTAAGTATTATTGACTCGATGATTGTCAATACTGATAATGCTATCAGAAATATATTGAAACCTTCAGGCTTATCACTCATAAATCTGCGACTACGCTTCCTTATAATTCTTTAGTGAATACCAAATGCTTACAGCTATAAGGAGAATACCTGCAACCCAATAGAGCCATCCCTCTAAGAAACAGCAAAGAGAATAGGTTACAAGCATAAACAGACATCCCAAAATAATCATAGCCTTTGTCTTTGAAGGTAATGAAATCTTGTATTTCCACTTGGAAATAAACATTACCATAAGCACATCAATAAGGTTCTCGCCAAACATAGCCACACCCATACCTATCAATCCGCCAAGCTTATAGCCAAGGATTATCCAAAAGGTGTTCAAGGCTCCTATCACATTCAAGGCGAGATATACCTTTGAATCACCGGCTGCAAGTGGAAGGTAGGCATTTGGAAGATATATGGCACGGAAGATGAGACTTGCCGCAATTATCTGAGCCATAGGGATAATGGCATTAAACTCGCCACTAAGCAACAACGGCACTATGACTGGCATTATGACGATAAAGGCAACAAGCATAGGGGTGATTATCATCAGTGTGACATCCAACTGCTTGGTTAGTATTGTAGTACGCTCAACCATATCTTTTACCGCACCTGAAAGTCGTGGGAAATAGTCCTGATCCATAGCCGAGAACACCATTGCAGCATAGGTCAAAGTCATGGTACGACAGGCATTGTAAAGTCCCACCATATCAAGCGATGCTATATTGTTGATATAACTCTGAACGGACAGTTTGGCTATATGGTCGATTATCTCACAAACAACAAAGGTAATGCCAATACCAAGCAATATGTTGCTACCCTTCAACTGTTTAGATTGGGTGAAGAAGCCAAATGAATGAGCCTTGATGCCGTATGTAAGGGCGGCTACAGCCCATAGCAATGTGCATATTACCAATGCAGGAAGAACTCCACTCAAGCCCCATACATAGTAGATAGGAAGAGATACGACAATAGCGATAACCACATTGACTATTGACAGGGAAGCAAGTGATTTCAACTGTCGCAAGCCCTTGAGAACAGCCATTTCACCACAGGTGATAGTGCTAAAACCCACCGCAGGTGAGAGGAATACGAAATCCCACGTATGCGAGTAGTCTTTGAAAGTAAACTGAGAAAGAGGCTGGGCAATAAGGGCACATAGAAGAGTGCCGAACAAAGCAAACAGCAATACCCAGGTACGGAGTAATCTTACCTGACGGTCAATCTCAGCCTTATCGTTTTGCTCAAATGCCTGAGATATACCACGCACACCGCTGATGTCAAGACCGAGGTTCGTAGTGGTATGTATCAGCTCACGGGTCTCATTATAGATACCATTCAGACCTACACCTGAAGGACCAAGCAATATGGCAATGGCTTTCGTGCGAAGGAGATTGAGCAGAATATTAATCATCTGAACACCACCCAAGAGACTTGTCGCCTTTAATATGCTGTTGTATTTATTTTCGGTCTCTCCCCCTGCCCTGACACATACTCCGGTGTTATCAACACCGGACTTCCCCCGTAGGGAGGGAGCCGGAATGCGAAAGAATTTCTTCATTATCAGTTGTTTGTTATTCATTTACAATCTTATTCGCATACAGCAAATTGTACATTGTAAATCGTACATTGTACATATTATTTGGTTGCAAAGTTAATAAGAAAATCCCGAATTACGAAATTTAATGCGCTTTTCTTGTATGCATATTTGCAAAATATGGAAAATATAATTATATTTGCAAACAAAAAGCCCTAAACACGAATGGAGAGATTTCTTTTTAGGATTATATATTTGATAATAATGCTATTATGCCCCGTTTTGTCTTGGTCACAAAATCAAGGCAAGATGTCGGCGTATGTTAGAAAGGCGGTAAGCTTGGTCTCTCCCCCCGCCCTCCCCCGTAGGGAGGGGGCCGATTCGGTGACGAGCCTTTCCTCTAAGGATTTATCATTTTCTCCATTGAGCACTCCGGCTCCCTCCCTACGGGGGAGGGCGGGGGGAGAGGCCATTACTATTACCACTTTGGTCAAAACCTCCGACATTCAATTACTAAAGCAAAACGGATGCAAGATATATGCTAACTGGGATGACATCTATATTGCGAGCATTCCACTTGACAAAATACCTGCCCTTTGCTCATATTCTTCCATTCATAGGATAGAGGCTGGAAAGAGTTGCTTTGTGACAAATGATAACTCAGCAACAATAGTACGAGCAAAAGATGTCTGGAACAATCCAGAACCATTGTCGGCAACTGGCAAGGGTGTCGTTGTTGGTGTTATGGATATTGGTTTTGATTTTACTCACCCTAACTGGTATTCGACTGATATGCAGGAATATCGCATAAAACAGGTATGGGATATGCTTGACAGTTCGAAAGATGGTGAGGCGGTCATTGGAAAAACAGAGGCAGGAAATGATACTATTTATGTCGGACGACAATACATAGGTACAGAGGCAATTCTCAATAAGAGATATTCAGCCGATGGCTTGACGCAATATCACGGCACTCACACTATGGGAACTGCATCTGGTTCGGGCGGTGAGGGCAATGGAGTGGCTTGCCAATACGTTGGTATGGCTCCTGATGCGGAGCTATGCGTGGTAGCAAACTATACCACTAACAATCAGGATGTTATACCAGAAGCGGATCTATACAAGTACACCACGGCAACTGATCTGCTTGGGTTTAAGTATATCTTCGACTATGCCGAAAGCGTTGGAAAGCCTTGCGTAATCAACTTCTCAGAAGGCACTTATGACGAACTGAACGAAAGTAAACTCTATCAGGAGGTTCTAAATAAGATGGTAGGGCCAGGGCGCATACTATGCTCTGCCGCTGGTAATGACGGCACAAAAAACACCTATATCCATAAGGCAAAAGGAGAGAACAAGAAAGGGGCATTTCTTACAAGTGCCACACAAGATGCTGGCTATGTCATGCGATCAAAAAAGCCTGTGAGGATGCAACTCTCTTTCTATCAAAAAGAAAACAAGGTAAGAACGTGGGAATATGACATGACAAAGCTTTCTGTGTTTCCTGATAGCGTTATGACTGATACACTTCTTGTTGGTAAGGAACGCTTTGCCATTAGCTTGTGCACATATCCAGAATGCTATGACAATACCTTATATGCCTCGGAATTTCAGATTTCAGATGTTGATAATGATAGTTTCGGAAAGAATACAGAAATATCATTTGCGGTTCTTGGATCGGATAATGACATAGAAGTTTTCTTTGGTAGTGGAAGTTTCAAAAGCAACGATCTTGATAAGAGCTTACGCGATTTTCAGCAGACGCATAGCATGTATTTCCCAGCTTCTACCGAGAACGTAATTGCTGTTGGTGCTTCGGCTCACGTTACTAAGGTAATAAGCCACACAGGATATATATATGGTGATAACCTCGGCACAAACGGCGTAAGGGCGAATTTCAGTAGCATAGGTCCAGCCCTTAACGGCTGTATCAAACCTGACGTTATGGCTCCAGGAGTAAATATCGTTTCTTCAACCAATAGTTACAGAGAAGATCTGCATCTGGAAGAGAAATATGGCTCACGAGTATTTGAATATGAGGGCAGAAAGCATTATTGGGCTATGGCAAAAGGCACATCTATGGCTTGTCCAGCCGTTACAGGCGTAATAGCTCTCTGGCTTCAGGTATGCCCTACCCTAACCCCAGAACAGATAAAGGATGTCTTTGCCCATACCTGTATACATTACGACGAGTCTTTATCATATCCTAACAACTATTACGGTTGGGGCGAAATCGATGCCCTTGCTGGAATTAAATACATAAACCGCATTTACACAGGCATTGAGGAGCACATCATAAATGACAATATTAAAACCATTTATGATATTAACGGATTGAAAGTCGATAACATCAAACACCCAGGCATTTATATTATTTCAAATGGCAAGAACAGAAAGAAAGTGTTGATTACCAAGTGAATAACAAGAATTTTGCAAGAAAAAATGCAGATTAACGTGTTATGGTGGTTAATGTGTTAATGAAACAACCCTGAAGGGGTGATATAGCTTAGGATAGGGTGCAACCCTATCTTAACGCACAAATCCTTTCAAGAACCCTGTAAGGGTGATATAATTTCATAATTAGAGAATACGAAATATGGAACTATGTCACCCTTACAGGGTTTCATGAATTTCATCAAACTCTCGTTAATTAATAGTTGGCAATTCTCTCCAAATATACCTTTATAATCTTATCTCTGCTTACCTCTGGCATAAACATCATGCGCTGGACGATAATATCATTATTCTCTATTGCCTTACGTATTTTTGATAGCATAGGGCGACGGATTCCCGCATCTGTAATGTCAGGTGCGGTATCTCTGTTGCAGAGAGAGAAATAGGTCTGCTCAAAGCGTTTCTGAGCCTCTGAGAGATAAGATAAATCGTCCTTTGTCTGCATAGCAATTTTGAAACCTCCATACTCCTGCGTTTCCTTTATAAGAAACACATAAAAGGCAGATTCCTTTGGCCCAAGATCAAGAGGCTGTTCCGTATCAGATTCTAATGTCGTAGTGCGAATAGAGAGCACATTACTACGACTATAAGGATGCACCACAAGCTCGCATTTAGCCCCTTTGCGATATGTAAGGAGGTCGAACAAGGTGCGATAGAACCCATTGTAGATAAAAGAGTCCTGCTTTACGCATATATTGTTTATGGTCAGAGTATTATCGTTCTGCAACCTTTGAAGCTCTAACACAATTTCCTCTAACTGCGCAAGCATATCATTATCAGTATTGATAAGCGCATAGTTAGCCATTCTCTGACCGTTCATTACCGAGAATGATACTCTAAACAGCAAGGAAGGGTTAGCAACATCCATACGAAAACCCATCTTCCCGACAAGCAATTCACGATATACCATAGAGGTCGTGACATTACATAGATTATCGGCTATACATTGTGCTTCCTCTATCGTATTTGTTGGCGAGAAATAGAAGAAGAGGTCGCTCATCATTGACTGTGAGGCAAATACCTTCGTGAGTCTTGGGATATAGACGAAATCAAAACCTCCCACCTTACAGGTGTTCACAATCGTGTTATAATGCGCTTCAATATACGCATTTACATCCTCGTCATAGCCCTCTTCTATAAATAGGAGTTGGGAATTATCCATCATTATCTCGCCCCACGGAACGCTCACCACCTCGCATTTTCCGTCGATAGCCTTCATTATTGCAAACAGAAGAAGAGCCTCCTCACGTTGACTGGCATCATCCGCAAGAATAAGTTGGCTGATGTCCTTGCGCAATTCCTCTACCTGACCTATCGTAAGGCTCTGCACCTCTTTCACGGCTTCTGCAAGCGAAAGGTTCATAGACGCCATTCTATGCTTTGGCGTAATGCCGTATTTGTCACAAAGAAGTTTTATGGCATCTATCTCTCGGCGTACAATAATACTGTCTGCCTTGATGATGTCATATATAATGCGGTATATACCTTGTCGGGCGAGATCTCTCATAGTTATAAATAGGGCCTCTCCCCCGCCATCCCCCGTAGGGAGGGAGCTGGAGCGCTTGTAGAGGCTAATGAATAATTAATAGTGAATAATTAATAATTGAATTACTTTCGCCTTCCGACTCCCTCCCTACGGGGGAGGGCGGGGGGAGAGGCCGTTACTCTAAATATATTTTCGCAACAAAGATACAAGTTTTTCCTTACATTTCCAATATTTCATGCAAATCATTGCAATAATTTCATAATTTTCCCTTTTTGTCGTACCTTTGCAACATCAAAACAAAAAAATATTAATCACATAAAGTAAAGAAAGGAAAAAAATTATGTTACTCTCAACAACTCCAACAATCGAAGGTCGCCCAGTTCAGCAGTATTTCGGAATAGTTTCAGGCGAAGTAATCATCGGTGCTAACTTCTTCAAGGATTTCGCAGCTTCCATTCACGACATCTTCGGCGGACGTGCTTCAAGCTATGAGAACACGCTCGTTGAAGCTAAGGAAAAAGCTCTTAATGAGATGCGTCAACGTGCTGAAAACATGGGTGCTAATGCTATCGTAGGTATCGACCTCGACTATGAGACTATCGGTCAGTCAGGCAGTATGCTGATGGTAAGTTGCAGCGGTACGGCTGTGAGAATCTAAGCCCCCTAACCCCAACCCTTCCCCCGTAATGGGGAAGGGAGCAGAAGGCGAAAGGCATCTCGATTATAAATTATTCATTATTAATTAAATTGGCGCTCAGGCCCCATCCCTACGGAGGGAAGTCCGATGTCGATAACATCGGAGTATGTGCAAAGCTGGGGGGAGAGGCCGAACCCCAAAAACGAAAAAAAACTATGGTAAAATTTAATAATAACACAGGATCAAAAAGTCCAGAATTTAATATATCATTATCACAAGTAAAATGGATATTTATCTCCGTAGCTCTTACCCTCGGATTCACAATATTACTATCAAAATCATGTACGGTAGTCGATTCTGGTGAGATTGGTATCAAGTTCCACAAATGGGATTCTTCCAAAGAGAAATACGGTGGTGTGGAAGGAACTTGTAAAGGATGGGTGTTCTATAACCCCATAACGACAAAGGTATTCACCTACCCTACCTATCTCCAGCGTAAGAATTATGAGCCATTCAACGTAAACGCAAAGGATGCTTCTACCTTCCAGATGGATCCAACAATCGCCTATCGCATAGATCCAGCCAAGGCTTGCGACATCTTCGTAAAGTATCGTGAGGGCGTTCAGGATCTTGAAAACGGATATATCCGCACTTGTATCTATGAGGCTTACCGCACTTGTGCAAACCGCTATACAAGTGATTCGCTAATGTCAAGTCGTGCAAACTTTGAGAGTGATGTTCGCCGTCGCCTTGAGTCTTCACTTCAGAAGGAAGGCTTCATCGTAGAAGAGTTCACATCACAGATCACACCTCCACAATCATTGGCTCAGATGATCAACGAGAAGAATGCTGCCGTTCAGTCTGCTCTCAAGGCAAAGAACAAGGTTGCTGAGGCAGAGGCAGAGGCAAAGATCAAGATTGCAGAGGCAAAGGGTGCTGCTGAGGCAATGCAGATCAAGGCAGATGCAGAAGCATATTACAACACAAAAATAGCTGCTAGTTTATCACAGCACATCGTGCAGGAAGACTGGATTGAGAAATGGGATGGTCATCTGCCAACAGTTACTGGCTCTAATGGTGGAATGATCCTCGATCTCAAGGACATCAAAAAATAACGTTTCCACAACTGTCCTTACTGAAATTCATACCAAAACATACTAAGCCCTGATCCGCAGTGATGCGGGTCAGGGCTATCTTTTGTATGAGTATTATTACTTTCCACTAAACTCAAAAATGCATTTTAAGTGCATAATTATAGCGGACAACCGAGGAAAAAGAGAAAAATGCTGGTGTCTATACTAATAGACATCAATAATAGAGACTTAAATATGTTTAGCGAACAGTAATAAAAAAGTATGTTCTTCTCTTTTCATTGAAATGAAAAATCGAAGAACATACAAAAAAGATATGTAATTTTCAAGTAAAGAGAGATATTCTCTTTAGGCGTTATCACAACGCCATCATCGGTGTATATTAATCAAATAAAGTGTTATCCCAAACTAAGCCACCTTTGGCTCCTATATTATTGGGATCATCAACTTCACCGCCACCTGGAATGTATGGGTCAACGGGACTATATCCCCCTGGGTCTCCTGATACAATTTCTGCTGATGTCAGTAATAAATCTTCTTCCTGGTCTGTGAGGAAAACCTCACAGACAGGAGATATATAAAATTTTTTCATTTGTATCCGTTGTTATTTTACTATAAACTTTTTACCGTTGACGATGTAAACGCCTTTTGAGAGATTAGATAGATTCTGTGCATTATGACGGATTACTGTTCCATCAATGCCATAAACGTCAGTTGATTCTGTAAGTATTCCGTTCTGGAAGATAATGTCATCAATAGATGTTGTCTCATCATTCTGCCAGTCAATTGATGTAAATAGAGGCTTAGCGTTGTTAGCGTTAGAACCCATATACTTCAAATATGCACGGAATGGCTTAACTTGGGTAGCCTTAGTCAGCTTTGCAAGAGTACCACTTGTGCTCATTACGTATGAACCTGCAGGAAGAGTTTCTTTCCTGTAGTTTCCTTCGAATACGTAAGGATTTACAGCATCGTAGCATTCTCCATTATAAGAGCCCTGCCAGTTGAAGCTATTACCATTTGAACCTATAGAGAGCACAGGATTCTCGTTCTTAGCCTCACTATTGAAGTAAGTATCAACTGTAATCTTTGTGATTGTTGAGTTTGAAACGTTATCATGCTCTACAGCACCCTTTGGAAGGATGAAGTAAGGATAACCAGCAATGATATCCTGATTAACGTGCCAAATCAGCTTAATCTTACCATCCTCTTCGATGTTCTTGAGAAGAACAACCGCTGTCTCATCACCGAACTGCTCACGCATCTGTCTGTTGTTCATGCTGAATGGAAGACAGATTGAAGCCCATTTGCCCTGAGCAAAGTTACGCTCGTAAGTTACAGTTGTTATATCCTTACTATTTGTTGGGATATCTGGCTGTTTATCGTTAAGACCATCTGTAAAGCGGATAGTATTACCTTCTTCTACATCGCGTACTGGAGCTGTTTCATAATACTGAGTCTTAGTATCGAGCAGACGACCTTCCTCAAAGTTGAAACCAGAGATTGAAATCTGATTCTGATTAGAGAACAGGTAGTAAGTCTTACCTGGATATACATTGAATGTATAGCGGACGATTGCCTTTGACATTACCATGTAACCACCGTCACCTGTAGGAATTACCTTTTGTCTCCAACCTGCGTTGTTCCAGTTGTCGATGAGGGTACGGAACTGACTGTAGTTATTATTCTTGAGATTTTTAAGATCATTTAATAGAGTCTGGTTGTATGTAGCATCAATACTTTCAATGAACTGAGCACGGCGCTTATCTCCAACGAAGAAGTTGTCTTTGAGTGTAATACGACCGTTTGTTGCAGCCTGTACGAAATCAACAACCTTACCTGTCTCATCTGTTATATAGACTGGACGCCAGAAAATTTTTGTTGAGTTACCAGTTTTATTTTGCAATCCGTCAAGGTTACCTTCCTGAAGGAGGTACATTGTAACAATACCAGGCTTTACAGGTTCAAACTTGACGTATGCACCACGGCAAGGAAGAGTCCAAGAAGTTGCGTTGTTTGCAAAGGCATTTTCTGGATGGTAGTCTCCATCATCATTACCATAGCTCTCACTCTTTGCTGGATTAGTACCAGTAGAGTACTGATTGAACTCATCGAGAATCTCTTCATTTCCCCTTATTGGACCTATGAATGATGTTGCATTAGCCCAACTATCACTTATCTCTTTTCCTGCTTGATCTTTATAGGTAGGTGTGTTGCTCCAGCCACCAATAGTCAAAGTAATGTTGCTAAGATTCTTGTTGCTATCGGCAGTAGGGTACTTGCCGTTTACAGCTACCTGCTGTCCTTTGACAAGTCTCAATGTATTCTCTTCCTTCTTGATACAAAGTTCGAAAGAGTCAATCGGCTCAGAACCAACGAATTGATTGTCACTGATGAGCTCTGCAATAATGGTTGTATTACCAGCAATACCTGTCATTGTAATATTACCCTCCTTGTCGATGTGGGCAACGTGAGGAGCAGTACTTCTGTACTTCACATAAGGATAATTCGCTCCATCCTTATAGTCATTAATATCCTCGTATAGTTTGTAACTACCATTTGACTTACCATCAATCAGCAGAGATGGCTCTGGAAGTGCTGGGTTTTCACCAAGACTTTCATTATTTGTATTATAGTAGGTATTTTTATTGTTTGTACGCTTAACATTAAGAACAACTCTTTTATCATCATTCAGCGGTGTGAAACCTGTATGCTCAGAATTAGCCCAAGTACCATACTTCAGCACAGCATACTGATAAGGAGTGATAACAATAGAACGAACCGTCATATTGTTACTAACATTCAACGTATAAGTACCTTCCTTATTTGCCTTAAATGTTGCTACACGGTAACGTTTACCAGCAACCGTCTCTTCACGACGTCCAACATAAACAAAATTAGTGTTGTCTGTTGAAGTAAGTACATTTACGGTTTTTGAAGTGTACTCCACACGAACATAATAGTTCTTTGGAACATTAGGGATTACGAGCTGACCTTTTTTAACTTCGAGGTAGCCTGTTGTAGAATTGAATGTTGGATCTACACCCAAGCCACTTACGTCATTTTTCTCTTCTTGACCACCCTTAGCTGCGTTGTATTCATCGAAGCTGTCACCATAGTGCCACTCTTCAGGAGTATAATTCTTCTGATCAATGATAGACTGAATCTGCTCCTGAGTAAGAGCCTTTCCATAGAGAGCGATGTCATCGTATGCAAGAGCAGCGTCTGAGTAATACTGCTTGTCATAGAAAAGACCATGAGGAGTGAAACCACCAAGAATGATGTTACGAAGATAGAGGGTACGACCTTTATAGTCATTGGTACCTGAGAACTCGCATTCTGAGTGATCAGTATTAGGAAGCTTTGTGATGTCTTCAATTGTACCTGTAAGAACACCGTCGAGATAAATCTTAACACGTGTCAACTGATTATCCATTACGTATGTTACATAGTGCCACTTCTTGTCATCATAGAACTTATGCTGACTCTGGTCAAGAGTGTGAACGTAATTTTCCTTGCCAAAAAGACTTCCCAATGGGTTAGTTGCTCCTGAGTTTGCTTTTTTCTCACCATAGAAGAAATAGTTTATACCAATATCTTTACCAGCTGAATTGGTATTTGGCATATAAGAATATACCCAACCATTGCATGAGATGTCGAACATGAAACGAGGTCTTTCCGTAACATTATCAGCTTTTCTGAAACGGTCGTTACTGAAGATACAGAACATAGAGCCACGCTCCAAAGGAAGCTCATAATCTACAGCCACCTGACCATTTACCCAGAAACCAACAGTTGCAGCACCTGTACTCTTGATAGCATTTTCATTTGCGCTTCTCTGTGCATCAGTGAATGTATAACGAAGGAAGTTCTCAGAAAGACTCTTGGTATATTCATCTGCATCAGCAAGATTCTGATAATAGTTGTTGAAAGTAGGATCCTTGAGAATCTTACCTCTTCCACCATAAAGATAGTATTTACCCTGCTGACTTGCATTAGGAGCTTCTATTGGCGCATCCTTACCATCTAAGAATGAAGCATCAGATAGATCCTCAAAGTCCTCAAAGTAAAGGCGACCATCTGCTACATTGAAGTAAACCTTCTTCTTTGTGAAGACTACAGAATTGAAATCAATATAGCCTCCAGCGTTCGCACAAATCTTGAATATTTTCATATTCAACTTAGATGTTTGTGCTTCACCAAGAGACCACTTGGTAGTATTGTCATTTTCAAAAACCTGATATGTAGTTATATTACCTGATTTGTTCTCAGTAATATCGTTAATCGTTGATGCGTCAAAACCATCCTCGTCAAATTCAAGATGGATGTCGTTATATTGTGCACTATAAGTAAACCTACCATTCTCAAGAGTTACACCATCTCCAAGGTTGAAATCCTGAGCATAGAATTTTATTCTACCCTTACGATCCCAACTTAAAGTCCTATGGAAATAGATAGAGTTAATCTTTACAGAACCACTTCCACTATTACCGCCAATTCTAATTGACTGTACAGCACTAAATGGGTCACCAGATTGAATCGTCTCTGGTGTGTTACCATCAGCATCCTTAAAGTCGGTCTTGATATTGATAACCTGCTCTCCACCACCTCTCAAATAACATGTATAGTTCTTCTCATCAATTCTAATGAGAACTCGATAATTGGCATCTAGTGTTTTACGATTCCAACCAGACCCGGTTGTGACTGTAGATGTGTTAATTACCATTTTGTCATATCGTGACAAATCGCAATTATACCAATCTGTCAGGAAAAACAGATTGCTATAACTTTTACTCCAACTCAATGTACTGTTACTCCATGTACCAGTACCTCCATTAGCTTGAGATAATTCAGCCTGAAGATTTAAGGCAACATTCTTCTTAATGCCCAAGCCCCATACGTCTGCTACTCCAAGAAATAGCAGTGCTACAAGAGCAAACACATTTAGTTTAAAAAATCTCTTCATACTTGACTTTCTTTACTTAATATTACATTATAATTACTATCTATTGAATATTATCCGAATATTATATACACCGTCTTTAATTAACCCCCCGGCTTTTGGCCTGTTTTTACAATGTTAATTATCCCCGTCTCTATTAATCCGTGACTTTATCAAATTTAGTAGTTCTTTGAAGAACACGTTTCAGTAGTCATCGCTACACAATTTTTGTGTGCGTAAACAAGACCGAATTTACCAAGGTATAACAATTGGTTCGATTTTCGGTTTTGCGGTTTCATTTTCCTGCTGCAAAGGTATATATTTTACACGTTTTAGAAAAATTATGCGCATACTTTTTTATTGTAATGGTATTATTGCGCAATTATTTGGAACAAATGAAAAGTTGATTTACAGATATAAAACAAACAAAATGTGCAATATTTGTAAATTTGACACTCAATGCAAAAAAGCAATTATAAATGTAACAGTTATCAAACTATCCCCGTTGAAACCGCTAAAATTGCGTGGGTTGTCCCTTTGGGCTCTTCAAGTTTCTCAAGCCAATGTTTGTGTTTTCACTCTGATTTTCTTTCAAATTTTACCCTGAATGTTTGGGGTAGAGTAATTGGAAAATAATACGAGAAAAGTGAATTCGATGAATTTTCTTTTGCTGTCGCATAACATTAATTAACGTCGATTCGACGAATTGGCTATGTGGCAAACAGCAAGCTGTTTTTAAC